>DHZF01000069.1:6561-32259 GCA_002414505.1 Hyphomonas sp. UBA5111 | reverse complement strand
GATCACAAGGCTTCCGGCTTCATCGTTGTCGACAACTTCACCAACCTGCTGAACGATGAGTGGGGCATCCTGCGCGAGCCGGGCTTCCCGTCTGTTTGTGCCGTCGATGACTTCCAGGCTGGTGACTGTGAATCCCGTCAGGGCGACGCGTCCCGCTACGAGATCCGCTTCGGTCTGCGTTACGAGTTCTAATTATCGGAACTCCGTAATATGAAATCGGGAAGGGCGGCTCTGCGAAGGGCCGCCCTTTTCCTTTGGAACAAGCTGTGGCATGGCGCGCTCAATGTCTGACATGAAACCTCATCTCCTGCCCGAGTGGGCCCCGCATGCTGCCCTCTGGGTTGGTTGGCCACGTCTCGTTGAAGAATGGGGCGGCAGCCTTGATGGCCCGCGCCAGGATATTGCCCGTTTTATCCGGGCCGCGGCGGAGTTCGTTCCGATCCGCGTGGCGGCAGGCTCCGACGAGGCCGAAGCGACCGCGCGGGCGGCTGTAGGGGATTGCGCTGAGATCTGCCGCATTCCGACGGGTGATATCTGGATGCGCGATACCGGGCCGATCATTACCGGCACAGGCGAAACGCGCCGTGCGCAGGCCTTCCGCTTCAATGGCTGGGGCGGCAAATATTTGATGCCGGGTGACACTGAAACGGCCGCTGCCATTGCAGATCATGAAGGCATCGAGCTGTCGCAACATGAAATGGTTCTGGAAGGCGGCGGTATTGATGCGGATGGTATGGGTCGCCTGCTGACAACGGGGCAATGCCTGCTCAATCCGAACCGCAATCCCGACATGGATCAGGCCGCGATCGAGGCCTCGATTGCGGGCGCGCTGGGCGTAACTGAATTTACCTGGCTGGGCGATGGGCTGCTGAACGACCATACGGACGGCCATGTCGACAATATCGCCCGCTTCATCGCACCGGGACATGCAATCTGCCAGCACCCGTCTGGCGCGGACGACCCGAATGCCGAGACATTGCAGGAGATCGAGACCTCGCTGCGCCGGGCTGGGCTGGAGGTCACCACCATTCCGTCGCCGGGCCTAGTGAAGGATGAGGATGGAAATCCGATCCCGGCAAGCCATATGAATTTCACGATCACCAATGGTGTGGTGATCGTTCCCGTTTATGAGGACCGCTACAGCCTTGTGGCGCTGGCCGAACTGAGCGCCCTGTTTGAGGGCCGCAAGGTGATCGGTCTGCCGGCGCGGCACATCCTCAATGGCGGGGGCAGCTTCCACTGCATGACCCGCGAAATTCCAGCCTGATTGCCAGGAGAGAGACATGACCCGTACCCTGACACTTGCCTGCATCCAGTTCACGCCCTCTGACGATGTGCAGGACAATATCGACCGCGTGGCGGAGCGTGTACGCGAGGCGGCAGAGCAGGGGGCGGACGTCGTCTTGCCGCCGGAACTCTTCACAGGCTATTATTTCTGCAAGACTCAGGAAGAAGAGCATTTCGCGCGCGCCTATCCGTGGCGGGAGCACCCGGCGGTCGAGCAATTGTCGGCGCTGGCCGAGGAACTTGGCGTCGTCATTCCCGTCTCGATCTATGAGAAGGATGGCCCGCTCTATTACAATTCCCTCGTCATGATCGACGCGGACGGCACGCCTCTGGGTGTGTATCGCAAGAGCCATATTCCGGACGGGCCGGGCTATCAGGAAAAATACTATTTCCGCCCCGGCGACACCGGCTTTCGCGTATGGGACACGATGAAGGGCCGGATCGGGGTTGGCATTTGCTGGGACCAATGGTTCCCGGAAGCCGCCCGTGCCATGGCGTTGATGGGCGCGGATGCCTTGCTATACCCGACCGCAATTGGCGCAGAGCCGCAGGATGCAGGCCTTGATACCGCCGCCCGCTGGCGCCGCGCGATGCAGGGCCATGCCGTCTCGAACACGATCCCGGTCGTGGCCGCCAACCGTGTGGGCGATGAGGAAGGGCAGGTCTTCTACGGAACCAGCTTCATCGCAGACCCGACCGGCGAGATCGTGATCGACTTCGGACGTACCGAGCAGGGCGTGCTTGTCGCAGAATTCGATCTAGACGAAATCGAACGCGAACGGGCGGCCTGGGGCTTTTTCCGGGACCGGCGGACCGACCTCTACGATATTCTTACCTAGTTGCGGCGAAGCGGCGGATCATTGCGGACGAAACGGGTCTCTTCCCGTTTGTTCGGCTTTGGCGCTTTCAGGTCGGCCACGTGAATGATGCCGGATTCCGAGGCATAGTCCGCGGCCAGGCTGGTGAGAACCGTGTCGAATTCGTCGAAACTGGCGCGCCGGTCGAGGTTCGGGTCGAACCGGGCCGGATTTCCGAGCGTGTCGTCGCGGGTCGGCTGGTTTTCCGCCCAGGACAGTTGTTCCAGCGGGCTGAGATACCCGTCGCCATTGGAATCGGCCTCAAGGAAGGCCGCGTTGATGCCGTTTGCCAGTTCGGTCGGCGTAATCTTTCCGTCGAGATCGGTATCGAAGCTGACCATCAGTCCGCCGCCCGCCACAAGGCGGTCCGGCGCGTGCGCGTTGGCTCTCGCCTTGCGCTGACCGGGGCCGGGATAGCTCTGCCCCGGCAGCCGGACCAGATCGTCACTCTCATCGCCTGCCCCCGCTGAAGCGGGCGCGGCGAAGCCAAACAGGGCCGCAGCGGACAGGGCGAGGACCAGATTGCGCATGAACAGTCTCCATGAAGCTTCGAAGACCAGACTATGCCGGTGTGGTGTTTTTGCAACATGACGTTTCAGTTATCTTGTCTGCTCAGCGGTCTGGCATTAGCCTCTTGTTAACGCCGCCTTAACGCAAAGGGAGCAATCCGTTAACCAGTTGCGGCCGCCGACCGGCGACCGATTCGTGCGATTTGGATTGAAGACACTATGGCAATCACGGCGGACCAGGTCCCTATCATCATGTCTGCCGGTGCAACGGCGTTGGGCCTCGCGGCCTTGCTGTGGGCGCTGCGTGTTTCCGATGGTGCCCGTGGGGCCGCCCGTAAATACAAGGACCGGTCTTCCGATCTCGAAACCCTGCTGGCGGAGCATCGCTCCATTCTTGGGGCCCATCCCGGCGTGATCCTGGTCTGGCAGGGCGATGCGCTGGAACCCGACAGCGAAGAGATGACGCCGCCGGAACTTTATGGTTCTCCCGTCGCGCTGGCCGGTCTGCTCAGCTTTACCGATGATGCGATTTCGCCCGATCCGGCGGTGCGGATCATTGAAGGCCTTGCTGATCTGGAAGCGCGCGACAGCTCCGGACAGGACACAACGCTGCGCATCCGCCTGCGCGAATTGCGCGATACGGGGCAGGCGTTTTCGCTGACCATTATCGGGCCCTCCGGCCGCTTCCTGGAGGCCGATGGCCGCACGGCTGGCGCTCGCGCGGTCGTCTGGGTCACAGACACGACCATCAAGGGTCTGGAAGAAAGCTCTGCCCGTGGCAAGCTGGAAGAGGCCCGTCAGGTCATCGCGCGCGATCCCACGGCTTTCCTGGACATGCTGGGCAAGGCACCATTCCCCGCCTGGCGCGTGTCCGGCATGGGCAAGCTGCAATGGGTGAACCCGTCCTATATCGAGGCGGTCGACGGCGTGAACCTCGACCGTGTGCTGGACCGCCAGCTGATGCTCGACCAAGCTTCTGCCGATCAGGCTCGCAAGACGATTTCCGAAGGCGCCGACATAGACGAGACGCGCCACATGGTGGTGAATGGTGAGCGCCGCGCGATGCGTGTGCTGACTTTCCCGCTGTCCGGTGGGGCAGGGGCGATGGCGTTCGACGTGACCGCGCAGGAAAATGCCCGCGAGGAACTGAACCGCCATGTCCGCGCGCATGACGAGACGCTGAACCATGTCGCCGACGCCGTCGCCATCTTTGGCGCGGACCGGAAACTGACCTTTTACAACAAGGCCTTCCGCGACATGTGGGATCTCGATGAGAGCTTCCTGCTGGACCGCCCGAACCACGGGCAATTGCTGGATCGCCTGCGCGAGCGCCGCAAGCTGCCGGCCCGCACGAATTATGCCGAATGGCGCGCTGAGGAACTCTCCTACTATCTCGATATTGACGGGGTGAAGGAAGATACGTGGTCCCTGCCGGATGACCGCACCTTGTCCGTTACGCGCCAGCGCCACCCGATGGGCGGACTGCTCCTTCTGTTCAAGGACATTACCGGCGAACTCGATCTCCAGACCAAGTTCAACGCCATCGTGAAAACGCAAGCGTCCACACTCGACAATCTGCACGAGGCGGTTGTGGTGTTCGGGGGTGATGGACGGCTGAAACTGTTCAACAAGGCCTTTGAGCGCCTCTGGTCGCTGGACCATGACACGCTGAAAGACCATCCGGACTACAGCGCCGTGATCGAGGATTGTGTCCCGCTCTTCCATGACCTTGATGTCTGGGACGCGATAAAGGGCCATATCACCGACCCTTCCGCGCGCGCCCGTCAGTCGACCACGGGCGAGATGCGCCGGTCCGATGGCTCGATCCTGACCTATCTGACTCACCCCTTGCCGGACGGAAACACGCTGGTTGCCTTTGCGGATGTGACGGCGACACGCCGGGTCGAGTCGGCCTTGCGCGACCGCGCCGAAGCCTTCGAGGCCGCCGACCGCCTCAAGACGGAATTCGTGCGGAACGTATCCTACCAGTTGCGCTCCCCGCTCACGGTGATCTTCGGCTATGCCGAATTGCTGGAAACCAAACGCAATGGCGATCTGACCGAGCGCCAGACAGACTATGTCAGCGCGATCCTGTCTGCTTCGGACCACCTCTCGAAATTGATCGAGAACATCCTCGACCTCGCCATGATCGAAGCCGGCCGCATGGACCTCGACGTGAAGGATGTGGACCTCCGCCATGTCATCGAGGAAAGCATCGACATGGTCGTGTCCAAGGCCGAGGACACGCAGATTGCCGTGCGCGCTGACATCAAGGGCAAGCTCGGGATGATCCGCGCAGACGAGCGCCGCATCCGTCAGGTCCTGTTCAACCTGATTTCCAATTCACTGCGCTTTACCGAATCCGGCGGGGAGATCGTGGTCTCGTCCCAGCGGGTCGGCGACATGGTCACCCTGTCCGTTCGCGACAATGGCCGGGGACTTGCGGCCGACAAGCGGGCGACCAGCTTCGACAGCTTCGTGTCGGGCGACCAGCGCGGTGCGGGCCTCGGCCTTGCGCTCGTCAAGCATTTCATCGACCTGCATGGCGGCACAGTCGGCATGAAGCCGGTAGAGGGCGGCGGCCTGGAAGTGACCTGCTGGTTGCCGGTCAAGGTGACGAAGGCGGTTCAGAACCAGGAATTGCTGCTGACCGAGAGCATGCCGGCATAATCCTGTCCCGCCCGGTTTAGGATGTCTCACAAAGAAGTTTACTGACATTCCCCGCGCCCATCCTACATGGTGATTTCAAGAAACCATGCAGAAGGGCACGTAAGATGGCTGATGATACCTATACCCCACCGAAAGTCTGGAAATGGGACGCGGAAAGCGGCGGGCGGTTTGCCAGCATCAACCGGCCGATTTCCGGGGCGACCCATGAAAAGGATCTTCCGGTCGGGAAGCATCCGCTTCAGCTCTATTCGCTGGGCACGCCGAATGGCGTGAAGGTGACGGTGATGCTCGAAGAGCTGCTCGCGGCAGGCCATTCCGGCGCCGAATATGACGCCTGGCTCATCAACATCATGGAGGGTGACCAGTTCTCCAGCGGGTTCGTTTCGGCCAATCCGAATTCCAAGATCCCAGCTCTGATGGACCATTCGACCAATCCGCCAACCCGCGTGTTCGAGTCCGGGTCTATCCTGCTGTATTTGGCAGAGAAGTTCGATGCCTTCCTGCCAAAGGATGCCCGCAAACGCACAGAAGCGCTTTCCTGGCTGTTCTGGCAGATGGGATCGGCGCCCTATCTGGGGGGCGGTTTTGGCCATTTCTACGCTTATGCGCCGATCAAGATCGAATACGCGATCGACCGGTTTGCGATGGAAGTGAAGCGGGAGATGGACGTACTCGACAAGCGTCTTGCCGACAATGAATTCATGGCGGGTGACGAGTACACGATCGCCGATATGGCGATCTGGCCCTGGTATGGCGCGCTGGCGACCGGCGTCGTCTATGACGCGGGTGAATTCCTGCAGGTCCACGAATATGAAAACGTCCAGCGCTGGACCAAGCAGATCGCCGACCGCCCGGCGGTCAAGCGTGGCCGCATGGTGAACCGCACTTTCGGCAAGCCCGAGACCCAGCTGCGCGAGCGCCATGATGCCAGCGATTTCGACACAAGGACGCAGGACAAGCTGGAGCCCGAAAGCTCCAACTGATCCGGTCTTTGGTCAGGATTTCTCGAATTTGAGAATGTAGCGATCCGTCTGTCTCCGGATGGACGGATCGAAGACATTTCGCGTGCCATCATCGGCGGGGTTGGCGAGCAGGTCGCTCTCCTCGACGAGGGTCAGGCCGACGCCTTTCATCAGCTGCATCAGGGCGTCCTGTGCCAGCCTGTGCGTGTCCCCGCCCGTGGTTGGAGGTGCCCCGTCCGGCGCGCGATGGTCAATCACCACGAAATGTCCGCCCGGCTTCAGGACGCGCGCGATTTCGGAGAAGGCGGTTTCCGGATCGCCGAGCGCGCCAGGTTCTGAGCCCTCCGGCGTGTACCAAAGCTCATGCGGCCCCAGGAACCAGGTGACGAGATCCACTTCCTCGTCACCGATTGGCTCGAAGTCGTCGAAGGATGTCTGGATATGGGTGACATTGATCAGGCGCCCGTCCATGCGTTTCTCGACGGCGTCTCCGAGGAAGGTCTCGAACTCGGGCGGGTTCTGGAGATAGACCTTCCCCTCCTCGCCCACGACGAGCGAGAAGAGTTCGGTATAGATGCCGCCGCCGGCTTCCATGTCCAGAACGGTCATGCCCGGCATGACTTCGGTGAATTCGAGGATCTCCCGCGAGTTGCGGAGCTCGTACTGTTCGAAGTCTGTTTCGGGTCGTCCATCATGCACGAACACGGAATCATAGTCGAAAGCCGAGTGGGCGGGTTCCTGCAGCGTCGGCATGGTGTCAGGAACCGGATTGGCGCATGCGGCCAGAGCGAGGCTGGCAGTTGCGAGCAGGAATGTGTGTTTCATTTCGGGGAGTGTCCTTTGTCGGCTCAGGCCTTGCTGAGCATCGTCTCGCTGATGTCCCAAAGCCGCTCGGCTTTTTCGTCATCGCAAATCCAGGGACGGGCATGCTCCCATCTCTGGCTCTCTTCGGTGGCGAGTTTCGCGATATCGCAATCCTCGCAATAGACGCCGCCCTTGTCCTTCAGGGCCGGAGCGGTGGCCGCCCAGACACTGGTTGAGGCGCCCTGTTCGGGTGTCTTGAACATAGCCTGCACCTGGGGCGGAATCGTGCCATCGGGATTTTTCCAGCCAAGCTCGGCCATTTCCTCATCGGAGAGGTGGCGCTGCAGGGGCGTGAAAATCCCGCCCGGATGCACGGAGAAGGCGCGAACGCCAATGTCCTTGCCGCGATGGTCGACGCCCAGCGCAAACAGCGCGCAGGCCGTCTTGGACTGGCCATAGGCTTCCCATTTGTCATAGGGATGGCTCTCATAGTTCGGATCGTCCCAGATCACATCCGAGCGAACATGGGCCGTCGAGGACAGGGCCACGAGGCGCGCGCCATCAGCGCGTTCGAGGGCAGCGGCCAGGGCAAGGCTCATGGCCATATGGGCGAGGTGGTTCACGCCAAGCTGGCGTTCCCAGCCGGGCCCCACCCGTGTTTCCGGACAGGCCATGATCCCGGCATTATTGATCAGAATATCCAGCGCGCGGCCGGTTTCCTCGAAATCGGACGTGAATTTGCGCACGCTGGAAAGGTCTTCGAGATCCATCGCCGCGATCTCGATCTCGCCGGGAACATTGGCAAGCGCAGCTTCGGCCGCATCGACCCGGCGGGCCGGAACCGTGACGCGTGCCCCGGCGCCCGCCAGGGCGCGGACGGTTTCGAGGCCAATTCCGGAATAGCCGCCGGTGACAATGGCGTTGCGTCCGGTCAGGTCGATTCCATCGACCACTTCCCTGGCGGTAGACTTGGCGTGGAACCCTGATCCGATTGGCATTTGGTCTGCTGCGGCCATGTGTTTCCCCTTTTTCCTTTGGTCTCTTATGGTGAACAAGCTGTTCCGACGGCAAGCGCTCTTGCGTGATGTTACCAATCTGTAAGCAGCGGTTTACATGGACGCGCTTCGTGCCGCCACTTATATCCCGAATAGAACCAAGGGAGAAACTGCATGCGTATTCTAGCTATCGCGCTATCTGCTGCTGCCATGTCGATCGCGGCCCTCCCTGCGGTCGCGCAGTATGGGCAGGTCGAGCGGACCCAGGCGGAAATCGCGCTTGAGGAAGCCAGCGCAAACCTCGAAAAGAACCGCGCCAGGAAGTCCGAGGCGATCCGTGCCTGCGGCACGAAAGACTATGAGGCCTGTTTTGAACTGGCCGACATGTACCGCCGTGGACTGGGCGGCACTCAGGATTACGAAAAGGCGGCTGAGAATTACCGGAAGGCCTGTGACGGACGCCATGCAGAGGCGTGTTCCGGACTGGCTTATCTTACCATGAAGGGACGCGGCATGGAGGCCGACCCGGTCCAGGCGCGCCAGCTTTATGACAAGGCGTGCGACTATGGCGATGTCAGCGGCTGCGCCGCTTATGGCAACATGGTCTATACCGGGCAGGGCGGGCGCAAGAACGTCGCCGAGGGCACACGCCTGCTACAGGAATCCTGCGACAATGAGTATGAGTGGGCCTGTGAGCGCTTGTCGAGACTGGGCGCCTACCAGCCGGATGACCACACATGGGAACGTCTTGACGACGTGAAGAAGCGCTACTGATTTTCGTTCATTGCCGACAGTTTGCGCGCCAGGCTTGAGCCGGGCAGCGGGCTGGCCGGGCGGTTGGGATCCAGCGCGGGCATTGCCGGCGTCGTCGTTTCGACGGACGAGGGCTCAGGTGCGGCGGCGGCCTGATGGTTTGGCAACGGCCCGTCGGTGGCAACTTTCAGGTCCGCGGTCAGCAGGGAGCCAGCGTCGACCCGAATGCTGCGGGTGAGAACCTTTCCAGTTACCACGGCTCCGTTCCAGATTTCCAGGCTCTCATGGGCGGTCACATTGCCGGTCAGCTTGCCATGGACAATGATGATGGCGGCTTCAAGCGAGCCTTCGAGATGACCTGTCGCCTCGATCAGAACCAAGCCATCCGACTTCACAGGCCCTTTCAGGTGTCCGGCAATGGTGAGGGGGCCCGTGAAGGTAAAACGGCCTTCCAACTCGCATTCGGCGCCGATGAAGCTGCCTTGGCCGGAGCGGCCTTTGCCAGTGGTGTTGTCGGTGTCCGTTTTAGCCATCGCCCATACTTTCCCATGTCCTGACCTGGTGCGCCCGTTGCCGGCGAAAGGTTCTGATCCAGGGCCAGAGAATTGATTTCATTGCTCTTATAGCGCGCAATTGGTCTTGCGCACAGTTCTCAGCAGCTATTCCTATGCAAGATACGGGCAAATTTCCCTCGCCATGGTGCCATATTCCCGTGTTGAAACAGGGTATGAGCCTGTTTCGGTCAATCTGTTTCATAATAATGCTGGGCATCCCGGCATGTTCGCCGCCGTCTGATCCTGTTTCAGGCCGTTTCATTCCATTTCAGGCCGGTTTCACGGGCGTTGATCTCTCTCATCACAATGGGCGCGTGCAGTGGGACGAATTTGAGGCCGCGCCGGTCGACTTTCTCTATCTCAAGGCCACCGAAGGCAGCGATTGGAAGGACCCGCGCTTCCTGGACCATTGGCGCGAAGCCAAGACCCGTGGCTGGCGGGTCGGGGCCTATCATTTCTATCGTCTGTGTCGTCCCGGCGAAGAGCAGGCACAGAATTTCATCCAGTCGGTCGAAGTGCGGGCAGGGGGCCTGCCGCCTGCGGTGGATCTGGAATATGCCCACAATTGCGCGCCGCGCGGCAGCACGGCTGAGACCCTGGCCGAACTGGATGCATTCCTGACGGCGCTGGAGGCCGAATATGGCGTGCGGCCGGTGATCTACACGACGCCGGAGTTCCACACGGACTGGCTGGCCGGAAATTATGATGAGTACCCGCTCTGGCTGCGCGGCCTTGGCGAGACCATGCCCCGCACGATCAACGGCCGCGCCCCGGACATCTGGCAATACACCATGTCTGGCCGCGTACCGGGCATCGAAGGCCAAGTTGACATGAATCGTGTGCCGTGAAGCTGCGCATTACCAGACGAGGGCCAATTCAGCCAAAACGCCAAAGTGATCGGACCGAGGGCGTTGGCGCTCAGGATCGATTACACTCAACGACCGGACGGCTACAGGCCCGAGGGAACTAGTGATAGCCACATGATCAATTGTCGCCGCGTTTTCCGGCTGTAGCGTGTCCGCTGTAATGATGTTCAGTCCTTCGAATGCGTCTGACAGCAAATCATACGCATCAATGGGGCCCCAGCGCCGTGGCATTCTGCGGTTAAAATCTCCGGCCACAATCAGCGGCGTGGGAGAGTCGCCCAATTCGCGAAGAGTTGGCGCGAGTTCCCTGAGGAAAGCTTTATGCTGCGCCCAGGGCACTACTTTGCCATTGGCTTTAACTGTGGGGCACATATGCCACGGAACGCAGATGCACATGCAATGGACCGGGTGGTGGCCCACCATCGTCCTTCCGAGAACGGCGCCGCCGGAAGCCTGCAATTTCTCTGGTAGGGCAACGGGTTCCCATGCCGAGCGACTCCAAAGGAGGACCAGGCGTTCGGAGTCCGATTTATGCGTGGCATCGTAGCCTGGATGATCGAGTGTAAACCCACCCAATGCTTCCAGCGAATGGTGGTGGCCTTCCGTCAGGAAGACTATGTCGGGGTCGAGCGACTGAATCTCAGACGCAAGAGACGCGGCCTGCCATGTGTGCGGGCCGCGTCTCTCAATGTTCCAGTTAACAATCCGCATTCAACCTAGTTGCGGGACTTGTCAACCAGGCGGTCGTTCTGGGCCCAGTGCATCATGCCGCGCAGTTTCTCGCCGACTTCTTCGATTTCGTGGCTGTTCATGCGCTGGCGCATGGCGTTGAAGCCCGGAGCGCCGGCCTGGTTTTCGAGCACCCAGTTACGGGCAAAGGTGCCGTTCTGGATATCTTCGAGGACCTTCTTCATATTGGCCTTGGCTTCGGAATTGATCACGCGCGGGCCGGAGACGTATTCGCCATATTCGGCCGTGTTCGAGATCGAGTAGTTCATGTTGGCGATGCCGCCTTCATAGATCAGGTCGACGATCAGCTTGGTCTCGTGAAGGCATTCGAAATAGGCCATTTCCGGCGCGTAACCGGCCTCGACCAGGGTTTCGTAGCCAGCCTTGATCAGCTCGACGATCCCGCCGCAAAGCACGGCCTGTTCGCCGAAGAGATCGGTTTCGGTCTCTTCCCGGAACGAGGTCTCGATGACGCCGGCGCGCGTGTTGCCGATGGCCTTGGAATAGGACAGGGCGACATCCTGGGCGGTGCCGGTCGCGTCCTGATGGATCGCGATCAGGCCTGGCAGGCCGAAGCCCATCTGGTACTGGGCGCGCAATGTGTGGCCGGGACCTTTCGGCGCGGACAGGGACACGTCGACATCCGGACGTGGGCGGATGAGATTGTAGTGTACGTTGAAGCCGTGGCCGAACATGAGATGCTGTCCGGCGCGCAGGTGCGGCTCGATTTCGTTGGCATACAGCACGGCCTGCTTCTCGTCGGGGATCAGGATCATGATCACATCGGCCCATTGGGCGGCGTCTGCCGGTGTCACGACTTCGAGACCTTCGGCTTCGGCCTTCTTGCGGCTGGCGGAGCCCTCATAGAGGCCGACCTTCAGCTGCTTCACGCCATTGTCGCGCATGTTCAGGACGTGGGCGTGGCCCTGGCTGCCATAGCCGATCACGGCGACTTTCTTGCTCTGGATGAGGGAAAGGTCCGCATCCTGTTCGTAATAAATTTTCATGGGCCTCTACTTGCTCCGCTGGAGGATTGATTGTTGGGGGGAGGGGTCTTCAGATCAGTTGGCGTTGCACACCCAACCGTCAGAAAAATTGGCGACGCCGATGACGCTGCGGTTCAGTTCGGCAATCGTGTCATTGGCTTCCGAATGGCGCGAGAAGTGTTTCAGGCCATCGGTGGTTTCAATCGAAGTGATGATGTCGTGCGAGGACAGCAGCAATTCAAAACTGCGCGACCCGTCTGCATTGATGACCATTTTTTCCCGCGCGCCATAGGCTGGCAAATCGGAGTCGCTGGCGGTCAGCAGGGACAGGGCGACCTTGCTGGCGACCGGCGCCGGCAATTGTGTCTGCAGGCGGCAGAGCGGTATGCGTGTGTCTGCGTCGGCGTCGACGGGGACTGTCCGCGCATCCAGGATCATCGTTCCGTCCGCGTCCACGATGTCATACACATAGGCCGACCCGCTGGGCGCGGCTGTATCCACGATCCGCAGGATGGGATCAGAGGCGGTGTTGAACGTCACATCTGCCCGGTCCGTGATCAGCTCGGCCCGGTCGATATCGCATCGCAGCTGGGCCTGCTCGGCCTCATCCGCGAGCGCGAGGGCAGAACCGGCCACTTTCGGGCGGCAGCTTTCAGGTTGTTCTTCGATGGCGTGGGCGCTGCCAGCGAGGAAAAGGACGCCGAGCGCAATGAGGCTGGTGCGGGTCATCCCTTCTCCTTTCCCCTCTTGATCGACAGGACGCCGGTCCGGCTGACCTCAACCAGGCCGAGCGGGCGCATCAGGTCGACAAATTGCGTGATCTTTTCGGACGCGCCTGTCAGCTCGAAAATGAAGCTCTCATTGGTCGTGTCTATCACATTCGCGCGGAAAATCTGAGAGATGCGCAGGGCCTCGACGCGGGACTCGCCCTTGCCGGCAACTTTCACCAGCGCCAGTTCGCGCTCGATGCCGCGCTTGGATTTGGTAATGTCGATCACCTGTTCCACTGGCACGATGCGCAGCAGCTGGGCCTCGATCTGTTCGAGGATGTGCGGCGTGCCCTGGGTGACGATGGTGATGCGCGAGCGGCGTTCATTCACGTCGACTTCGGCCACGGTCAGACTGTCGATATTGTAGCCCCGCCCGGAGAACAGGCCGACCACACGCGCCAGCACGCCCGGCTCGTTGTCGACCATGACAGCGAGGGTGCGGCGCTCGACCGCTTCATCCTCATGGGACAGGAAATAGGCCGATTTCGGATTGCCGGCGGGGGGCGTACCTGATGATCCGTCGCTCATGCCTGTGTCTCCGTTGGATTAACCCTGGCCATGCCGCCTTCTACAGGCAGACAGCCGTGCTGTGAAAGGTGTTTTGGCGTCTGCCGCATGACCCATCCTGTTCCCATTGCCACCATACCCATGCCTGAAGTCAGACCAGGCCCTTGCCGGCCTCGCCGATCTCGTCGCCTCTGATCTCGCCGAGAATCATCTCATTGTGCGCCGAGCCCGACGGGATCATCGGCAGGCAATTCTCGGCCTTTTCGACACAGCAATCGAACAGGACCGGGCCGGGATGGTCAATCATTTCGCGGATCTTGTCGTCCAACTCGGCCGGATTGTCGCAACGGATGCCATGACCGCCCATCGCTTCGGCAAGTTTCACGAAGTCCGGCAGACTGTCCGAATAGGAGTGCGAATAGCGTTCGCCATGCAGCAATTCCTGCCACTGGCGGACCATGCCCATCCATTCATTGTTCAGGATGAAGACCTTGACGGGCAGCTTGTGCTGCACGGCGGTCGAAAGTTCCTGCGTCATCATCTGGATCGAGGCTTCGCCGGCGATATCGATGACGAGCGCGTCGGGATGGGCCGCCTGCACGCCCACGGCGGCCGGCAGGCCATAACCCATCGTGCCGAGGCCGCCGGAGGTCATCCAATGGTTCGGCTCGTCAAAATGGTAATATTGCGCGGCCCACATCTGGTGCTGACCGACTTCGGTCGTGATGTAGGTCTCCCGATCGCGCGTCAGCTCATACAGGCGCTCGACGGCGTGCTGGGGTTTGATGATCGTTTCCGAATTTGTGTAGGTGAAGCATTTCCGGGCGCGCCAGATGTCGATCTCCTGCCGCCAGGGTTTGAGGTCCGGCTTCTTCGCCTTGCGGGCCTTGAACCCCTTCAGGAGAGCGGCAAGCGCTTCGGCGCAATCGGCAATCACCGGAATGTCGACACGAACAATCTTGTTCACCGACGAAGGGTCGATGTCGATATGGACCTTCTTGGAGTTCGGCGAGAAGGCATCAATGCGGCCCGTCACGCGATCATCAAAGCGCGCGCCGACGCAGATCATCAGATCGCAATCATGCATCGCATTATTGGCTTCGAAACTGCCATGCATGCCGACCATGCCCAGCCAGTCGGGATGGGAGGCCGGGAAGGCGCCGAGCCCCATCAGCGTGGACGTTACCGGATAGCCGGTGGCTTCCTGAAGCTCGCGCAGAAGGCGGGAGGCTTCCGGCCCGGAATTGATGACCCCACCGCCAGTATAGAAGACCGGCCGGCGCGCATGCATCATCAGGTCGAGGGTTGCACTGATCGCGTCCGGGTGAGGCTTGGTATTCGGGTGATAGGTCGGTTTGTGGATGCCATCCTTGCCGACATAGGTGCCGGTGGCGAACTGGATATCCTTCGGAATGTCGACCACGACCGGGCCGGGGCGGCCGGATCTCGCGATCAGGAAGGCCTCATGGAGCGTGCGCGCCAGCTGGTTCACGTCGGTGACGAGGTAATTGTGCTTGGCGCAGGTGCGCGTGATGCCGGTCGTGTCGCACTCCTGGAATGCGTCGGTGCCGATCAGATGCGTCGGGACCTGTCCGGTCAGGACGACCATCGGGATGGAGTCCATCATCGCATCGGCGATCGGGGTGACCATGTTGGTCGCGCCGGGGCCGGAGGTGACGAGGCAGACGCCGGGCTTGCCGGTCGTGCGGGCATAGCCTTCGGCGGCGTGGCCGGCGCCCTGTTCGTGGCGCACCAGGATGTGACGGATGCCATCGGAATTGTAGAGGGCGTCATAGATCGGCAGGACCGCTCCGCCCGGATACCCGAACATGACTTCCACGCCCTGTTCCTTGAGCGCCGTGATGACGATTTCGGCGCCGGTCATGGTCAAGGTTGCAGCGGCGGGCTTGGTCTTGGCTTGGGTTGTCATGGGGGAGGTCTCTGATCGGGCTGTGTCTGGACTGGATCGGAAAAGAAAAAGGGCTCCAATGGAGCCCCTCTTTGTGCGCGCACCCGCAACTGGCTAAATCAAAGCCAGCTACGGATGCTTAATAACGAGTACTACGTATTTGCGCACGGTGCGTTTCCTCCAACGTCGGGATCAGGAATAATCTGCCTCAACCGGCCTGTCAATCTCCCTATACAAGGCAAGAATAACCCTGAGACGGTCTTCCGGGTCAGGTGAAGGAATGCGCGGCCAGAAGGGAAACTGGCGGCCAATCCACGTGAATTGCCGCTTTGCGTAGCGTCTTGTGTCTCGTTTTGCGTTTTCTGCGGCAAATTCTGCCGTGATCTCTCCGCGTGCAAACGCCGCCAGCCACGGCATTCCATGTGCTTTCATTGCAGGAAGTTCGGGGTCCAGATCGCGTTTTATGAGCTGGCGCGCCTCTTCCATGGCGCCTTGCATCAGCATGCCTTCAAAGCGCCGGTCGATCTTCTGGTAGAGTTTGGCGCGCGGTGGGGTGAGGGCGAAACCGATCCATTCATTCTCTTGCAGGACCGGGGGTTGGCGATCCTTCTGGAAGTCGGTCAGGGGCTTGCCGGTGGCGAGATAGACTTCATAGGCGCGGGCAAGGCGCTGGCGGTCTCCGGTGCCGAGACGGTCGGCGGTCTCGGGATCGACCGGGGCGAGCCGGGCGCGCAGGCCCTCGGCGCCTTCGGCATCGGCAATGGCGCGGACATCTGCGCGGACCTCTTCCGGGACGGGCGGAATGTTGGACAGGCCCTGAATCATGGCGAGCAGGTAGAGGCCGGTACCACCCACCAGGACGGCGCGCTTGCCCCGCAATTCGAGGTTGCGAATGGTCGCGCGGACGTCCTCCAGCCATTGGCCTGTGGAATAGCGTTCGGCGGCGTCGACATGGCCGAAGAGATGGTGCTTCACGCCGCCCATTTCCTCTTCGGTGGGCCGGGCCGAAATCACCTGCAGGTCGCGGTAGACCTGCATGGAGTCGGCATTGATCACTTCCCCTCCCAGACGGCGCGCCACCTCAATGGCCAGGGCAGTCTTGCCGCTGGCGGTGGGTCCGTGAATGAGAATTGCCGGTATCATCCATATAGAGGTAGGGGCTTGTCAGCGGCGAGGAAACCCGTGAAGAGGCGGGAATGATTGAGAAAGCAGTAAATTCCATGATCCTCATCGCCGCCGCCAATGCTCCTGAAGATAATATTGCCTCGCGCCTCGGCATGATCCTCGGAGATCTCGGCCTCACGCAGGCCCTGCCGCCGATGACCCGGTTGGGGCAGATCGGCGATGTCAGCGCGGTGGAGATCGCCCTCGCGCCGATGGATGCCGATTTCCAGCATGCGGCCCTGTCTGCGCTGGAAGACGAGGAAATGGACGTGGCCCTGGTCCCGGCGGGAAACCGCCGCAAGCGTCTGCTGATCTCCGATATGGATTCCACCATTATCGGGCAGGAATGCCTCGATGAACTTGCCGACTTTGCGGGCCTCAAGGCGGAGGTCTCGGCGATTACCGAACGCGCCATGCGGGGCGAGCTGGATTTCGAAGGCGCGCTGACCACGCGGGTGGCCATGCTGAAAGGGCTCGACCTGAAAGCCCTGCAGGATGCCTATGACGCCCGCATCTCGCTTAATACCGGCGCCAAGACACTTGTCGAGACGATGAAGGCGCAGGGCGCGATGACCGTGCTGGTCTCCGGCGGGTTCACGTTTTTCACGGGCCGGGTCGCCGACGAGGCCGGGTTCGCCGCTCACCGGGGCAATACGTTGATTGATGATGGCGCGGCGCTGACCGGGGAGGTGGGCATGCCGATCCTCGGACGCGAAGCGAAACTGTCGGCGCTGGACGAGTTCTCAGCGGAAGCGGGCCTCAGCCGGGCAGACTCCATTGCGCTGGGCGACGGGGCAAATGATCTCGCCATGATCCAGGCGGCGGGACTGGGAGTTGCCTACAAGGCCAAGCCTATTGTCGCCGCCGAAGCGCATGCCGCGATCAACCACACGGACCTGCACACAGCCCTGTTCTTCCAAGGCTATCATGCGGACGAGTTTGTTACCGGGTAATCCGACGGATCAGGAATTGGTCAGGTCGATCGAGATGAACTGATCGAACCAGCCGGCCTCGCCGCGGCGTTTGACGCGGAGCAGGAGCGGCTGACGCGGCGTGGTCATCGCTGTCTCGACCTTGTTGATCGTGTCGGTGACCGTGGCGACGCGTTCAAAATTCACTTCCACGAGCACATCGCCGCGTTGCAGCTTTCCGAAGGAGCGGCCGCGCGCGGAGACCGTGGTGACCACCACGCCATCGACATCCTTGGGGATGCCGTAGCGGCGGCGGATATCGTCATCGAGACTGGTCAGTTCCGCGCCGAGGTCGTTGGAACTGGCGGGCGCATCCAGCGCAGCATTGGCGGCCGGCGTATCGTCCTCGTCTTCCAGTTCGCCGAGCGTGACATTGACGGTGCGGCCCTTGCCATCACGGACCAGGGCCACAGGCACGGTCCGGCCGATGGGCGTGTCCGAGATGAGGCGGGTGAGTTCGCGCACGCTGGTGACGGTCTGGCCGTCGAAGCGGAGCACGAGATCACCGACTTCCATGTCGGATTTCGCCGCCGGGCCGTCATCGGAAATCCGCGTGATGATCACGCCGCCCTTGCCGGTGGCCTTGTAGGCCCGGACGAGGGCTTCATCCGCGTCCTGCACATTGACGCCCAGCCAGGCGCGGCGCACGCGGCCATCCTTGATGAGCTGGTCGGAGATGCGCTTGACGAGATTGGCCGGCACGGAGAAGCCGATGCCGACCGAGCCGCCGGTCGGGGAAATGATGGCCGTGTTCACGCCGACGACTTCGCCGCCGAGATTGAACAGGGGGCCGCCGGAATTGCCGCGGTTGATGGCGGCGTCGGTCTGGATGAAATCATCCGAGCGTCCGGCATTCAGGTCGCGGTTGCGGGCCGAGATGATGCCTGCGGAAACAGAGCCACCAAAGCCGAACGGGTTGCCGATGGCGATGACCCAGTCACCGACTTCCGCCTTGTCGCTGTCGGCGAGGTCCACATAGGGCAGGGGAGTCGACGATTTCACCTTGAGCACGGCGAGATCGGTATCGCGGTCGCGGCCGATCAGTTCGGCCTTCAGCACGCGGCCATTCGAGAAATTGACGTCGATCTCGTCGGCGTTCTCGATGACATGATTGTTGGTGATGATGATGCCATCGGCGGAAATCACGAAGCCGGAGCCGAGCGACCCTTCGCGGCGGAAGCCGTCTTCATCACGCCCGAAAAATTCGTTGAAGCGCTCCATCGGCGAGCCTTCCGGGAAGGTCGGCATGCCGTCCGGCGCGATGGTCTGCGAGGTCGAGATGTTAACCACGGCCGGCATCAGGCGCTTGGACAATTCACGGAAACTTTGCGGCTGGATCTTCTGGTCGATTCCATCGACTGCCCTCGACAGGCTCGGCTGAGCATGCGCGGGCAGAACGGCGGTTGCCGAACTCATCAGGATCAAGGCAGCAAGGGCCGGAATACGCATAGGCCGCTGAGCCTCCTTTCGAAGCACAATCTACAACAATATTGGTAAACTATGGCGCTTTGCAGGCGTCTTGCAACAGCTTCAACAGAACCGAACTGCAATGACGATGAATATTGCGCCGATTGCGGCTGACCCGATCCCGGCCAGCGCGATTTCCCGGCCGGGCATGCGCGCCAGATACTCGGCCATACGCCGCATGAATTCGGGGGCGACCGCATAGATCGCCCCCTCAATGAATAGCCACATGCCGATCCCGATAAGGATCAGTTGAATGGACATGCCAGCCCCGTCCTAGCGAGAGCCGCCATTGGCGCGGGCACGATTGATGAACTCATCGCAGAGCCCCAGCGAATCCGGCGCCACGATAATGCGTGTGCCTTCCTGGATGGAGTTTTCGCAAGCGATCAGCGCGCGCTGGAACCGGAAGAATTCGACGTCCTTGTTGTAGGCACTGGCGTAGATTTCGGTAGACCGGGCATCGCCTTCACCGCGGATCACTTCGGACTGTTCACGGGCCTGGGCCTCGAGCACGGTCTTTTCCCGTTCAGCCTGGGCGCGGATCAGTCGGGCACGTTCCTCGCCCTCGGCACGGATGCGCTCGGCTTCCTGCTTACGGGCTGTCTGCATCCGGCTGTAGACGCCATCTGCCACTTCGCGTGGCAGATCGGCCTGGCGAATGCGGACGTCGATGATGGAAATCCCGGCATCTGCCAGTTCATTGGCAACCTTCTCGCGGATATTTTCCATCAGTTCGGACCGCTGGCCTGAAATGATCTCAGGCACTGGCACATCCCCCATGACTTCCCGAATGGACGCCTTCGTCACATCATTCAGCTGGTTGGCGGCGCCCGGAATGGTCCGGAGGCTCTGGTAGAATTGCAGCGGATCGCTGATGCGCCAGCGAACGAATGCATCGACGGCGAGGCGTCGCTGATCGGAGGCCAGGACCTGGATGTTCTCGATATCAAGTCCGAGATTCTTCCGGTCGAGCTTTTCAACCGTCTGAATAACCGGGATCTTGAAATACAGCCCGGCTTCATCCGTGCCCGGTGCGTTGATCACGGCGCGCGGTTCACCGACCTGCAGGATCAGGGCCTGTTCGTCCTGGCGAACGACATAGAAGGAATTGAGGATTGCGACCAATACGATCGCGACGATGGCAAGGGCAAACCAGCTCAGATTACGCATCAGTTCTGTCCTTCGCGGTTTGAAGACTGCACCCGGTCAAGCGGCAGATAGGGCACCGCGCCGGAATTGCTGTCGAGAATGGTCTTGTCGGTCCGCTCAAGCACACGTTCCATGGTTTCGAGATACATGCGTTCCCGCGTGACGCGCGGCGCCTTGCGGTACTCCTCATAGATTTGCTCGAAACGGGACGCTTCACCCTGGGCGTCGGCGACGATCTGGTCACGATAGCCTTCAGCTTCCTGGAGCAGGCGCTGGGCCGTACCCCGTGCCTGTGGCACGATCTGGTTGGCGTACTGGGTGGCGCGGTTGATGTTGGTCTCGGCGTCCTGTTCGGCGACGTTCACATCATTGAAGGCCTCGATGACCTGCTGGGGTGGGTCGGCCTTGTCGATCTGGATACTCACGATCTGGATACCGGCGCGATAATCGTTCAGCAGGGTCTGGACCTGATTGGCGACTTCCGTCTGTACCACGTCCCGTTCGGTCGTGATCACGCTCTGGAGCCGCGTCTTGCCGACGACTTCGCGCATCACGGACTCTGCCACCATTTCCACGGCGATATCGGGCTGTTTCACATTCAGGATGTAATCCTGCGGAGCTTCCGGCTTTACGCGCCAGAAAACGGAGAACTGGATGTCGACGATGTTTTCGTCCTCAGTCAGCATCAGGCTTTCATCCATGGTCTGGCCGATCTGGGTCTTCCGGCGGGCTTCGACCTCGACCAGTTCATGCTCCTCGAACGGGGCAGGCAGGTGGAAGTGAAGGCCGGGACCGAAATTGGTCTGCCATTTGCCGAAGCGGAAGACGGAGGCCTGCTGGCCCGGATCCACCATCACGACGCTGGTAGAGAGCCAGGCGAGGAGCGCGATCCCTGCAATGACGAGGAAACCGAGCGGGCCGAAATTGGTCCCGCCACCGCCTCCACCGCCGCCGCGACGCCGGCCACCGCCGCCACCGCGCTGCCGGAAACGTTCCTGCATGCGCCGCATCTGGTCTTCGAGGTCATTGCCCCCACCGCTGCCCGAACCGCCGGGGCGATTCCATGGGGAGCCGCCATCCTTGCCGCCCCCATTATCATTTCCACCCTCGCCGCCCCACGGGCCGCTGGATTTAGTCTTGTCATCCCAGGGCATGAGCCCTCCCTGTATTACTGTGCATGGGTTCTATATAGGCGCTTTGGTGATATGTGCATGCCTGTTTGCAGGCATCAAGAGCAGTGGAGTCGCACAGTTTGTTCGGATCGAAGGATAAATCACGCCGGAAACTCGAGGAAAAGATCGCGGAAACGCTCGGACGGCCCGATTGGCTCGAATCGGTTTCGGTCGGGGAAGACGGTCGCGCGGTGCTCGTGATCCAGGCCGATCCAGCTGCGCCGGAAGCTGCTGAAGCGCGCCGGATTGAAGCGGAAGGCAAGGTCGAACTGATCTCCGGCGTGAAGTCTGTAAGCAGCGTGCTGACAGCAGAACGCACGGGTCAGGCCCCGGCGAAAGAGGTTCACCTGTCCCATGCGCCGGCGTCAAAGCGCGTGCGCAAGGGGGCACGCCTGTCTGATGAAGCGATGCAGCAGGGAAATGTCCCTGGCAACACGCCCAAATCCTCGATTCCGGGCATCTCTCGCATTCTCGTCGTGGCCAGTGCCAAGGGCGGGGTCGGCAAGTCCACCGTCTCGGTCAATCTTGCTGCCGCGATGGCAAAAGCCGGCATGAAGGTCGGTCTTATGGACGCCGACATCTATGGCCCGTCCATTCCGACCATGCTGGGCACAGTGTCGGCAGAGCCGGTGACGTCCCCGGAGAGCGGCAAGCTGCAACCTGTCGAAGCCTTCGGCATGAAGACGCTGTCGATCGGATATTTGTCGGACCCGGACGCGCCGATGATCTGGCGCGGCCCGATCGTCATGTCGGCGATCACGCAAATGCTGAATGATGCCGAATGGGGCACGCCGGCAGAGCCCCTCGACGTGCTGATCATCGACACGCCGCCGGGAACAGGTGACGCCCAGCTGACGATTGCCCAGCGCGTGCCGGTGACGGCGGCGCTGATCGTGACGACCCCGCAGGAAGTCGCGCTGGCGGATGTGCGCCGTGGCGCGGCCATGTTTGCGAAAACGGAAGTGCCGGTCCTCGGCATTGTCGAGACAATGAGCTGGTTCGAAGATCCGGCGGGCAATCGCCATTACCTGATGGGGCAGGGCGGAGGCACCGCCACGGCGAACGCCCTCGGCCTGCCATTGCTGGCGGAGCTGCCTATGTTGCAGGCGATCCGCGAAGGCGGCGATTCAGGCAAGCCGGCAGCGCTGTCAGATGAAACAACGGGCCAGCTCTTTCATGAACTGGCCCGCCGCGTTGCGATGGGGCTGGATACGCTCGAATCGAAGCCTGCGCCCGAGATTGTGTTCGAGGACTAGGCCGGACCCACTCTGGCGGCCGCATCCGTGCGCCATCAAATCTGTGCCAGGCCCCCGTCGACGAAGATTTCGCCACCGGTCATGTAGGAACTGTCATCGGAGGCGAGGAAGGCGGCGACGGCCGCTGTTTCGGAGGGGTGTCCCAGACGGCCGAGCGGGCTGGCCGCCCCGATCTGGGTCATCACGTCGGCCCCGATATCCCGCATGACGGTCTCGGTCTCGGTGCCGCCGGGAACCAGGATATTCACGCGAATGCCGGTGCCGCGCAGATCCTGCGCCCAGCTGCGCGCGAAATTGCGGACAGCCGCCTTTGACGCGCTGTAGACGCTGAAGGCCGGCGTACCCATGACGCCCGTTGTCGATCCGGTGAGGATGATGGAGCTGCCCGTTTTCAACAGGGGCAGGGCTTTCTGCACGGTGAACAGAGTGCCTTTGACATTCACGCCAAAGGTCCGGTCGAACTGTTCCGGCAGGATTTCGCCCAGGGGCGCCACATCTCCAAGGCCTGCATTGGCGAACAGGATGTCGAGGTGGCCCTGTTCTGATCTGACCCGCTCATAGAGCCGATCCAGATCATCCAGGCTGGTGACGTCTCCCTGTACGGCGCGTACATTCGGTCCCAATTCTGCAACGGCCGCGTCCAGAACGTCCTGTCTACGCCCGAATATGTAGACCTCGGCCCCTTCGGCCACGAAGCGTTTGGCTGTCGCCAGCCCGATGCCGGACCCGCCTCCTGTGATGACCGCGATCTTTCCTTCAAGCTTTTTCATTTCCGATCTCCTTCCTTGTGGAGACGGCTAGCTGGTAGGGTGCTTACTTTTGGACAAGTATGCACTATTTGGTAAGTATCAAAAAAGCTTGGGAGGATTGGACGGTGAAACCCTTCATTTGTGGACTGGATGCTGCACTCCGGGTGATTGGCGGAAAATGGAAGCCGCTGATCCTTTTTTTCCTTGCAAAAGGGCCAACCCGGTATGGCGAACTGAAGCGATCCATCGAAGGCGTGAGCGACAAGATGCTGATCCAGCAGCTGAAGGAGCTTGAGCTGCATGGCATCGTGAAGCGGACCGATTATGGGGAAGTCCCGCCCCGCGTGGACTATGCCCTGACGCCTCTGGGAGAGAGCCTCAGCCAGACTTTCATGCCCCTGTGCGAATGGGGCGAAGCGCATCGAGACGAGATTGCGCTCCGCCTGTCTGCTCCTGCCTGATCCAGCCGTGGCCGCGGGTTCATGTTCGAGCCCCGTGTGTCTTGAAGCGCCCTGTCGTCTTCATCCGCGATTACAGCTCGCAGACTATCTTCGAGGACTAGATGGGGTCACCGAAATGCTGTTCGGCGAGCATGCTCGCAATGTTCAGCATGTTCTCATAGCCCACCATATTGTTGTTCAGTACGACGATGACACCCTCCTGTTCCGGCAGGAGCAGAATGAGGCTCAGATATCCGATCAGGCGCCCATTGTAGAAGATCGCCTCGACTGGCTCTGCGCCGCCGAGGGGCATGCTCGCCACCGTCCAGGCCATTGGCCCCTCCGGATTAAAGGCTTCTTTTTCGCCCGCTTCGGAGAAGACCTCTCCGGCGATGATGGCCTGTCCCCATGCAAACAGATCATCAATGGTGGAGTACATTGAGGCGGTTCCACGGAACAGGGCGGGGTTGGTAATCGGGATGATTTCGTAGCCGCCATCTTCGGAGCGCAAATAGTTGGCCGCCAGCTCACTTGCGTCCTGATAAATCTGCCCGGTATGGGCGAGGCCGAGCGGATCGAGAATCTGTGACCGCAAATAGTCTTCGTATCGGGCGCCAGCATGGCGGTCGATGATGCGCGCCAGCAGGTAATAATTCACGTTCGAATACAGGTAGTCGCTTCCTGGCTGGAATTTCAGGTCCAGCGCTTGAAGGGTGTCCAGAAAGGACTCATCGGTGAAGGATCGCTTCACCTCAGTGTCGAACCAACCGGGAATGTCGACATAGTGCGGAATGCCGGACCTGTTCTGGAGCAGGTGGCGCAGGGTGACGTCCCTCGCATAGGGCACATTGAAGTCCGGCAGGAGTTCTTTCAGCGACTGGTCCAGATTGAGCTTTCCGTCATCGACCAGTTTCAGGACAAGGGAAGCGGTAAAGCTCTTGGTCATCGAAGCAATTGGGTAAGGGGTCTCGGGAGTCACCGCCTCCACCTCTTCTATCCGGGACGCATTCACGGCCTGGCGGAGGATAATGTTCCCCTTCTTGCCGACGAGAATGCTGCCGGAAAAGTTGAAGTCATTCAGCAATCCGGTCAGCTCAGTAGCAGGCTCTGAGGCGCTGACTGTTGCGGTCGGGCCGCGCTGTTCAGCCGAACACCCGAAGGCCAGGCAACAAGCCACAAGGGCCGCCATAAAACTCGTCTTCATCCTAACTCCAACGTGTTCATTATCTGTCTCGATCGTGTTCGTACTGCATGCATATCCGGCGAGCCAAGCCAACCGGTCCGGCAAGCACCAGACGAAATGCGATCATGAACGTGATCCGGCCTTTTCTGCCCTGGATATCAGGCGTTGAAGTTCAGTTTCAGGCCGGGCTCCGGCCAGCGGCATTTGGCCAGCTGCCCCGTGCTCGACAGGGTGACATAGGCGTCCTGCATATCGTCGCCGCCAAAGGCGATATTGGTGACGATCAGGTCCGGGAAGGCGGTATGATGGAAGTCTCCGCCGGGCGTGATGGTCGTGATGCCCCCATTGAGGATGGTCGCGACGCAGACATTGCCGGCCGCCGTCATGGCGAGGCTGTCAAAATATTGCAGGCCCGGCATCGTGGCGACGACCCGTCCGCCATTGAAGGGGGAGGCGGGTTTGATGACGCCCGGACTTTCCAGATCGAAGGCCCACATCCGGCCCGTCATTGTATCGGCCATGTAAACCGTCTGCTCGTCCGGGGAGAGGCCAACGCCGTTCGGGCTGGAATAGTGGAAGTCCAGTTCCTTGGCTTCGCTCGCGCCATTGGCCAGGAAGAACAGGCCGCCGAAATCGCGGTGGCGGGAATAGGTCTTGCCATGATCGGTGAAATAGAGATTGCCGGCCTTGTCGAAGACGAGATCGTTCGGTCCTTTCAGGGGATGGCCTTCGACCGTATCCAGTACGCGCTCCACCTTGCCTGTAGAGAGATCGATACGTTCGATGCGGCCGCCATCATAATCGTCCGGGCAGTTTCCGGGGATCAGCAGCCCGTCCATGTCGGTGTAGAGGAAGCCGCCATTGTTGCAGACCCAGAGTGCGCCGTCCGGCCCGATGGCGAGGCCGTTGGGGCCGCCGCCAGGAGTCGCGATCACTTCGGTCTTGCCGTCGCCCCAGCAGCGCGTGATGCATTTCTTCTCGATCTCGAC
>DHZF01000069.1:0-6449 GCA_002414505.1 Hyphomonas sp. UBA5111 | reverse complement strand
CATGTGGCTGTTTCCTCCTCGCCATTTTGGGCGGGAGGTTAGGCGGCGATCACCAGCGGGACAACAAGTGCCCTAGGGGGAAGTGAACGCGCCGACCCGATCAAGCTGGCGGATGGTAAAGGCAAAATCATTGCCTTCGCCGGCCTCGAACCGTTCTGCGCCGGTTTCCGCCCACTGGCTTGTATCGAGATCAGGGAAGTGGGCATCGCCTTCAGGCTCTGCATCGACTTCGGTCAGGTAGAGACGATCTGCCAGAGGCAGGGCCAGATTGTAGATGGCTTCCCCACCGATGACGAAAACCTTGTCGGCGCCGGTCCGGGCGGCCACGGCGCGCGCGGAATTGGTGGCGGCCGCAAAGCTGGAATAGACGCGCGCGCCTTCGGCATTGTAGGCCCAGTCGCGCGTCATCACGATATTCTCGCGGCCCTTCAGGGGGCGCACCGGCAGGCTTTCCCAGGTCTTGCGGCCCATAATGATCGGACAGCCCAGGGTCGCCTTCTTGAAGAAGGCAAGGTCGCTCTTGAGGCGCCAGGGAAGGTCTCCCCCGGTGCCAATCACGTTATTGCGGGCCCGAGCGGCAATCAGGCAAAGTTTTACATGTGCCGACATACTGATCGGTTCCAATCTACTTGCACCATATTTTGCGGCTGGCCCTTGTGACCTTTCGCGTCTGCAGGAATACATGCAGAGCCGAGTTCGTAGGGTGAATGCAACCTTCTTTCTTCAGTTTTCACAAGCTGAAAAACAGTTCCGCGGGGGAATATCTGGATGAAACCGTTTGTGGCAATTCTCACCAATGGAAACCCCGAACATATCGGATTGGCACTTCCTGCCATTCTGTTGTCGTTCTTGGCAATTTGGCTGCTGCGAGGTCGCGGATGGGCGCTGGTTTATGTCGCGCTGATTCCCTTCCTGAACTGGTCGTTCGGCGTCATTCCGGAGTTCCAGATTGTTGCCCCGACGAACACGGGTTTGACCGCGCAGGGCGTGTCCCTGCATCCGATGACCATGGTGACCGGAATGGTGTTTGTCATCCGGGATTTTGTGCAGCGCGAAATGGGGCACCGGGTGCTGCTCGTGATGGCCATGGCGATCGCCTGGTCGTTCTACTATGCATGGCCCGTTATCGCGCTCGCCAGCGGCATTGCCTTCGCGATTTCCGAGGGGGTCGACTGGTTGATGTTCACTTTTACCAAATACCGGCTCTCGACCCGGATCCTGCTTTCCAGTGCGCTGGCCGCGCCAGTCGATACGACGGTGTTCCTGTATGGCGCAGACCTCGCCAAGCAGATGGAGCTGGGCATGGACCCGGGCAATTCGCTGCATGTCTGGAACTGGATCGTGTTCGTGATCGGCAAGATGGTCGGAGCGGTGATCGTCTCTGCGGTGATCCGGCGCCGGGAAAATCTGGGCCTGGTCGATCCGGCGGCGGCCTGACTGTACTATCCGGTAATACCCATATTGCTGATGTCATAGAAGTCTGCATATTTGCGCAAATATGCAGATAAGGAGTCGATTATGGCGGACGGTACGAAAGACTATGGCGCAATAACGGGCGCGATCAGCGAGGGGATCTCCGGCCTGCGGGGCACCGGCGCGAAAGACACGTTGACCCAGTTCAACGCGATGGCCAAAGCCGCTCTGGCGGATGGCGCGCTCGACACGAAGACCAAGGAACTGATCGCGCTCGCCATTGGCGTGGCCAAGCAGTGTGACGGGTGCATCGGGTTTCATACCAAGGCGCTGAAGCGTCTCGGCGCGACCGATGAGGAAGTCGCCGAAGCGCTGGGCATGACGGTCTATATGGGCGGTGGCCCGAGCCTGATGTATGCGGGCGACGCCTGGACGGCTTGGCAGAGCCTTAAAGAGGCCTAGACGGCCACCGGCGCCTTGATGTGAGCGTGCGGCTCATAGCCTTCGACGGTGAAGTCTGAATACTCCCAGCCGAACAGGTCGGTCTTGTCGGGATTCAGGATCATACGGGGCAGGGCGCGCGGCTCACGGGTCAGCTGGAGCCGGGTCTGCTCCATATGGTTCAGGTAGAGGTGCGCATCGCCGAATGTGTGGACGAACTCGCCGGCTTCCAGCCCCGTCGCACGCGCCATCATCAGGGTGAGCAGCGCATAGGATGCGATGTTGAACGGTACACCGAGGAAGACATCGGCCGAACGCTGATAGAGCTGGCAGTTCAGCTTGCCGTCCATGACATTGAACTGGAACAGGCAGTGGCAGGGCGGCAGGGCCATCTCGTTCACATCGGCCGGGTTCCAGGCTGACACGATCAGGCGGCGGGAATTGGGATTGGTGCGGATTTCGTCCAGCACCCACTGGATCTGGTCAATGACACGGCCATCCGGCGCGGCCCAGCTGCGCCATTGCTTGCCATAGACGGGGCCGAGATCACCGTTCTCATCAGCCCACTCATCCCAGATCGAAACGCCGTTTTCCTTGAGATAGGCGATGTTCGTGTCGCCTTTCAGGAACCAGAGCAGTTCAATGATGATCGAGCGCAGATGCAGCTTCTTGGTGGTCACCATCGGGAAGCCATCGGCGAGGTCGAACCGCATCTGGCGGCCAAACACGGCGCGCGTGCCTGTACCGGTCCGGTCGGCGCGTTCATGACCATTGTCCAGAATGTCCTGCAGGAGATTGAGATATTGCTGCATGTCGGCCTCGGTGGGGAATCGGTTTCGTCAGTGAATGATACCACGAAAAGGCGCCGCACAGGCAAGGCCGGGCAGCCGCTTTGACCGCGATGAGTCGGGCTCCAACAGGGTAAACGACCCCTTTCGCCAATCCGCCAATTTTCAGGGGGCATCTGAAGCCAGGGGAAATCACTCTGAGCGAAAATCCAGGCTTGTGAAATGGTGCTGGCGATCAGGGGGCGCGCGGGATGGGTACACGATCTGCAAACATGCAAGCGCAGAAGATTGCCCGCGATGTACGCGGCAACCTGACCGTGCTCACCGCCTTCATTCTGGCCTCCATGGTGGCGCTGGTCGGGCTCGCGGTCGACCTTGAATTCATCTTCCGCCAACAGGCCCGCGTACAATATGCAATGGACTCCGCCGTCTTGGCCGGCGCGCTGTCACGACAGGGCGGCGCAACGGATGAGGCGGTGATTGCGGATATTCGCGAATACATGAACCCGCTGATCGATTCGGCCGGGGGCGGCTTGTCCTGTACGCCGGTCACCGTGACCTTCTCCGAGGACAGCGAAGATATTCTCGGCAAGATGCGGTGCACCCAGCCCACCTTCATTTCCAACATCTTCGGAAATGACGAAATGAGCTTCAACGTCTCATCCACCTCGACCTTCTCGGTCGGCAAGATCGATGTGTCCTTCGTGTTCGACGTTTCCGGTTCGATGAACAGCAACAACAGGCTGACCCTGCTGAAAGAAGCCGCGATCATCGCCTTTGACGAGTTGCTGCCGGATGACCAGGTACGCGACGGCACGGTCCGGCTGGGCATCGTGACCTACAACAATGCCGTCAATGCGGGGGCGTATTTCAATGACGTGACACGCAGTGTCACCATTCCCGCCGATACATCCAACAGCAATGGGCTGAGCAATTACAATTCCTACAACAGCGCTCGGATGTACGATCAGGCCACGGGCAAGCGCTTCATGTACTATCAGGATGGCACCTGTACCGAGTCCGATCCTGACGATTGCAATCGGTATGGTGACTATGACTGGGACGTCGCCCGATGGTTCTGGGACGACTCGTCTGCCACGGATACCTGCGTCTATGAACGCACGGGGAGTTATGCCGCTAGTGATGCCGCGCCCGGCAACTTTGCCTGGATCGGTGCCGGCAATCCGCGCTGGAATTTCTATGATAGCGACTACGACAAATATTACGGTGAGAACGAGATCGAGAATGGCGGTGCCAACAGTTCGACCGGTGCGCTGGATTTCTACTATGCCGGATGCCGGGCAACCGGGCCGGTGCCTCTGACCGAGAACAAGGATGCCCTCATCACCCATGTGAACAGCATGACGGCCAATGGCGGCACCGCCGGGCATCTCGGTGTTGCCTGGGGCTGGTACCTCCTGTCGCCGAACTGGCAGGACATCTGGCCGGAGGCGGCAAAGCCCTGGGCCTATGATGAGATAAACGTCACCAAGGCCGTCATCCTGATGACGGATGGTGATTTCAATGCGAATCATCCGACCGCCAGCAAGAATTCGTTTCGGCAGGCGATGGATCTCTGTGATGCGATGAAGGCGGAGCCGTCCAATGTCCAGATCTATACGGTCGGCTTCCAGGTGCCCTCCTATGTCCAGAAGACATCGGACGGGCAGACCATCATGGAATATTGCGCGACCAGCCCCGCCTTTGCATTCGATGCGTCGAACGGCGACGAGTTGAAGGAAGTCTATCGCGAGATTGCCCAGTCGATTTCCGACCTGCGCATCAAGAGCTAGGATTCCGCGACCGCTGTGCCGTCATCAATGCGCACGGTCTGCGCCCGGTCTCCGAAGGCCTCGAACAGGAAGGCTTCCGTGCCGGTCAGCCAGGCCTGACCCCCAAGCGCGGTCAGCTCATCGAACAGGGCAGCCCTGCGGTCCGCATCGAGATGCGCGGCGGCCTCGTCCAGCAAGAGCAAGGGAGAGGGGCCGTCGCCGCCTGCGCGCAGGGCCGCTGCAGAGGCGAGGATCAGGCCGATCAGCAAGGCTTTCTGCTGGCCCGTGGAGGCGTCCTTGGCCGGCGCGCCGGTTGGACGGTGGATAACGGTCAGGTCGGATCGGTGTGGCCCGTCAATGGTGCGTCCGGCGGCAATGTCGCGTCGGCGTGTCGTGCGGAACGTGTCTGTCAGGGCTTCGAAGATCGTCTTGAAATCCTCGCCGCGAATGGCGGCCTGCTCGGCCTTGCCTTCGAGGGCAAGATCAGCCTTCGGGAAATAGCCTTCGGGGCGCGCATCAATGGCGGCTTGCAGGGCTTCCAGCACATGCGCGCGGTTGATGGCCATTTCTGCGCCGGACTCCGCCATGCGGGCCTCGATCGCATCGGCCCAGGCCGGATCGACATGCCCGCGTTCGAGCAGGGCGTTGCGCTCTCGCATGGCCTTTTCATAGCGGCTGGCGGCCGTGCCGTGGGTTGGCATGTGCGCCATCACCTGCCGGTCGAAGAAGCGGCGCCGATCAGAGGTGCTGCCCCGGAACACACCATCCATGGCAGGCGTCAGCCAGACAATGCGCACCAGGTCTGCGAGATCGGATGCCGTCGCCGGCGCGCCATCAATCCGCACTGTGCGCTTGGCGCTCGGGCCAGCGTCGAGGCCCACGCCGATGCGCTGCTCGTTCGCCAGCGCAGCGGAGACGGCCCAGCCTCCGGGCGCGTCCTTCCGGGTCATTTCCGGCAGGGTGGCCGAGCGCAGGCCCCGGCCGGGGCCGAGCTGGCTGACGGCTTCGAGCAAATTCGTCTTGCCCGCCCCGTTCGACCCGTACAGGCAGACATGCCGGCCATCGAGTGGCAGGCTGAGAGACGCATAATTGCGAAAGTCAGTCAGGGTCAGGCGGGTAAGGGCGGTCATTCGTGCTGTATGGAGCGGCCAGAGGTCAGGAGTCGAGCCCGTGCCCGCCTTCGGGCCGGGTCTCCGCGATCCGTTCCATGCCGGCAATCAATGGGCGGCCCTTGCCGATCGCTTCCTGCACGCTGGGCATGGACAGGCTGGCCGCATGGCTTTCCTGGCTGTCCCACGCTTCCGTGATCCAGATCGCATTGGCATCGGCCGGGTCGCTCGCCACAACATAGCTGAGGCAGCCCGGCATGCCCGATACGCCGTCCAGCAGGATGCGGATCAGGGCATCCCGGTTACCGTCCGTTGCGGTGAATTTGCCGATCAGGCCGTACATGCTGCTTGTCTCCTTGCCAAACTGGATACCACATGCTGCCAGGCTCGTCGCCGCGGCCGCACTGGCAAGGACGGTCCGGCGATCCGGTGGCGCCATCGGCCTGCTAGACCCGAAGCGGCATCAGCACATAACGGGCGCTGTCATCCGACGGATCGAGCACGAGGGCAGGGGAGGCCGGATCGCTGAACATGAATTCGGCTTCGACGGCCTCGATCTGGCCGGCAATGTCGAGCAAATATTTCGCGTTGAAACCGATCTCCATCGCCTCGGAGCCATAGTCCGCTTCGAGTTCCTCGTTACCCACGCCGGTCTCTGCATGATTGACGGCGAGCACCAGCTTGCCATCAGACAGGGACATCTTCACCGAGCGCGAACGCTCAGCCGACACCGTCGAGACGCGGTCGACAGCGGCTTCGAAGGCCTTGTTGTCGATGGTCAGCTTCCGGTCATTCCCTTTCGGGATGACGCGGCCATAATCGGGGAAGGAGCCGTCGATCAGTTTCGAAGTCAGGACGGCGCGGCCTGCGCGCACGACGATCTTCGTGTCGGAGACTTCGATCTCGATGTCGTCATCCACCCCGTC
>DHZF01000094.1:42527-93941 GCA_002414505.1 Hyphomonas sp. UBA5111 | reverse complement strand
GTTGGGAATCCGCCTCGTCCGGTCGCACGGGAGTAAGACCTCCCCGGATGGGCCATACGTGTCAAAAGCACGGTGGCAGCGTTCGCGCGGCGCCGGTAACGAAGACCCGGGACCATGGGCCCCCTTGAGGGTGCTCGCCGAAATTCCTGGCCGGCGCGGCGGGCGGTAACGCTCCATTCCGTAGCCATTCCAAACTCAAGGCGGAGCGCCACGGCGCCTGCCGCGCCCGGCTCTTCGAGGGAGCACAAATCGCACTGCGATTTGCCCGAGAAGGCCCAAGCGCAAGCGCAGGGCTTGTGCTTGACCAGCAGATACCCGGATGGTTCAGGCCAGTCCGGCTTGAGGTGCTGCCTCGGAGTCCGGAAGTCAGGAGACATACTCATGCCAAGACGCACAGCCCGCCACCGCAACACGTTCCGGCGGAAATTCCAGCCGACCTATCATTTGCAAAGTCACCGGACCATTGTGAAGTATCTGCGGCGCATCACGAAAAACCACGACTATCTGCACGCCGAAGTCGATGCCTTCGAACAGCGGCCGTTGGAGAATCTCTACGGCCCCATCCAGATCATGCACGCCCTCAGCCCGGACGTGCTGGCAGAGGAAGAGGCGGAAACCATGCGGAGGCTCAACGCCCTGTCCGAGGAGTTCCGGGCGCGCCGGCCCGCCGCAGAAACAGGTAAAACGCCCCCGCCCCACCATGACGCACATGCGCCTCTGAATAGCCCGACACAAGATGACTCGCCTGAGGCCCCTGAACCCAGTTCAGGAAATTCCGCCGAAGCACCCCCTCGCCCCCGCGTCCTTTACCTGTAATCACCAGCACGCAGCGCGCGCCTTCGGCCCGGCTACGTTGCAGGAAGGCGTTCAGCATCGCGTCGGCAGAGGCCTGCGTATGGCCGTGAAGGTCAATCTTCCCGGCCAGTTCCAGCCGTCCGCGCTTGACCCGTTTCTCGCCCTTGCGGTCGGCCGCGCGCGCCGTGGCCTTCGGTTTTTCCGGGGCCCGCCCGGCGGCGGCGATCAGTCCAGCGGCTGAGGTATTGCGAGGGCGGTTGGGCGAGACCGGCTCGCCGGCTTCCAGGGCGCGCTCGAAATCATCGAGGCTGTCCTGCGCCGGGCCAATCGGCTTGATCGTGCTGGCCACCCTTGCCCAAGCGCGGGATTCTTCCGGGGTCAGGCGGCGTTTGGTCATGGCCGCAATCTAGGGCGTGCCGGCATGGAACCCAAGCGCCGCCATGTCAGTGCTGTTGATCCGCGCCGCAACCGCCTTGGGCAGGAACACCCAGAGCCGGCCCGGCGCATTCATCGTGCCGGCCCGCTCGCCCGCCTCCGGCCCGGTGCCGAAATAGAGGTCGCCGCGCACCGCGCCCTTGATCGCGCCGCCCGTGTCCTGTGCGACCAACATCCCGGCCCAATCCCCGCCAAGGCCCGGCGCGGTCGTCTGCACATACATCGGCACACCCAGCGGGTGAACGTCGGTGTCGACGGCCATGGAAGACAGCGGCGTCAGGGGCACGGCCTGCGCCCCTTCCGGCCCCAGCATCGGGTCGCCTTCCGGCAGGGCGCGGAAAAACACGAAGCGCGGATTCTGGTTCATGGCCATCCGCGTTTCGATCGGCCCGGCCCGGTCCATCCAGGCACGAATGCCCTGCATGCTCGCCTCACCCGCCGTGATCCGGCCCGTCTCCATCAGCCAGTTGGCAGTAGAGCGGAACGGGTGGCCATTATGCGCGGCATAAGCGGCGCGCACGGTGCGCCCGTCCGGGAATTTCAGCCGACCGCTGCCCTGGATCTGCAGGAAGAAGACATCCGCCGGATGGGCATAGGCAATCGCGCTGACCCCGGACGTCGTGATCTCCGCGCGGGAAGGATACGGCCTCAGGCTGCCATTGCGCAGGCGCTGCTGCGGGCTCGCGCCATTCGGCACGAGGTCAGCCGGCAGCGCAGGCACAGGCTCGGTAAAGGGCGGCGTCGGCGTGTAGCGCGCCTCGTAAAGCGGTTCGAAATATCCTGTGAACCGGCTGTTGCCGTTCGGGTCGATGATTTCAACGGGGGTGAACAGGGATTCCAGAATGCCCCGCGCGCTCTCATCGTCCGTGGCCTTGTTCACCGCATCACAGACCGGCAGCCATTCGGCAACATATCCGGCCCAGGGCGCGACATTGGCCATGTAATCGCCGGCCGACCGGTCCTGCAGTTTCACGCACGACCGCTTGAACGCGCTGAGCGGCAATTCAATCGACGCCGCGTCCCAGTGCGGCAGCTCCCGAAAGCTGGCCGGGCGCTCAATCGCGGCGGGTGGCAAGGGCGCAACATCAACCGGCCGGGTCGGCGACGGCTTGGGCGACGGGGCCGGTGGCGGCGCAGACTGGCACGAGGCCAGGGCAAGCACGCTGGCAAGCAGGAGGAGACGGCGAAGCATGGCGCCATTTATGGAATGCTTTCGGGCGGGCTGTCACGCCCCGGATGCGCGCTTTCCGGTGGAAGGCTGCCTATTTGGCCTCTTCCACGTCATCCAGGATCCAGTTGGGATCGTTTGCGGTCACGTCGTGCATATAGGCCCACAGCTCGCGGGCCGTGCGCGTGGTCTCGCCATCGCCGAGTTCGGCTTCATAGCGCACCCAGATGCGGGCCATGTTGCCGTCCATTTCGGCGCTCTCGATTTCAGCGCGCCGGATGCGCAACAGATCGAAGGCAGGCGTCCCATTCGTCTCGCGGTCGGCAATGGCCTGGTCCCAGGCTTCGTAGACGTCGTCATCCAGCAGCGGCCGCAGCGTGGCGCGGTCGCCGGCGGCAAAGGCCGTGACGATCATCGTATAGGCCGCCTTCGCGCCGCGCATGAAACTCGGCTCGCTGAAGCTGTTGTCGGCATTGTAGATGTCTTCCAGCCCCCCGGCTGCCGGACCTGTAAAGATCGGACGGTCATTGTCGGCGTTGGGCAGCGGCAAGTCGCTAGCGCCGGTATCGACGGGCCGTGGCTTGGGCTGGGGTTCGGTACGTTGCACAGGGGAATTGTCCTCGCCGCGCCCCAGCACCGTGTAGAGGCGGAACAGGACAAACAGGGCGATGGCCGCAAGGATGACAACCTGGATCACAGGATCAAACATGAACGCGTAACTTCCTCCGATGCATTACGTAATTACCTAAATAGGACGAACGGACCCATGATGCCAGTGATACGTTGCGCCTGACGGGGCCACATGCTAGGCGCGCGGCTTCAGATTCAGGGAGGATTCAGCATGACAGATGCCAGCGCACCGCAAAACCCCCAACCGCAGGGCGCACCGCCTCAGGCCCCCGCCATGCGGGTCCTCGGCCAGTACATCAAGGATCTGTCCTTCGAGAATCCCGGCCACGGTCCGGTCCAGGCCCAGCCAAATATCGATCTCGGCATTGATGTCGGCGCGACGCCTCATGCAGACGGCAATGGCCTCTATGAAGTCTCCCTGAAACTGTCCGCAAAGGCGACCGCCGAACAGACCGTCCTGTTCATCTGCGAACTCGACTATGCCGGCCTGTTCCAGATCCAGAATGCCCAGCAGGGCCAGATGGAACCGATGCTGCTGATCGAATGCCCGCGCCTGCTCTTCCCGTTCGCGCGTCGTATCATTGCCGAGATTACGCGCGAAGGCGGCTTCCCGCCGCTGCTGATCGATCCGGTCGACTTCGTCCAGCTCTACCAGTCGCAATACCAGCGCGCGGCAGCTGAAGGCGGCGCCGCTGCGCCGTCCGGCGGGGAAACCGGTCAGGCCTGATCAGCCGACCTTCTTCCAGATCGCGTCATCGCCCAGACTGTCCACAAAGGCAGCATGGGCGGCGCGCTCTTCCTCCAGGATGAAAGACTGAAGCGGCTCCGCCCGCTGACGCGCAGAGCGTTTCCGCTCACTCCGGCTCAATTCTTCCTCGCTCTCGAACGTAAAGGCATGTGCGCGCCCGCCGAGCAGTTCGAGATAGACGCTCGCCAGCAACTGGCTATCGAGCAGCGCGCCGTGGAATGTCCGGCTTTCCAGCGAGATTTCAAACCGGCGGCAAAGCGCATCCAGGTTCGCGGGCGCGCCCGGATATTTCTTACGCGCCATCATCGCCGTATCGATCCAGCGATCGTCCGGGATCGGCGCCCGCCCGCATTTCTCCAGCTCCATGTTCAGGAAGTTCCGGTCAAACCCGGCATTGTGCGCCACCAGAATGGCGTCGCCCATGAACTCCAGAAAGGCATCCACAACAGAAGGGTGCTCAAAGAAAGGTGCGTCTTTCAGGTCATCATCCGTGATTCCGGTGATGCGGACCGTATCTTCTGACACCGAGCGTTTCGGGTTGATCAGCGTCCGGAATGTACGTCCGGTCGGAATGTGGTTGATCATCTCGACGGCGCCGATCTCGATCACCCGGTCCCCTTCCAGATGGTGCAGGCCGGTGGTCTCGGTATCGAACGCCAGTTCGCGAATGTCTTCACTCATGAATTTGCCTCTTCAACCAAGCGATTCATGAGGGATACTATCGCGCGGACACAGTCGGTTGCAAACTCGAAACCATGTGCGGTGGAGATAATGAAATCGGCCCGTGCGCGCTTTTCCGCATCCGGCATCTGACGCGCCAGAATCGATTCGAGCGTGTCCTCTGTCATGCCCGGCCGCGACAGCACACGTTCGCGCTGCACGTCTGCTGGCGCCGTCACCACTGTGACATAGTCGCAATAGGCATAGCCGCCAGCTTCATAGAGCAGCGGAATATCCAGCAGGACAAAGGGCGCTCCGGCATCGCGCGCTTCGTCTCGGAATTGCTTCTGTGCATCACCCGCCAGCGGATGCACGATGGCTTCCAACCGGCGCATGGTTTCGGCGTCATCCAGCACGCGTTCGCGCAGTGCCATCCGATCAATCGCACCGTCGACAGTCACACCCGGAAAGGCCGCTTCGACAGGCTCTACCGCCGCGCCGCCCTTGGCGTAGAGCGCATGGACGGCCGCGTCCGCATCATAGACAGGCACGCCCTCGTCCCGGAACAGGCTCGCCGTTGCAGACTTGCCCATGCCAATTGATCCGGTCAGTCCAAGGATGATCATGTCGTTGCCTCCACCAGTTTTCGGCAGCGGGCCAGAGCGGATTCCATGTCCGGCAAGATGCCGAACCACAGCTCGAAACTGAAGGCGGCCTGCGCGACCAGCATGCCCAACCCGTCCAGCGGTTTCCAGCCCGCCGTCTCGGCCTGCTCAAGCATTGCCTTGGCCGGCTTGCCATAGGAAATGTCGTAGAAAGTGCGCAACTTCCCTTCCGGGAAATCCAGCGTGCGACCGGTATGGCCGAGGCTCAGCGTGTTGATCACAACATCCGCCTTGCCCATCTCGGCTTCGGCGTGTTCGAGGCCGCGAATATCCGCATTGATGTTGAGATGCTTCACCAGTTCCTCGGCCCGCGACTCGGTGCGGTTGCAGATCGTCAGGGTTGCCCGCATGTCGGACAGGGCCAGTGCGACAGCCCGGGCAGCGCCCCCTGCTCCCAAGAGGCAGACATTCTGGTCGGCAATCTCGATGTTCGCCAGGGCCAGGGATTCCGTGAAGCCGGGCGCGTCGGTATTCTCGGCGAGCCAGCCGCCGGATTTGAGCCGGACCAGCGTGTTGGCCGCGCCGATCCTGCGGGCCACCTCGCTCGCGCTCTCGGCAAGTTCAATGGCGGCTTCCTTGTGCGGCAGCGTGATGTTCAGCCCCAGCGCTTGCCGATCTTGCAGCGAAGACAGCCCGGATTCGAACTCGCCTTTCGGCACGTGCAGCGCTTCATACGTCGCATCGAGGCCATGCTCTCGGATCCATGCATTGTGGATCACCGGCGACAGGGAATGGCTGACCGGGTCTCCGACGACTCCATAAAGCTTGGTCATGACAGCAAAACTCCGCGTGTGCGCAGATAATCCAGAAGTGGCAGCAAGGGCAGGCCAAGGATCGAGAAATAGTCGCCTTCGATCCGTGTGAACAATTGCGCGCCCAAGCCTTCGAGCTGGTAGGCGCCAACCGTCGACAACAGCGGCTCTCCCACTGTCTCGATATAGGTGTCGATGAACTGGTCGCTCAGCTTGCGGACGGTCAGTTTCGGCCGGGCCAGATGCCGCCAGACCGGCTTGCCCTCTTCGCTGATGACAATCGCAGTTTCCAGCGTGTGCGCCTTGCCGGACAATTTCACGAGATGATTGCGCGCATGCGCAAGGTCGACTGGTTTGTCAAAGGCTTCCCCGTCGAGCGACAGCATCTGGTCGCAGCCGATCACCAGCCCCGGCTCGCGCATGGAGATCTTCACGGATTTCAGCTCGGCGAGCTGCATGGCCTGGTCGCGCACCTTCATGTCGCTCGCGCGGAAAGACGCCTTCGCCGCATCCTCGTCCACATGCGGCTTGATGGTTTCAGCCTCGACGCCAGCTGCGGTCAGGACGGCGCGGCGGCTCTGGCTGCCGGAGGCCAGGATGATGCGCTGGCTCATAGATGGGCGTTCCGCTCATTCAGCAGGTTCAGGATGGCGGCGGCGGTTTCCTCGACCGAACGGCGGGACACATCAATCGTCTTCCACTTGTTGCGTTGGAACAGGCGGTTGGCTTGGGTGACTTCATCTCGCACTGCGGCCTCATCAGCATAGATCGTGTGCTCGTCTTCTTGCAGGGAGATCAGTCTCTGCCGTCGGATCTGGACGAGGCGCTCGGCGCTGATTTTCAAGCCAACGATCAAGGGGCCTTTCGGGCCAAGCTCTTCCACAAAGCCGGGCAGCGGCACGCCGGGCACGAGCGGAATATTGCCCGCCTTCACCTTGCGGTTTGCAAGATAGACACTGGTCGGCGTCTTCGAGGTCCGGCTGACGCCCAGAAGGATCACGTCGGCATTGCGCAAGCCGTCGACATTCTGGCCATCATCATGGGCCAGCGTGAAATTGATCGCTTCCATCCGCTCGAAATAGTCGTCATCCAGCGCATGCTGACCCGCGACAATGCGATTGGCCGATACTCCCAGATGCCGGCCGAGCATGGCAACGGACGCATCCAGCACAGGCAGTGTGGAAACACCGCGCTCACGGCAGAACGCTTCCAGCTTTGTCCGCAGCGTCTCGTCGGAGATCGTGTACCAGACCACGCCGGGCGCCGCTTCGATCTCGCGCATCACGCGCTCAAGCTGGCGTTCGGACCGGACGAGATAGTAATTGTGCTCCAGCGGTTGTACGTTCTGGAACTGGGCGCAGGCTGCGCGCTGGATGGCGTTCAGGGTCTCACCGGTACTGTCAGATACCAGGTGGACATTGAAATATATGCTGAGACGGGCGGGTGGCTTGTTCATGCCCCCTGTGTTGCCGAGGTTGGCGAAACACACAAGACCTGTGACTCCTCTGTGGATAGAGGAATTCCCCCAAATGGATTCACAATCGAGTCACAGCCCGAGAATTCGACTCCGGCAGAATCCCCTTTCGTTCGCACCTGTGACTCCAGCTGGGGTGTTAACCCCTCGTTAACCTCGGTAAAACCGACAGTTAACGAAACCTTACCGGGGTGCGACACCCTGTGACTCCCCTGTGGATTTAGCTGGACAATTCCTGTGTGTGGCCTTTCTCCACGAATTACACGGTCTAATAGTTATAAGCGCCCTGACGGGCTTTGTTTGATTTTGGGATGGAAGGGGGCCTGAGGCATGAACGCCAAGCCTAAGCTGATTCAGGTACTTGAGGGACAGGTGGTCTCCCCGCCTCCGGTATGGATGATGCGACAGGCTGGTCGACACCTTCCGGAATATCTCGAGCTCAGAGGCCGGGCCAAAGACTTTCTCGATTTCTGCTACACGCCTTCCATGGCAGCCGAAGCCACGCTGCAGCCTGTTCGCCGTTATGGCATGGACGCGGCGATCCTGTTTGCCGACATCTTGCTGATCCTTGATGCGATGGGCTTGGGTGTGCGGTTCGAAAAAGGTGTTGGCCCCATCGTCCAGCAGATCGAGCAAGCATCGGATCTGGCTGCTGTCCCGCCTCAAAAGGCGGCGGATCGGTTGTCGCCTGTCTATGAAACCGTGTCCCGGGTGAAAGCATCCCTTCCTGAAACTACCGCCCTGATCGGCTTTGCCGGCTCGCCCTGGACGGTTGGGCTGTATGCCATCGAAGGCCGCGGCAAGACGGACAAGTCACTCGCCTGGCGGTGGGCTCATGGCAAGCCGGACGAACTCGCTGCCGTGCTTGACCTCATCAGTGATGCCACCGCGCACTATATGGCGGCGCAGGTTGAAGCCGGTGCAGATGCCCTGATGCTGTTTGACAGCTGGGCCGAGGGCCTTCCGAACAATATCTTCCGGGAAGTCATCATTGCGCCGACAAAGAAGCTGGTTGCGCGCCTGCGGGAGATGGGCATCACCGTGCCGATCATCGGGTTCCCGCGCGGGGCCGCAGCGATGCTTCCGGAATATGTCCAGGAGACAGGCGTCACAGCTGTCGGCCTCGACACCGCGGCCGTGCCATCCTTCGTGAACAGCGCCCTGCCCGCGGGTTTCCCGGTACAGGGACATCTTGACCCACTGCTGCTCATTGAAGGCGGTTCGAGACTCGACGACCGGGTTCGCGAACTTATCTCAGCCTACAAAGGTCGGCCGCACGTGTTCAATCTCGGACATGGCATCCGGCCGGAAACACCGATCGCGCATGTCGAGCGCGTGCTGGAAATCATTCGAAAGGGCTAGGACTCATGGGCCGCAAGATCGCTATTGTTCTGTTCAATCTGGGAGGACCGGATTCAGACAAGACCGTGCAGCCCTTCCTGAAGAATCTTTTCCGGGATCCGGCCATCATTACGGCGCCCCTGCCCGTACGCTGGTTCCTGGCTCGGCTCATCTCCACAACCCGCGCCCCGTCGGTTATCAAGAACTACGCCATGATGGATGCCGGCGGCGGTTCGCCCCTGCTGCCGGAAACGGAAAAACAAGCTGAGGCTCTTACCGCTGCTCTCACGGAAAAGTTGCCGGACGACGAGGTCCGCTGTTTCATCGCCATGCGCTACTGGCACCCTTTCACGGAAGAAGCCGCAACCGAAGTGAAAGCCTGGGGCGCAGATGACGTGATCCTGCTGCCGCTCTATCCGCAATTCTCCACGACCACGACGGGTTCGTCCCTCACAGCCTGGAACAAGGCCTACAAGGGTCCGGCCAAGACGATCTGTTGTTACCCATTCGCCGAAGGGCTGATTTCGGCGCATGTCGATCAGATCATGAAAGCCCACAAAGCCGCAGGCGAGCCGGGCAATGTCCGGCTGTTGCTGTCCGCGCATGGACTGCCCGAAAAGATCGTGAAGGATGGGGACCCTTATCAATGGCAGTGCGAAACCATGGCCGAGATGATTGCTGGTCGCGTGCCGTCTGATTGGGAAATCGTGCCCTGCTACCAGTCGCGCGTCGGACCGCTGAAATGGATCGGTCCGCCAACCGAAGAAGAAGTCGAGAAAGCCGCAAAGGATGGTAAGAACATCCTGATCGCGCCGATCGCCTTTGTCTCCGAACATATCGAAACCCTGGTCGAACTGGGTGAGGAATATCGCCTCGTCGCCGAACAGCATGGCGCCGCGAGCTATACGCGGGTCGAAGCGCTGGGCGTGAATGAGGAATTCATTTCCATGCTGCGCGACGAGGTTCTGCAAACACTCTCCGAAGACCAGACGATCCGGTCCTGTGCCGGCTCCCGGCTCTGTCCGACCGATTGGAAGAAGTGCCCGAACCGCATGCCCCATCCGAAAGTGGGCCAGCGTGCCAATCCTGTCAGCAAGGAAAATGCCTGATGCTGTATCTCTGGGTAAAAGCCGCCCATCTCGTGTTCGTGATCGCGCTGATGGCAGGCTTGCTGGTTTATCCACGTTACAAGATTCACCAGCTCTCCAGCAAGCCGGGCGAACCCTTGTTCGAGACGATGAAGGATGCCTCGAACAGATTGCGCAAGATCATCCTGAATCCCAGCCTTGTCCTGGTCTGGATTTTCGGCCTGACCATGTTGTGGCTGAACCCATCCCTGCTCAGCATGCCCTGGATGCATGTGAAACTGTTGCTCGTCCTGATCGTGTCCGGCCTTCATGGCTATTTCATCGGCATCGGCAAGAAGATTGACCGCGGCGGTGATGGCATCACGGCCAAGCGCCTGCGAATGCTGAACGAGGTGCCGTTTCTCCTGTTGATCGGGATTGTCATCATGGTCATCGTCCGGCCGTTCTAGGCGCCTCAGCGCCCGCCCCCTTGACGATTTGGGCCTTCTGGCCCCATATGCACCGAAACCGCTGCGCAGTCCTTGCGCGGGCGAAGACCCCCCGATTTCAAAATCCGGCTCCTGCATTCATTACAGAAGCCCCTTATCCGGAATTCATCCATGGCATCTTCCATGCTCGACGACATCACCAGTGTGAAACTCAGCGACCTCAAGGCGAAGTCGCCGGAGGAACTGCTCGCTTATGCCGAGGAGCTTGAGATCGAGAATGCCTCGTCCATGCGGACGCAGGACATGTTGTTCGCCATCCTCAAGGAACTCGCTGACAGTGAAGTGGAAATCACCGGCCAGGGCGTGCTGGAAGTGCTTACCGATGGCTTCGGTTTCCTGCGCTCGCCGGAATCCAACTATCTGCCAGGTCCGGACGACATCTATGTCAGCCCGGAAGTCCTGAAGAAGGGCAATATCCGCACCGGTGATACGGTCGAAGGCCCGATCGTCGCGCCGCAGGACAGTGAGCGCTACTTTGCCCTGACGGACGTGTCGCGGATCAATTTCGAAGAGCCGGACAAGGCCAACAAGAAAGTCCACTTCGACAACCTTACGCCGCTCTATCCTGAAGAGCGCCTGCGCATGGAAAGCAATGACCCGACCCGCAAGGATCGCTCCGGCCGGGTCATCGATATCGTTGCACCGATCGGTAAGGGCCAGCGCGCCCTGATCGTTGCGCCGCCGCGGACAGGTAAGACGGTGCTGCTGCAGAACATCGCCTCGGCCATCGAGGAAAATCACCCGGAATGTTACCTGATCGTCCTGCTGATCGATGAACGTCCGGAAGAAGTCACCGACATGCGCCGCACCGTGAAGGGCGAAGTTGTCGCTTCGACCTTTGACGAGCCGGCAACCCGTCACGTCCAGGTCGCTGAAATGGTCATCGAAAAAGCCAAGCGTCTCGTCGAGCACAAGCGCGACGTGGTCATCCTGCTCGACTCGATCACGCGTCTCGGCCGCGCCTACAACACGACCGTGCCAAGCTCCGGCAAGGTGCTGACCGGGGGTGTGGATGCCAATGCCCTGCAGCGTCCGAAGCGCTTCTTCGGCGCCGCGCGGAACGTTGAGAATGGCGGCTCCCTGACCATTGTTGCGACGGCCCTGATTGATACCGGCAGCCGCATGGACGAAGTCATCTTCGAGGAATTCAAAGGTACGGGTAACTCCGAAGTCGTGCTGGATCGCAAAATAGCCGACAAGCGGACCTTCCCGGCTATCGACATCATGAAGTCCGGTACGCGGAAAGAAGAACTGATCACACCAGCCGACCAGCTGTCCAAGATCTATATCCTGCGCCGTATCCTCGGTCCGATGGGCACGAATGATGCCATCGACTTCCTGTTGGATAAATTGCGTCAGACGAAGAACAATGATGAGTTCTTCGAAGCGATGAAGAACTAGCGGAGCGAGCCTGGCCATGAGCGAGCGCGACACGATCTGCGCCCTCGCCTCGGGCCAGCCCCCTGCTGCGATCTGCATTATCCGGCTCTCCGGGGACCGGATCTGGAAACTGGCAGGCGCCCTGCTCGATTGCGGCCTTCCCGAACCGCGCCGCGCGACGCTGACCAAGTTTCGCGATGAAGACGGCAACCTCATTGATGAGGGCCTCGCTGTCTTCATGCCGGGGCCGCATTCCTATACGGGCGAAGACACGCTGGAGCTTTATCTTCACGGCGGCCCGGCGGTCATTACTCATGCAATCAGTACACTGACGAGTGAGCCAGGTGTGCGCCTCGCGGAGCCGGGCGAATTCACACGCCGCGCCTTTGAAGCGGGCAAGATCGACCTGACCGAGGCCGAAGGCGTGGCCGACATCATTGAAGCCGAGACCAATGCCCAGAAAGCGCAGGCCCTGCGCCAGCTGACGGGCGGTCTTACCGAACAGTATGACCAGTGGCGCGCAGACCTGACAGGCATACTTGCCCTGGTCGAAGTTGTTGTGGATTTCCCGGACGAGGAAGATGCGCCGGAAGAAACGACGGCGCCGGTCATCCGGAAACTGACGCGACTGATCCACGAAATCGAGGAAGCGCTTGGCGACCGGGGGATCGGAGAGAAGATCCGTGACGGCTTTCGCATTGCGATTATCGGCGCGCCGAATGCCGGCAAATCCACCCTGCTCAACCGGCTTGCGCGTCGCGATGCTGCCATAGTGACGTCCCGCCCCGGCACAACCCGGGATGTGATCGAAGTGCGCCGTGTCATGGGGGGCCAAATCGTCTGGCTGTCGGACACGGCAGGCCTGCGAGAAACAGAGGACGAAATCGAAGCTGAAGGCGTCCGCCGCGCAGAGCGAGTCGCGGCCGAGGCGGATTTGCGCCTGTTCATGGTTGACGGAAGTGCCCCGGAGCTGGGGGTGTTGTCCTCCCCCTTCCGCCAATCGACGGATATGGTGGTGGTAAACAAGGCCGATGCCGATCTGGCGTCCGGACTGCCAGAATACGACCACAAGATCTCCGCGAAAGACGGCTATGGCGTGCCGGAACTCGAAAAGGCGCTGGCGGATTTCATCTCCAACAAGGCCGCATCTGTTGAAGCTCCCGTGATTACGCGGGCGCGTCACCGGGCGCGTCTCGTTGACGGGCTATCCTGTCTCATCGCGGCACGCGAAGCTCTGGAGCATGGTACCGGTCCGGAACTTGCCGCTGAAGATGTACGCCTGGCGATCCGGCATCTGGGCGCGGTCGTGGGCTCGGTGGGTGTGGAAGATGTGCTCGGCGCGGTGTTCTCCCAGTTCTGCATCGGCAAATGACCCCTAGGGTTTGAGGCGTCGAGCCGCTATATAGCGCCTTTCTGAAACCCGGATCCGAAGTAGCGCCATGAGCGAGATGAACCAGTTTGATGTAATTGTGGTGGGCGGCGGTCATGCCGGCTGCGAAGCGGCTGCGGCTGCGGCGCGCACGGGTGCGCGTACGGCGCTCGTCACCCACAAGCGCGCGACCATCGGCGAGATGAGTTGCAATCCCGCGATTGGCGGACTGGGCAAGGGCCATCTCGTGCGCGAGATTGATGCGCTCGACGGGTTAATGGGACGTCTTGCGGACAAGGCGGGCATTCAGTTTCGGATGCTGAACCGGTCCAAGGGCCCGGCCGTCTGGGGGCCACGCTCCCAGATTGACCGGAAACTCTATCGCGATGCCATGCAGGCGGAGCTTGCCGACTATCCAAACCTCACAATCATCGAGGATGGGGCTGAAGACCTGATCGTGGAGGACAATCACGTCGCGGGCGTGATTGGTCTGAAGGCCGAGATCTATCGTGCGCCTTCTGTCGTGATTACGACAGGCACCTTCCTGAAAGGCATTATCCATATCGGCGCAAAACGTATTCCTGCCGGCCGTGTCGGTGAAGCGCCTGCAATTGGCCTATCGGACCGGCTCTATGGGCTTGGCCTGCCGATGGGCCGCTTGAAGACGGGGACACCTGCCCGTCTCGATGGCCGGACAATCGCCTGGGACCGTCTGGAAATGCAGCCCGCTGATGAACAGCCGATCCCGTTTTCCTATCTGACGGACGCGATTACTGTGCCTCAGGTTCAGTGTGGCATCACCTGGACGACACCCGAAACCCACGCAATCATTGCGGAGAATATCGAGCAGTCTGCCGTCTATTCCGGCGCCATTGCTGGCCGTGGACCGCGTTATTGCCCGTCCATTGAAGACAAGGTTCATCGCTTCGCTGACAAGGATCGTCACCAGATATTCCTGGAACCGGAAGGCTTGGACGATCACACCGTCTATCCAAACGGAATCTCGACCTCCTTGCCGGAAGAGATACAAGATCGTTTCCTGCGGACCATCCCTGGGCTTGAGGAGGCCAAGATTCTCCAACATGCCTATGCGATCGAATATGATTATGTCGATCCCCGGGCCTTGTCGACGGCGCTCGAAGTTCAGGTTTTGCCCGGCCTCTATCTCGCGGGTCAGATCAATGGCACCACGGGATATGAAGAAGCCGGAGCACAGGGCCTCGTCGCCGGATTGAATGCGGCTCGGGCCACTGCTGGAAAAGACCCCGTCATTTTTGACCGGGCGGAAGCCTATATTGGCGTCCTGATTGATGATCTTGTCACGCGCGGTGTAACCGAGCCCTATCGGATGTTCACCTCACGCGCGGAATACCGCTTGGCACTACGGGCGGATAATGCCGACCAGCGTCTGACCGAAAAGGGTATTGCCGCCGGGTGTGTCGGGTCTGACCGGGCAGACGTGTTTCACGTGAAACACCGGGCCCTCGAATCCGCCCGGGATATCCTAAAATCGCTGACCCTGTCCCCCGCAAAGGCGGCGCAAGCCGGCTGGTCGGTGAATCAGGATGGCCGTGTGAGGTCTGCGTGGGAATATCTCTCTTACAAGGACATCAATCTGAAAACGCTCGGCTCTGTCTGGCCGGACGTATTGGAGATATCCAATGAGATTGGGAGCCAGATCGAAATTGAAGCGCTTTATTCCTCATATCTCGAACGCCAGGCGGCAGATGTTGCCGCACTTCGGCGTGATGAGGATCTGATGATCCCATCTGATCTCGATTATTTGGGGATTGGCGGCTTGTCGAATGAAGTCCGCCAGAAACTGGAAGCTGTCCGCCCGTCGACTCTTGGTCAGGCTGGACGGATTGAAGGCGTGACGCCCGGCGCTCTGACCGCGCTTCTGGGATATGTTAAGCGCCGCAAGAAAGCCGGTTAACTCTCATGATGAATTCCGAAGACCGCGCGGCCTTTTTGGCTGAATTCGATGTTTCACGTGAAACATCGGAAAGATTAGACGCCGTGATCTTAACCCTCGACGCGTGGCGACAACGATCAAATCTGATCGGGCCGCAGGAGTGGCCGCAGATATGGACCCGCCATGTGGCAGATTCTTTCCAGATTCTCCCGTTTATCCCTGAAACTACGCATTGTGTGGATTTAGGTTCCGGCGCGGGTTTTCCAGGACTCGTGACTTCAGCGGCGCGGCCGGAGGGTCATGTGACGATGATGGAGAGTGTTGGGAAGAAATGCGCATTTCTTCGCGCCGCCATCGTAGCGGCAGGGCTGAATGCATCAGTCTATCAGGGCCGCATCGAGGACGCACAGGCCTCAACAGCGGATATTGTCACGGCCCGGGCATTTGCGCCGCTTCCGAAATTGCTCGATTACGCAGCGCCCTGGATGGAAAACGGCGCAACAGGGGTTTTTCTCAAGGGCGAACGCTGGAAAGAAGAATTGACGGACGCCCAACAAAGATGGAACTTCGCCTATGAGGCGATTCCAAGTCGCACTGGTGGGTCAGGCGTGATTTTGATCGTGAGGGAGCTCAAGCGTGGTTAGCGGTAAACCTAGAATTTTCGCAGTCGTGAACCAGAAAGGTGGCGTCGGGAAGACAACGACGTCCATCAATCTCGGCACGGCTTTGGCCGCCGTGGGCCGGCGCGTCCTGATTGTCGACTTTGATGCCCAGGGCAACGCGTCCACGGGTCTCGGTATTGAGCGCAAGGACCGGCACCAGACATCTTATGACATCGTTGTGGACCGGATTCCGCTTGAAGAGGCCGTCCTGTCCACGATCGTGCCGCGTCTGGATATTGTTCCCGGTGACGAAAACCTGTCCGGCGTTGAAACCGAACTGGCCAATGATGCCCACCGCTCCTACAAATTGCGCGATGCCTTGCATGACTATGTGGAACGCTCGGCGCAGGGTGAACTGGTCAAGTATGACTACATCCTGATCGATTGCCCACCATCCTTGTCGTCGCTCACATTGAACGCAATGACGGCCGCGGATGCACTTCTGGTTCCGCTTCAGTGCGAGTTCCTGGCGCTGGAAGGCCTGAGCCAGTTGCTGCGCACGGTCGAAGTGGTTCGCTCAGGGCTCAATCCGAACCTTGAAATCCAGGGCGTGGTTCTGACCATGTATGACCGTCGGAACAATCTGTCCGACCAGGTTGCCGACGAAGTGCGCGCCTTCTTCGGGGCCAAGGTCTACAACACGGTCATACCGCGGAATGTCCGCTTGTCCGAAGCCCCATCCTTCGGCAAGCCGGCCCTGTTGTACGATTATCGCTGTCCCGGCAGTGAAGCCTATATCCGCCTCGCTTCGGAAGTCCTTCAAAGAGAGAAAGCCCGCGCGGCCTGACCGATATGAGTGACGACGCAAAGAGCAAACCCTCCCGCCTTGGACGCGGCCTGTCTGCCCTGATCGGCGAGGTCGAAGCTGTCTCTACGCCTGAAGCAAAGACTACAGATAGCGGCACGGGCGGTCCGAATGAGATCGCCCTCGACTATATTCGGCGCAACCCGAAGCAGCCTCGCCGCACATTTGATGAAACCGCGCTAGAAGAGCTTGCCGGTTCCCTGAAATCCAAGGGCGTCCTCCAGGCAATTCTCGTGCGTCCGGATCCTAAGGAAAAGGGCAAGTACCAGATCATCGCAGGGGAGCGCCGCTGGCGCGCGGCAAAGCTTGCCGGTCTGACCAGTATTCCCGCGGTAGTGCGGGATACCGATGAGCTCGAATTGCTCGAAATCGGGATCATCGAGAACGTCCAGCGTTCCGACCTCAACCCGATTGAAGAAGCCGAAGCCTATGAGGCGCTGATGAAGCGCTTCGGCCGGACACAGGACAGCCTCGCCACTAGCGTCGGCAAGAGCCGGGTTCACATCACCAATACGCTGCGTCTATTGCAATTGCCGGAAGGCGCCCGTGAGCATGTGCGCGCCGGCCATATCACGGCCGGTCATGCGCGCGCCGCGCTTGGCGCCCCGGATCCGGAAGCGCTCGTCGAACTGGCGGTCGAGAAGGGCCTGACGGTCCGCGAAGTCGAGGCCCATGCCAAGGCCGCCCGCGAAGACACGCCGATCGAGACAAAGTCTGCCCGGCCCAAGCCGGACGACAAGGATGTCGACACGGAAGCGCTGGAAGCCGACCTGTCGCGCTCTATCGGACTCGATGTGGATATCCGGCACGGCAAGAATGGCGGCGAATTGCGCATCAAGTATCGGGACCTGGAACAGCTCGACGATGTGTGCCGGCGCCTGACGGCCAAGCGCAAGATCTAGCGTCTAGCTTGCCATCTCGGCGGCGCGCGCGATTTCATTCATCAGTACACGTATTACTGGGTCGGCGCTGCCCGAGCCTGACTTGGCCTGCTGCTCAGCTTCGTAGATGCGCTCCATCACACGCATCAACCGCTTGGTTGGCCATTTCCTGAGCCGCGCGCTGAACAGGCCCCATTCACTTTGCCAGACGGGTGGACGCAATTTCATGCCGGGATTGGATTGCCCTGCAGCGATCCGGGATTGTGCATCGAGCATGCGCATCGTTTCAAATTGAAGAGAGCGGAGGATGGAAATCCCGCTCGTGCCCGCAACGGCCAGACGGTCGAGCGCGGAATGGACAAGTGCGGGTTTTCCGTCGAGCGCTGCCCGGATAGCCGCTGACAGATTGTGATCAATATCGGTGGCCGACAGCGCGCGGACATCTTCCACACCCAGAGGCCGGCCAAGCCCGCGCGCATAGAGCGCCAGTTTCTCGATCTCGGAATTGGCGAGATTGCGGTGGCCGGGCAGGTCTCCGACGAACAGGGCAAGCGCCTCGGGCGTGATCTCGACACTTTCGGATTTCAGCACATCCTTCACACGCTTCTCAATGTCGCCGGCGTCATCCGCGAACAATTGAAGACATGCGGTGAGTTGCGCCGACTCTGCGGTGGCTCTCAGCTTTGAGCGCTTCTGCAGGCTTCCAGCTTCAATGATCAGCCGCGCGGAATAGTAGCCTTCCTGCGAGTCGCCCTTCTGAATCGCCTCGATCAGCAGGGCGGCGATCTTGTCACCGCTGGTCCGGACCCGGATAACGCGCGGATCGCCCAGCAGGGAAACCGCTTCAAGGCCGTCGAACAGGAGAGTCGGATCCTTGCGAATGGAATCGTCATCAAGCGTGGTGACGTCCATGCTGGTGCCCTTGGGCGTCCAGGCCTTGATCAGAGAGAGGGCGGCATCTGAAGCCAGCCCGGAATCTTCCCCAAAGGCCAGGACGGCCCAGACCGAGGGTTTCGGCTTGCGGGCAAAGTCAGCAGCCTGTTTGCCCTTGAGCAACATCACTGCACCGAAAGTTGGCGCCGGAGATCGTCCACGATGTTTTTCGCCAGAAGCTTCACCGCGCGTTCCGATGCGCTTTTCTGTGCAGCAATATCTCCGAAGGAACTGTCGGGGACAGCAAAGCTTACTTCACCCACCGCAGACCCGTGGATGGATTTGCTTTCACGCGCCAGCGTATAGTTTGCGGACGTTGTGACATTAGAGCGTGAGGCGGCCCCATCCTGTTGAAATGCAAGCCGGGAGAGATTTTCGGTAAGGTCGACGGTCAGCGTTGCCGGGTCAGCCACATTTGGCAGACCAATGGCCAGTTCCTCCTGAAGCGCACGCCGGAGAAGGTAGCCGGACCGTCCATCAATCGGATCGACCGAGATGGCACCGCCGGTGTAATTCGCACCGCCGCCCGTCGAATAGACAGGCTTGAAACCACATCCGGCAATCAGGGCGAAGGCGAGCAGAGCAAGGAGATGTTTCATGCCACCACGATATTCACGATGCGGCCGGGCACGACAATGGTTTTCTTCACGGACTTGCCTTCGATGAAGCTGGCCACGTCCGCATGCGCTTTGGCTACGGCTTCGACGGAATCTTTATCCATGCTCTTCGGCACGGTGATTTCAGCGCGCCGCTTGCCATTGACCTGAACCGCCATCGTGACCTCATCATCCGCCAGCAAGGCGGGGTCTGCCATCGGCCACGGTGCAGACGAGACGAAGGCGGGCTGGCCGAGCCGCTCCCAGCAGGCTTCTGCCAGATGGGGCATGAACGGCGTCACGCAGCGGGCCAGCATGGAGGCGCCTTCGATCCGAGCGCCGAGAAGAGCTTCGCCCGCAGACTCAGCCTTTTTCAATGCGGTGACCCATTCATGGATGCTGGCCACGGCTGAGTTAAAGCGGAATTCCTCAATGGCCTTGTCGATAGCGGCGACGGCCTTGTGGCTTGTCTTGCGCAGCGCCATCGAGTCGGCCTCATCGCCCGGTTCGGTGCCGGCGTTTTCCGGCAGCGCGTCGAAGACGCTCCACAGACGCTGGGCAAATCGGGACGCGCCTTCAACACCGGCTTGCGTCCACTCGACATCCCGCTCAGGCGGAGAATCCGACAGAACGAACCAGCGTGCCACGTCAGCACCGAACTGGCTGATGATGGCATCCGGGTCGACTGTGTTCTTCTTCGACTTGGACATCTTCTCGATGGGTCCCGCCGTGGCGATGGCGCCTGTGGCAGTCTCGATCCAGGTGTCGCCGTCGCGCGTGACTTCATTCGGCTGGAGCCATTTTCCGGCTGCGGATTTATAGGTCTCGTGGGTCACCATGCCTTGCGTGAACAAGCCGGCGAACGGTTCTCCGCTCGGCAGGTCCAGCAGGCTGACATCGCGCATCGCCTTGGCAATGAAGCGCGCATAGAGCAGGTGGAGGACGGCATGCTCGACGCCGCCGACATATTGGTCGACCGGCATCCAATAGGCGCGCTCTTCCAGATCGTCCGCGCTGGCGAACCGGGAATAGTACCAGGAACTGTCGACGAACGTGTCCAGCGTGTCCGTCTCGCGACGGGCCGCCGTGCCGCATGTCGGACAGGCGACATGTTTCCAGCTTGGATGGCGTTCCAGCGGATTACCCGGCTGGTCGAAGGATACTTCCTCCGGCAGCTTCACCGGCAAATCAGATTCCGGCACCGGGACGATGCCACAGCTGTCGCAATGAATGACCGGGATCGGGCAGCCCCAATAGCGCTGGCGCGAGACGCCCCAGTCCCGCAAGCGGTAGTTCACCTTGCCTTCGCCGAGCCCCATGGATTCGATCTTCTGGATGGCTGCGCGCTTGGCATCATCAATCGTCATCCCGTCCAGGAAGCCGGAATTGAAGATGCTGCCGGGGCCGGTATAGGCCTCGTCATCGACATCGAAGGTGGTTGCGTCAGCTTCCGGCGGCAGAACGACCGGGGTGACGCTCAGGCCGTACTTGCGGGCAAAGTCGATATCGCGCTGGTCATGCGCCGGGCAGCCGAAAATGGCGCCGGTGCCGTATCCCATCAGGACAAAGTTTGCGACCCAGACGGGCAGGATCTTCGACTCATCGAATGGATGCTTCACCGTCAGGCCGGTATCAAAGCCGAGCTTGTCGGCCTTTTCGATGGCCTCTTCGCTGGTACCGATTTGGGCACACTTCGCGCGGAAAGCTTTCAGGTCATCGGACTGTTCGGCCAGCTGAACGGTCAGGGGATGGTCCGGCGACAGCGCAATAAAGCTTGCACCAAACAGCGTGTCCGGGCGTGTCGTGAAAATCTCAACACCAGTGTCGAAACCTGCGGGCGCGGTGCTATCGAATTCGAACCGCATTTGCAGGCCTTCCGACCGGCCGATCCAGTTCGCCTGCATGGTGCGCACCTTTTCAGGCCAGCGCTCCAGCTTCTGCACTTCGGTCAGCAGGTCTTCGGCGTAGTCGGTGATGCGGAAGAACCATTGGGTCAGTTCGCGCTGTTCCACCAGCGCGCCCGAGCGCCATCCGCGCCCGTCGATGACCTGTTCATTGGCCAGCACCGTATTGTCGACCGGGTCCCAGTTCACCTTCGAGGCCTTGCGATAGACGAGGCCCTTTTCCAGGAATTTCAGGAACAGGCCTTGCTGAGCGCCATAATATTCCGGGTCACACGTTGCGAATTCCCGGCTCCAGTCGAGTGACAGGCCGAGCTTTGAGAACTGGGCCTTCATCGAGGCGATGTTCTGGTAGGTCCATTCACCCGGATGGACATTGCGCTCCATGGCGGCGTTCTCGGCCGGCATGCCGAACGCATCCCATCCCATCGGGTGCAGCACATTATAGCCTTTGGCGCGCTTGTGACGGGCAACGACATCGCCCATCGCATAGTTGCGCACATGGCCCATATGAAGCCGCCCGGACGGGTACGGGAACATCTCCAGCACATAGGCCTTTGGCGCATCGCCCGCCTCAGCGGGAGACTTTGCGTTGAAGAGTGCAGCCTTGTCCCAGGCTGCACGCCATTTCTGTTCCGCGATTTGCGGATCGTAACGGGTCGCCATGGCCCTGACCTTTCCGGATAATTCGTTCAGCCGGGCCTAGCCCAACTGGGAGTTCTTCAGCAGCCGAGCCCGGTCGAGGATCTTGTTCTCAAGCTGGAGCGCGGTTTCCGGATCAACCTCGGCATCGGTCCACTCGCCGGCGTCATTCTTTTCCTGACGGAACACGGAGACCTTCACGCCATCGGCGCGCAGGCGCGTATCGAGAATGTAGACCGTCACCTTGACGCGCTCGTCCGGCGCGGTGGCATACGTCTTCCAGTCATAGGTGACCAGGCCGCCGATCGGATCGGCAGTTGCCACAGGAAGATCGTCGAACGTGTCGAGCGACGCGCGCCAGAGATATGGGTTCACGCTGCCGATATTCTGCTGGATGACACGGGCTTCGGCGTTGCCGCCCGATTTGGACTGGCAGCCTGAAACCATCAGCATGCCGGCAATCGCCGCAGAGAAAACATATTTGACCATGAAGAAAGTTCCTGAGTGCAAGACCTTGTTGACGGCCGTTTGTATAACAAGGGGTGTACGGGCTCGCCAGTGCTGATCTGCGCGTCGTCAACCATGGAGGACCGGTATGAAATTCGCGCAAGTCACCCTTCTCGCTGCAGCGCTTGCCGGACCGCTGGCACATGCGCAATGGGAAGATGATTGGAACCCGTGGGAGACCGAGACAGATTTCGGCGCAACGATGGCTATCATGCCGGAGGGCGACGAACAGGTTCTGGCGCGCGCCTGGGCTGGCGTATCGACCAATCGCATCCTCGAAAACGGGCTTGAGATCGGCGTTGCCGGCCGGCTCGAAGTGCAAAAGGACCACCCCCGGCGGGCGGGGTTCAGTGGCGTGCCCGCCGGGGCCGATGGCACCGGATTTGGGTATCAGGGGGCCTTCACAGGCTTGGCTATCGGGGCTGAGCCGGAAGACACTGAAGCTCGCGCCCAAATCGAAACGGCCTATGCCTATGTCGAGGGCGGCTATGGCGAGGTGCGTCTTGGCCGGGATCTGGGGGTGGCTGCGCGCTTTCAGGAAAATGCACCGTCGGTCTTCGATACGCTCGCCAGTGGCCGCCAATCCCTCGATCCGACGGGCATCGACATGGTTACGACCCGGCATGATCTGACCGGACCCTCCGCCAAGATCACCTACACCACGCCGCGCCTGATAGGCGTTCGTGCCGGCCTGAGTTTCACGCCGAAGGCTGATGTCCGGGGCCTTGACCGGGACGCTGATCGCAACCTGCCGGGCGCGGCGCCGATCACGCTGGTCAATGCGGTCGAGGGCGCGGTCAATGTCTCACGCCTGCTGCGCAGCGAGGGCGTAAGGCTCAGCGGCGCGCTCGGGGCCAGTTCGGCAGAGGTCGAGACGCCGCCCTATGCGTCGGCGTTCTATGGCCGGGTCACGACCTGGTCGCTCGGGGCAAAAGCCGAATTCGAGACCATCTCGATTGGCGCCTCCTGGCTGGCCACCGACAATGGCATTGAGGGAGAGGGTGACTATGATTCATGGACGGCGGGCGTCACCAAATCCCTGGGCGAATATGTTTTTGGCGCAGAATACGGCTGGGGGGCGGACAAATTGACGGGATTGCAGGGAGATGCCTGGAAAATTGGCGTTTCCCACGCTGTCACAAAACATGCAAAAATTACCCTCGGTTACGCCGAAAACAGCCTGAACCTGTCTCAGCCAAACACGTTTGCTCTTTCGACCGGCAAAAATTCCCCTGAGGGGATTGTGATAGAAATCACACTATCGGACTAGAATTGCCGGTCTGTCGGATTCTTAATCTTCTCTTTACCCGCTCCTCTGACTATTTTCCCAATCAGAGGTGCTTAGAAAAATGAAGCTGGGCTTTGCAACAATCGTGATCGCGCTGTGCGCGCTGGCCCTGCCAGCTGCGGCGCAGGATGACGTGCCTGCGCCTGCCATGAAAATGGCAACCCCCAGCATTTCCGAGACCTCTGCGGCCAAGTCCGAATGGTATCGCCAATTCGCGCAGGCCAAGCCGGCCAGTGCCGAACCTGTTTGGCAGGCCCAGGCAGACCGGGAATTCTCGATGCAGTTTGGCGGCGACACACGCTGGCAGCTGAACATCGACAAGGTGTCCCGTAACGACCTGTCTCCGCTTCCGCGTGAAGAAATGCAGGCGGGCGCCACGTTCCGCATCACCCCGCGCTTCTCTGTCGGCGGTGAAGTCAGCGTGGGCGCAGACGAACTGAATGACACATCGACGTGGGAATCCCGCGAAGTCGAAGCTGGCATCCGGCTCAAATCCGCTTTCAAATTCTAGGACCTGAACGGGTCCCTTATCCCTTCTATTGCCGCCAATCCCGCTGCATTGCAGATGCTTGATGCGTTGTGGGAATTCACGCCGCCGAGCCCATAAAGGGGCACGGGGCTATGTTTTGACAGGCTGCGCAAGGCGAAAGCCCCAAGCGGAGACCCGGCCGATGGGCTCTTCGATGGAAACACCGCCGATACGAGCGCCGCATCGAAGATGTGCGCATCAATCTGGCGCAATTCCCCGTGTCCATGCGCACTCACACTCATGAGATCAAACCGTCCCTGCCATTTCCGGGCTTTGTCTTTCTGTGAAAACGGCCAGTGTACGCCCGCTGCGCCGACCTTGATGGCGAGACCAGGATCTGCCGAGATCAGTAGGGCAAGGCCCCGCCGGTTCGCAATGTCGGCCAGCTGGCGAGCCTGCCACAGCCGGTGCGCCGCGCCATAATGGCGATAGATAATGCCCCACCCGGCTGGCAGGTGTTCGGCGATAGATACAGGATCAGGGGTTCGCTGGGGGTCGGTCAGGAAGAGAGCCGGCGGTAGCCAGGACGGCAAATGGCGCCCTGCCCGTCTTGCCGCAGAGATCAGCTTGCGTCTTGCCTCGTCTTGGGGTTTCTGCGCCATCAAGATGACTGATACGGACTTCCCCGGAATTGCCAAGCGCCGCGCCGAGATCCTGAGCGATCTTGCGGGCCTTTCTGAAACTCCGCCCACACTCGTGGCAGTAACGAAGACGCAGCCGGACGGCGCGCTGGAGGAAATCCTGGCGGCTGGCCAGCGCGTGTTTGGCGAGAACCGCGTGCAGGAAGCTTACGCGCATTGGGCAGACCGCCGGGCAGATTACCCGGATCTCGAACTGCGCCTGATCGGCCCGCTGCAATCGAACAAGTCCGAAGACGCTGTGCGCCTGTTCGACGTGATCGAGACGCTCGATCGCCCGAAACTCTGCCGGGAACTGGCCAAGGCTGAAGAGAAGACCGGGCAGAAACGCCAATATCTGATCCAGGTGAATACGGGCGAGGAGCCGCAAAAGGCGGGTGTCGCGCCCGATGGCGTGGAGGAGCTTCTCCGCACCGCCCGCGACCAGGGGCTCGAAGTGGTCGGCCTGATGTGCATCCCCCCCGTGGAAGAACCTGCCGGGCCGCATTTCGCGCTGCTTGCCAAGATCGCCCATAGGCTCGGTCTCACGCAACTTTCCATGGGCATGAGCGCGGATTACGACATTGGAGCACGCTTCGGCGCAACGCATGTGAGGGTTGGCTCGGCCCTGTTCGGACCGCGCGATTACACTGCCTAGAACGAGATTTCGATCTCGGTATCCGGCAGCATCATTTCTAGCAGGGCCAGCAGATCCTCCCGTTCCAGCGCGACGCAGCCTTCCGTGGGTTCGAAATTCGGCCGGGCCACATGCATGAAGATGGCGCTACCCCGGCCTGGCTCGACCGGGTCGTCATTGTAGCCGAGCTCGACAATCACGTCATAGACATGGTCCTCGCGCCACAATTTCTCATGGCTCGCCGTAAAAGGCAGGGACACGGGACGGTTGTACAGAGGGTGCTCCGGGGCGTCGCACCAGCCATCATAAGGCTTCAGCGGGACAAGCGGCAGGCTGGTTGCGGGCGGGTCGAGCCGGTCGGGCCTGAAGAAGACATTCCGGATTGGCCACACGCCCGCCGGCGATGCGCCGTCGCCCTCGCGCTTCTGCGATGCGGTGACCACGCCGCCCTTGCCGAGCACGCACCGCGCCGTAAATCCGGGCCCGGAGAGCTTGCCCGTTTGCGTCGCAGTGAATTTCATGCTCACGGAATGCTCCCAAACTTGTGATTGCGTGTCAGGCAAAGTCTTATGGCATCTGGCGTGAGCTGCAATACACAGCGATGATCGATGTCCAAGGAGATGCCCGTGACAGGTAAGAAGACGATCCTGCTGGTTGATGATGATGCAGATCTCCGTGAAGCCCTCGCGGAGCAATTCGACCTGCATGATGGATTCGAGACCCTGCAGGCGGCAAATGCCAATGAAGGCATCACTCAGGCGCTGGCCGAGCGGATCGACCTTGTGCTGCTGGATGTCGACATGCCCGACATGGATGGCCGCGAAGCCTGCAAGCTGATGCGCCAGAAGGGGGTCCGTGCCCCGATCATCATGTTGACCGGACAGGATGGCGACGCCGATACGATCCTCGGCCTTGAATCCGGCGCGAATGACTATGTGACCAAGCCGTTCAAATTCTCGGTCCTGCTGGCTCGGGTGCGAGCGCACCTGCGTAGCTTTGAACAGTCCGAGGATGCGACCTTCCAGGTTGGCCCGTATGAATTCCGGCCGTCGATGAAGCTGCTCGTGACCGAAGACGGTCGCAAGGTGCGCCTGACGGAGAAGGAAACCAACATCCTGAAATATCTCTACCGCGCGCAGGGCAAGCCGGTGGCGCGGGACGAGCTGTTGTCAGAGGTCTGGGGCTACAACGCCACGGTCACCACACACACGCTGGAAACCCACATCTACCGCCTGCGCCAGAAGGTCGAGCCCGACCCGGCCAATGCGCGCCTGTTGCTGACAGATGCCGGCGGATACCGTCTCCAGCCCTAGACCTTCATCTCGACACTGATCGGCGCGTGGTCCGACGGTTTCCAGCCGCCGCGCCAGCCGAGATGGATCTTGAACGTGTCCAGTTTCGTATCCGGCAGGGCGGCCGGGTTCATCCAGATATGGTCGAGCCTGCGGCCGCGATTGCTCTTGGCCCAGTCCTTCGCGCGATAGCTCCACCAGGAATACAGTTTCTGGTGATCCTCGACGGCGAGGCGTGCGATGTCCGCAAACGCAGCCTGGTTGCGGGAGTCTTCCAGCCGTTCGGTCTCGCCCGGCGTGTGCGAGACGATCTTCAGCAATTGCTTGTGCGACCAGACATCATTTTCATGTGGCGCCACGTTGAGGTCACCCACCAGTACGCGCGGCGTGTTGCCCTGCTTCTTGTAGGCGGGCCCGAGGCGTTCGAGGAAATCCAGCTTGTGGGCGAACTTGTCATTCACGTCCGGGTTCGGCTCATCGCCGCCGGCGGGCAGGTAGATATTGTGAATCTCGACGCCCGCGACTTTCGCAGCGATCACACGGGAATGCCCGTGGCGACAAAGATCGGGAGCCTCAACGCGCTCGATGGGCAGGCGCGAGGCGATGGCCACACCGTGATGACCGCCCTTCTGGCCGTTCAGCACGAGATGCGGCAGGCCCATTTCGCGAAACGCCTTTTCCGGGAACTCCCCGTCCTGGCATTTCGTTTCCTGCAGGCAGATCACGTCCGGCTGTTCGGCGGCGACAAAGGCTTCAACATTCGGCGCGCGCAAGCGGACCGAATTGATGTTCCAACTGACAATTTTGAGAGAGTTCGACATTCACGCTGCGTAACAGTGTTTCTGGAAACGTCAACGCGCCCGAACGCGGGGAAGTTCGGGCGCGCCAGACGCTTGCTTTGCACGTCTCGTCGGGAGGGGAAGGCTCCGACGGTGACAACGCATTAGTTCACAGCGGGGGGGTCAATTGCTGCGCGGGGTATCTGCGTCGTCCACAGTTGCAAAGATGTCACTCCCACAAAAATATTCAAGTGAATATTGTGTTATGTGCTTGGCTGTGTCGCCAGTGCTCCAGTTTTGAGTCGTCTGAGGTCAAAAACGGCCTCAATTCTCATCAAAATCCTTGAGAACGAACAGGCGGGGGTTCAGGCGTTTGCCGTAATTGACGTCCGTCAGCTGGACCTGAGTCATGTTCCCGCCGCTATCCACTGTGCGCCATCCGGTCAGGGCCATGTCGCTTTCCTGCATCAACAGGGTCAGCGTGCCGTCCATCTCACCAGACTGGTCGCGCAGCGTGATCGCGACCCGGCCATTGCCGGTCGTCACGTCGAGCACTTCCGCTTCAGTGGCGAAATCGATCTCGTCATCGAGCAGCAGGGCCAGCGGTGTGGTGCCGAGCGGCACACGGTCCGTAGTTTCCAGTTCGGAATCCTGCAGCGCCACAGTCGTGCCGTCGCTGACAACGAGCAGTGGGGTCGGCGCGTCATATTCGAAGCGCACCTTGCCGGGACGCGACAGGGCAAAACGCCCGGTCGATTCAGTATAGTCCGGGGCAAGCTGCTCGAACGTGCCGCTCGCGGTCTTCACCTTTGCCAGCGCCGTCGAGGCGCGTTCCAGCAGGCGAGACCGATCAGCATCGCTCAGGCCGGCGGGCTGGGTGACTTGGGGGGCGGGGGCTGCGGCCTCTGTGGCCTGCAGGCCCATCGCAAAGGGGGATATGGCGATGGCAGTAATTGCGCCGAGGCTTGCCAGGAAATTTAACATTGTGCGGTCTCCTCAATTCGTTGACCAATGGCCCTACACTTAAGCGCGCCGGCCTTGCAGAAACAGGGCGCGAAAAAGGTATTTTCGTCGCTTTTCGTTGCGCCGTATTCAGCTTCACCGGATCGCATGTCCAGATTGACTGCCAGATGAACACAGCTTGGCCGGTTTGGTATCAGGGCGGCTTCTTGCGAAAAGCGGGTCTCCGGCCCATGTTCGCTGCAGATATTCAAGGACACAGCTTATGACCGATACGGCTTCGCTTCACATCAAGGACACAACCGACCAGGACTTCATCGCCGATGTCGTGGAGGCTTCCGAGCAACAGCCTGTGATTGTGGATTTCTGGGCGCCCTGGTGTGGCCCATGCCGAACCTTGGGCCCGATCATCGAAAAGGCGGTCGAATCCCGCAATGGCCAGGTGAAGCTGGTGAAGATCAATATTGACGAGAACCCGGCCTATGCCGGCCAATTGGGCGTGCGCTCCATTCCGGCCGTGTATGCCTTTGACAAGGGCCGTCCGGTCGACGCCTTCATGGGCGCGCTGCCGGAAAGCCAGATCAATGCCTTCATCGAAAAGCTGATGAGCGGCACCGATACCGGCAAGATGATCGCCGAAGCGCTGGAGCAGGCCGAAGCCGCAAGCCAGGCAGGCGATATCGGTACGGCGGCGCAAATCTATGCGGCTGTGATCCAACAGGAACCGGAAAACGTGACGGCTATTGCCGGTCTCGCGCGCTGCTACCTCGCCAATGGTGACAAGGAGCGCGCCACTGCGACGCTCGACATGATCCCGGCCGACAAGCAAAATGACAGTGCCGTCAAAGGCGTACGCACGGCCATCGAGATGATGGGCGACGCTGCGGCCGAGCCGGACGAATTCGAAGAAGCCCTGTCTGCCGTCCTCGCCAATCCGGATGATCACGAAAAGCGGTTCGAGCTTGCAGAGAAATACGCCACAGCAGGCCGGTTTGGCGATGCAATCGACCATCTGCTGATCATTCTCGGGACCTCGCTCGACTGGGGCGAAGGCAAGGCCAAGGAAAAACTGCTACAGATGTTTGAAGCGGCGGGCGCAACAGATCCGGCGACGGTGAGTGGCCGCCGGCGGCTTGCATCGCTGATGTTTGCCTGAGGGAGCATTCGCTCCACATCTCTTTCAGGCCCAAGCAGAAAGAGGCGCGAGCCCATGACCCAGCCGACCTATACGCGCGTGTCAGACCTGCCGGAGCAGCTGGCCATCTTTCCCCTGCCCGGCGCCCTGCTGTTTCCGCGCTGGCAATTGCCGCTGAACATTTTCGAGCCGCGCTACCTGAACATGGTGGATGACGTCATCCAGGGTGACCGGATGATCGGCATGATCCAGACCGTCGGGGGCACGCGCGCCAAGCCGGATATTGCCCAGACCGGCTGTGCAGGTCGCATCACGACCTGGTCCGAAACCGGGGATGGCCGGTATCTGATTACCCTGTCCGGGATTGCGCGGTTTGATGTTGCCAGCGAACTTTCTGTCATGACGCCTTACCGTCAGGTGGAGGCCAATTGGACTCCCTATGCCGACGATCTGAAGGATGTGCCGCCGGCTCGCCTGCCAGACCGGACCCGCCTCGTGGGCGCGCTGCATGACTATACGGAGACCCATGACATGGCGACCGACTGGTCGGCTGTGGAAGAGGCGCCGCTCGAAACTCTCGTGAATGCCCTCTGTTCGGGATGCCCGTTCTCGGTAATGGAAAAACAGGCGCTCGTTGAGGCGCCCACCTTGAAAGATCGCGCGGAAACGCTCATCACCCTCCTGGAAATGGATGTGTCCGGCCAGGATGGCGGCACGCTGCAATAGAGGCGTTCATGTCTGAAGAGAATGGCAAAGATACGGGAGCCCCGCGCAAGGGCCCGTCCGGGGTCGATCCCCGCCTGCTGGAAATTCTTATCTGTCCGGTCAGCCGCCAGCCGCTGACGTATGACCGCGCCAATGACGAACTTGTCTCGCCCAAGGCACGGCTGGCGTACCCGATCCGAAACGGCATTCCGATCATGCTGGCGGACGAGGCGCGTGATCTCGATGAAACGCAGCCAGCAGGCGAGCCCGCGACATGAGCGATCCGTCCTGGCCGGTACGTCTGGCCTTTCGCAAGTCCGCACAGGAATTGTTCGTCGAGTTCGAGGACGGCACGTCGGGTGTCATTCCTTATAAGCGTCTGCGCGAAGAAAGCCCGTCTGCGGAGGTTCGCGGTCATGGCAGCGGGCCCCGTCCGCCCCAACCGCCTGTGCCGGAGGATATTTCCGTACTCGGCGCTGATCCGGTCGGGCGGTATGCGATCCGCATCAAGTTTTCAGATGGCCATGATTCCGGGCTCTATACCTGGAAATTCCTGAGAGAGCTGTCCGCCGGGGCCTAGCGCATCAGGCTCGGCAAATGGTCCTGATCGGCGCTCGCCTGACGCGCCAAAGCCTGACGCAAGGGCGGGACCCGCTGAGCCACAGTCAGCGCAAGCCCCCGCAAGGGCTTCAGGAAATTGCTGTCATTGGTGAAGGCGCGGTCGATGCCGTCCATGAACATGGCAGCGGCGGTCGCATCGAAGCGCCGCCATTTCTCGTAGCGCTCCAGGCTGACATCCGACCCCGGATCAAGGCCGACATCGCGCGCCTCGCACATCACATCTATCAGGGCGCCAACATCCTTGAACCCGAGATTAAGGCCCTGTCCGGCAAGCGGATTGATCCGGTGCGCTGCATCGCCCAGAAGGGCCGTGCGAGCACCGACCATTCGTGTCGCCAATTGCATGACCAGCGGATAGGCGGAATAAGGCCCGTCAATTTCCATCGGTCCGGCAAACTCTGCGAACCGCGCATTCAGCTCGGCATTGATGTCCTCAACCGGCATAGCGGCAATCGCCTCAGCGGCGCCCCGTTTCATGTACCAGGCAAGGTTTGCGCGATTGTCCGGCATGGGCAGCGTGGCGAACGGACCCTCCGGTGTGAACAATTGGCGGGCAATGCCGCCATGTGGGCGCGTCAGTTTCACATTCGCCGCAAAGACCGACTGGTTATAATCATGCCCTTCGGTCGTGATGCCTGCGGCTTCGCGCACGGAGGATTTCATGCCGTCACACGCGGCGACAAGGCGGGCCTCTATTGGGCGCCCGTCTGACAGCGTCAGGGTGGCCCCGGCCGGACCGGTCTCCATCCCTTCAAACAATTGGCCGCGTATCCAGTCGATCCCGTCGGTTTTCCCGCACGCTTCATCCAGTGCGGTCTGCAGCGCTGCCGCCGGTACCATCTGGCCAAGCGGCTGGCCGTCCGGATCGTCTGGCAGGTCTTCATTGCCAAAAAGCACGCCGGGTGCCCCGAACCAGTGCGTACCGCCGTCAATTGCCTCAAGTCCGTTCAACGGCTCGGTCAATCCGCCCAGGGCCTCAGTCACACCGGCTGCGCCCAACAGGCGCCAGCTGCCACGGACAATCGCAAAGGTCCGCGTGTCCTGCCGTGGCACGGCGTCAGGGTCGCGAGCGTCAATAAGTATTACAGAAAAGCCCCGATTGGCGGCCAGAATCGCCAAGGTCGTGCCCACCGGTCCTGCGCCCACAACGGCGAGGTCATACGTACGGTCAGACTGAAAGGCGGTTTTCGTCATGGCTCTTAGCTAGGTGTCCTCGCACGGATCGTCCAGCGATGATGGAGAATTAGGCGATTCGCCGCATCCCTGCCCACGCTTTGACCATGCCCCATCAGAAAAACCGGTCTGCCCCTATGCCCGTGCGACATTCCTGCGGGCGCACAATCATATCGGTTCTGGGAGAGCACGGGGGGTCCCGAGCTCTGCAGTCTCGTGACGAAGGAGGGGCCAGATGGGCCAAACACTAAAAAATATGATACGCGGAGCAGCTTTGCTGCCGGCCGCATTAATGGTCGGGGCAGCTGCCTACGCTCAGGATGCAGACATCGAGGCGCGGCTTGCTGCGCTGGAAGAGGGCGTTGCGGGAAGCGCCAGCGCCTATGTCGACAACAGCTACTTGTTCCTCATCGGCGGCATCATCGTCATGCTCATGGCGGCGGGCTTCTGTATGCTTGAGGCGGGCCTCGTCCGCTCCAAGAACGCAGCCATGCAGTCCACCAAGAACGTGGCACTCTATTCCATCGCCGGTCTGATGTTTTGGGTCGTCGGCTACAATATGGCTTATCCGGCTGAATCCATTGGCGGCCTGCTGGGCACCACGCCCGGACCATGGGATGGCGGCGACCTCGCCGTCGAAAGCGATGCAGGCTATGCGCCGGCATCCGACTGGTTTTTCCAGATGGTGTTTGTGGCCACGGCCGCATCCATCGTATCCGGTACAGTGGCAGAGCGCGTGAAGCTCTGGCCGTTCCTGATCTTCACGGCCATCCTGACCGCCTTCATCTACCCGATCGTCGTGTCCTGGGAATGGGGTGCTGGTTATCTCGACTCCAAATGGGCCTTCTCCGACTTCGCCGGGTCCACGCTGGTGCACTCGACCGGTGGCTGGGCAGCGCTCGCAGGGGCCATCATTATCGGCCCTCGTATCGGCAAGTATTTCGGCAAGCAGGTCAATCCGATGCCGGGCAACAACATCCCGCTCGCGGCCTTGGGTACATTCATCCTGTGGTTCGGCTGGTTCGGCTTCAACGGTGCCTCGCAGCTTGCAGCGGGTACGGCGGCAGACATCAACTCCGTCTCGCAGATCTTCGCGAACACAAACCTCGCAGCAGCAGGCGGTGTGCTGGCAGCGATGTTCACCACATCGATCCTCTACAAGGGCAAGGTTGATGCAACCATGGTCTTCAACGGTGCGATCGGTGGCCTCGTTTCCATCACGGCCGAGCCGCTGGCACCGACCATGCTCGCGTCCATCCTTATCGGCGGCGTGGGGGGTATCCTGGTCGTTGTGTTCGTTCCACTGCTAGACAAGCTGAAGATCGATGACGTCGTCGGCGCCATTCCGGCCCACCTCGTCTGTGGCATCTGGGGCACGATGATCGTTCCGTTCTCCTATACGAACGCCATTGCGCCGAATGAAGCTGGGGATCCGAGCTATCTTGGCCAGCTGGTCGGCGTGGTCCTGACCGGTGTCTTTGTCATGATCGCCTCTTCGATCGTTTGGTACATCCTGAAACTTACCATCGGTGTACGTCCGACGGCCGAGGAAGAAGAGATGGGTCTCGACAAGGCCGAGATCGGTCTGGAAGCCTATCCGGAATTCGCGAACTAGGCTTTGCGACAGTCCAACAAGAAGCCCCGGCAGATCATTCTGCCGGGGCTTTTTCGTTATCAGGATCAGTGAGGCGATGCCGCCTTAGGATTCATCATCCGGCATGATCACCGTATCGACCGCATGAATGACGCCATTCGAGGCATCGATGTCAGCGGCAACCACAGTCGCGTTTCCGATGGTCACACTGTCACCCGACTTGTTCACGGAGATGTCCGCATCGGCCAGCGTTGCCACGCTCATCTCGCCGTCGGCGATATTGCTGCTCAGGGTTTCACCTTCGACGATATGTGCCTTCAGGATCGAGGTCAGCTTGTCATCGGCTTCGCCGGATTTCAGCTTTGTCACCAGCTCAGGGTCGAGCTTTTCGAAAGCGGCATTGGTCGGCGCGAACACAGTGTATTCAGCATCCCCGTCCAGTTTGTCGGTCAAGCCTGCCTGTTCAACCAGCGCGACGAAGGTGGTGAAGCGCGGGTCTTCCGCAGCCAGGTCGGCAATGGTGCCCTGCATGGCAAGGTCGGCCATGGCGTCGGTCTCGGACGCGTAGTCTGGGCCACCCACACCCATCTCGGTATCGGTCGTGATGTCAGCTTCCGCCGTGGTGGTGTCGTTCATGTCGGCATCCACGGAGCCATCGACTGTGGCGTCTGCGGATTGGGTTTCGTCCCAGTCAGGCGTCTTCACATCGCCGGCCGGATCCATTTGTTCCGGGTTGGTAAGGGCGGGATCATAGGTCTCCTGGGTATCAAGACCGGTTTCCATGTCCGTTTCGGCGCTCATGCTGGTGTCAGCCTCGGCCATGATCATCGTCTGGGTGTTGGTCTCAGTCGTTGCGTCGGACGCTTTCGGGTCTTCCAGCACTTTCAGTTGCAGCGCATTCAGCTCCTCGATCGACAGCTCATCAATGTTTTGAGTGTCAGAAGTTTTTTCCACGCTCGCGGAGGCGTTAACATCCATGTCCGTCGCGTTAGGTTCCTGCGCGGTTGCGGCCATACCTGTTAACAGGGCGATTGTAGCGGGAATGATCAATGTGCGTTTCATCTTGAGCTCTCCTTTGGTGTTGGTCTCGCCCGATCAATGGAGGTGTGGCGGCTCCAGTTCCCAATATTACGGAGATTACACGCGGCTGTGTTGGCTGGATCAGCTTGCCTGATTTCGATCAATTCGGGCCTTATTGGCGATTTTCGAGCCATATTCGGCATCAGGAAAAAGTTAATGCAGCAGATGCACAAGTTTCACCGGCGTTTGCCGCGCGTTAAGCGTGTTGGGGCAAAGTGTGGGCTCCCGCGACACAAGTGGAGCTGCCCCACCTCATGACAGATTATGTTTATACCGAAGACGATATCCCGAGCGTCAGCGACCCGGTCTGGCGGATCCTGACAGGGGCAGCGGCTTTCGGAATAGGCGTCTTTATATGTGGCAGCGTCGGCTCCTACATGCCGAGCGACCCCAGCTGGAATGCGGCGACCGATGCAGAAGTACAGAATCTGTTCAGCGGTCCCGGTGCGATCTTTGCGGATCTGTCGCGCCAGATGCTTGGCTGGTCGGCTTGGGCAGCCGGTCTGGCCATGATGATTGGAGGGGCCATGCGCACAGTCCTGATCGGTGTACCGCGCGTGCGCCGCTGGATGATGGGGCTCGCCTTTGTGCCCCTCTCGGCCGCATTCTTTGCGGCCTGGCCCGTGCCGGAAAGCTGGCCGCTCTCTGCGGGTCTTGGGGGCGTCGTGGGAGACGCGCTCTTCTATTATGCATCCATGCCGTTCCGCGCGCTGCTCCTGCCGTCGCCGAATACATGGGCTGGCGCTGTTCTGGGCATGGCGTCCGCATGGGCGGCGCTCTCTGCGCTCGGCTTCCGCCGCCGCGATGCACACCTCCTCCACCAGGCCGCGACCAAATCCGGTCGCCACGCAGCGCGCCAGGCCACTGGCATTGGAGGCTTCCTGTTTGGCGTCATCTCGCACTTCAAGCCGAAACCGCGCGACCTTGAGGACGAGGAACTGGACGCCAGCCGTGACATGGGCCGCGCCCGTGTCATCAAGGGCGATGACGAATATGTCGACGCCGACTCCTATGACGTCGAGTATGATGACGAAGACGAACTCTATGACGCGGAAGACGAGACCGCGCTCGACGACGACATCTATGATGACGAGGATGACGGGATTGAGCCGATCCAGACGCGCCGCCTCTCGGTCCCCGTCTCCAAGCCGAAACTGCCAAGCCAGCCCCGCGTGACCAAATCGGACCGCCGCCGCAAGTCGACGCGCCTGCCATCCATCGACCTGCTCCAGATGCCGGAAGAGCGCGGCGACACGGTGGACGAGGACGCGCTGCTCGAAAAGGCCGCGCGCCTGACCGACGTCCTGAAGGAATTCGGTGTGCGCGGCCGTATCAAGGAAGTGCGCCCCGGCCCGGTCATCACCCTGTTCGAAATGGAACCGGCACCAGGCGTCAAATCTTCCCGCGTGATCTCCCTAGCCGATGATATTGCCCGCTCGATGAGCGCCATCTCGGCACGTGTCGCAGTTGTGCCCGGCAAGAACGCGATCGGTATCGAGCTGCCGAATGAGGACCGCGATACAGTCTTCCTCCGTACCCTGCTGCAGGCAGAAGCCTATGTCGGCACTCGTGCCAGCCTGCCGATGGCGCTCGGCGAGGATATTGGCGGCGTCCCGACCGTGGTCGATCTTGCCAAGATGCCTCACCTGCTGATCGCCGGTACGACGGGCTCCGGTAAGTCGGTTGGCGTGAACGCGATGATCTTGTCGCTGCTCTATCGCCACTCGCCGGAACAGTGCCGCTTCATCATGATCGACCCGAAAATGCTCGAACTGTCGATCTATGAAGGTATCCCGCACCTGCTGGCGCCGGTTGTGACCGATCCGAAGAAGGCGGTGAACGCCCTGCAGTGGACGGTGCGCGAAATGGAAGGCCGCTACGAGCTGATGTCCAAGGCGGGCGTGCGGAACCTTGCCGGCTTCAATGACAAGGCTGCGAAGTATCGCGCAAATGGTGACGAGCTCGTCCGGAAGGTCCAGACAGGCTTTGATGAGCGCGGCAAGCCGATTTACGAAACCGAAGCTCTGCCAACGGATCACATCCCGAACATCGTCGTCGTGATCGACGAGATGGCCGATCTCATGATGGTGGCGGGCAAGGAAATCGAAGGCTGTGTCCAGCGCCTTGCCCAGATGGCCCGTGCGGCAGGCATTCATTTGATTACCGCGACACAGCGTCCGTCCGTGGACGTTATCACGGGTACAATCAAGGCGAACTTCCCGACACGGATTTCCTATATGGTGACGACGAAGATCGACTCGCGGACGATCCTGGGTGAACAAGGCGCCGAACAATTGCTCGGCATGGGCGACTTGCTCTATCAGGCGCCCGGCAAGAAATCCCAGCGTCTGCACGGTCCATTCGTCTCCGATGAAGAAGTCGGTACGGTTGTTGACTGGCTGAAGGAACAGGGCGAGCCGGACTATGTCATGGACGTTCTCGAAGCGCCGGAAGATGGCTCAACCGGATCGGCCGTCATGGACGCGATGCTCGGCACCAGCACGGGCGATGAAGATGATGACCTCTACGCGCAGGCGCTCGCCATTGTCGTGCGGGACCAGCGTGCCTCGACCTCCTATCTCCAGCGCCGCCTCAAGATCGGCTACAACAAGGCCGCCGGCGTGATTGACCGACTGGAAGAAGAAGGTGCTATCTCAGCGCCGAACCATGCCGGCAAGCGCGAAGTGCTGGCCAGCGCGCGGCCCAGCCCGGAATAGATCCCACAAGCTTTGGTGGGAACGAAGGAAGAGCCTCCATCCGACACAGAAGCGGGTGGGGGCTCGACTCTATTCTGATGTGCAGATTGTGGATGGCACTGTCGCTCCGTAGGCCGATAAATCCGGATACAGATCCAGCAAGGCCAGCGTGACGCCATTGGTCCAGCCAAATCCGTCCTGCAGCGGATATTCTCCTCCGCCGCCCGGCTTCACTTCCGTCACATCATATTTCTCGACCAGCTTGCCGGTCTCGCAATAGGTGCGGGACACGGTGGCGAGCCAGCGCGCGGCAATCTCTTCGGCAAGCGCGTCGTGCCCATAGTCCCTAAAGCCGTTTACCGCGATCCATTGCAGGGGCGCCCATCCATTCGGCGCATCCCATTGCTCGCCGGTCTCAAGCGGCGTCGAAAGCAATCCGCCTGGCGCGAGCAAGTGCGTCAGGGTGAACTCTGCGGTGCGTTCGGCCTGGTCTTCTGTCGCCACGCCGAAGAAGAGCGGATAGAGGCTCGCAGCAGAAACACGTCCCGTGCTGTGGCCGGCTTCCAAATCATAATCATTGAACACGCCGAGCGTCTCGTCCCATAGGAAGGTGCTCATCGCGCGCATGCGGGCTTCGGCGCGGGCAGAGAAGTCGTCCATACATATGACGTCAGCGATCTCCGCACAGCCCGCTTCGATGGCGCGCTCCATGCCGTACAGCAAGGCGTTGAGATCCACCGGCACGATCCATGTGGTCCGGATGGTCGACAAATCCTCGGGGTCTTCCAGCCAGCGTGAGGAGAAGTCCCAGCCACTTTCGGCGCCGGCGCGCAGTTCCCGGTAGATCTCCGCTGGCTCGCGCCCGCTCCGCGCCGCCGTGGTGAAATCCTGAATATAGGATTCGTCGCGCGGCACATTCCGGGCATCCCAATAGCGGTTGAGGACACTGCCATCCTCCAGAACCACCGCGCGGTCCCCCTGCATCCAATATTCATATTCAGATTGCAGCTCCGGCAGGTATTTCGCCCAGCTTTGCGCTGGATCGTCCGGAGTCAGCAGGCCGACCATCGCAAAGAAGAAGGGCGGCTGGGACCGGCTGAGATAATAGGTCCGGTTCGCATTCGGCACATGCCCGACCTCGCGGATGAGCGAGGCGAAATTCTCGACCATGCTGCGCTTGATCGCCTCATGCTCCGGACCGAGCCCGGTCATCGTGAAATAGGAATCCCAGTAATAGACTTCGCGGAACCGTCCGCCCGGCACAATATAGGGCTCCGGCAGCGGAATCAGCGACCCCTGTCCGCTTGCCGCATCAGCCTGCCGTGTCAAATGGGGCCACAGCGCCTCGATATGCTCGCTTAGCGACAGGTCGCCTGGAACAATCGGGTCACGGGCCGCCTCCGGCGTGCTGTCCGGCAGGTCGAAATAGGTCTCCACGAAGGCCGACAGTTCCGCCTGCGTTGCCGGGCGTTTGCGCTCGAAGGCGGCATTGATCATGTCGGTGGGCGCTTTCGGCTCGGCGTCGACCCAATCCTTCGGATCAACCAGCCCGCTCAGCGCAACGCGCTGGAACAGGTCCGGATAGCGTTCAGAGGGCGGCGCGAGACGGGCCAGGTCCGCCTCTTCGGAGACATCCTGCGCAACAGGCGCCTCATCAACGACAGGCGCCGACTGACACCCCGCAACCAGCGCCAGCGAAAGGCCCGCCATGGCCAGCCAGCCCCTCAGGATTTCCGCCGTCGAACGTCCAGCCCTATGTCTCATCGCCTCACCCCATTGGATACATCACATCGTGTCCGACCGCGTCGCACGCCTTCATTACGTCCGAAGACAATTCGAGATCCGCCGCCGCAAGAATATCGGCCAGCTGGTCGAATTTCGACACGCCGACAATCGTCGAGGCGACGAAATCATGCTGCTTCGACCAGGCGGTGGCGAGCGTCACAGGCGACATGCCGGCCTCTTTCGCGATGTCCATGTAACGCCGCGTCGCTTCGAGCGATTTCTCGTTCACGAACCGGTGCGCCATAGCGGCCTGACGCCCGCCCATGTCGAGATAATGCGAGAACCGCGCGCCTTCCGGCCGGGCGTTGTCCTGATATTTGCCGGAAAGCACCCCGCCCGCCAGCGGCGAATACGGGATCAGGCTGACGCCTTCGCGGCGGCACACTTTCGCCAGCGCATCCTCGAAACGGCGATTGTTCAGGCTGAAATTGTTCTGGATGGTGTGATAGCGCACGGCGCCGAGCCGGTTGGACGCCTCGATGCTTTTCATCAGGCCCCAGGCATCTTCATTGCTGCACCCGACGACGCGGATTTTGCCTTCGCGGACCAAATCGTCCAGCGTTTCCATCGTCTCGTCGAAATCCGTCCCGTGATCCGGCCAATGGGTCTGGTAGAGATCGACATAGTCGGTCTGCAGCCGGGTCAGGCTGGCATCGATGGCGCGGCGGATATTGTGCCGGTCCAGCGCCGTCATCTCGCCACGCTGGGATCCCTTGATCCAGCCATGTGACGGCCCGCACACCTTGGTCGCCACGATGAGGCGGTCGCGATCCTTGGTCTTTATCCACCGGCCGAAGATTTCTTCGGTGCGTCCGGCCCATTCGAGCTTTGGTGGCACGGGATAATTCTCGGCAGTGTCGTAGAAATTGATCCCCGCCTCGAAACTGGCATCGAGAATCCTGTGGGCTTCGGCTTCATCGGTTTGAGCGCCGAAGGTCATCGTGCCCATGCAGATGTCGGACACGTAAATGGCGCTCTTGCCCAGGCGGCGGTGTTTCATGGCGGTGACTCCCTTTTGCGAGGACAAGTCTAGTGCCTCTGGCCGGAATGGCCAGCGATGCCTTAGGGACCGCTTCGTTCAACGGAATTGATGCAGCCCTGCGCTTCCAGGATATCGAGCGCCGGAGCCAGGTCCGCCTCATAGCGTTTCCACCGGGCCAGCGCGCGCGTGTAGAGCGGTTCGCGCACCTGCGCCGAACTGGCCGTGGCGACCGGCGCGGCATTCTGGTGAAAGTCCAGGCATTGTGCCTCGAAGGGCAGGCCGCAGAAATCGAGCAGACGCCGTGTCTGGCCCTCAATGTCGCCAACGACATCCTCATAATGGACTTGCGTGAACCGGTCGGCGGGGAGCGATGCGCTGAAGTGCCGGATCATGCGGTCGAAACCGACATAATAGTGGGCCGTGGTCTCGAGATTCAGCGCGTAGTCATAATAGGGAAAGCGCGTCGCAAACAATTGCCGGTAATTGCTCAGCACCGTGTCGGCAGGGTGGCGCCGCAGGCAGATGATGCGCGCATCGGGCAGGGCCGCCAGGATGATCGGCGCATAGATCGCATTCAGCGGCAGCTTGTCGATGAATCGTCCGCTAAGGCCCAGCGTCGCCTCGACTCGCTGCATGTACATCCGGCCGAGTACCGGCATGTCCACCTGCGCGGCGGACTGCAAGGTCTCGACATCAAGCACATAGTTCGACCGTGTGCCCGCAAGCTGTTTCAGGCTGATCCCGAAATCAGCGAGTTCGCCGGCAGACGTCACCTTGCTGTGGCTCGACAGGATGCGGTCGACCAGCGTGGTCCCGGTGCGCGGCATCCCGACGATGAAGATCGGACGAGCCCCGGCATGGCCGCCGGCTGTCGGCAGGGCCGTTGTCTTCTCTGCGGCGGCAAAGATGGCGTCATCAAATGCCGCATCATGTTTTACCTCCGCCCATTTGGCCGCCTTCGCCTTGGCGAGCCATGCCATCGCTTCGGCAGGATGGTTCAGATCCTCGTGCGCCTTGGCCAGGGCGTGACCGATCCGCAGGGCATCATCGGCATTCTTGGCGACAGACGGAAACACCGCTTCCAGTTCCGCGATCTGGTTGTCTGTTTCGGTCTGTTTCGTGATCTGCGCGATGGCAGCCTGGGCGCGCGTGTCTGACGGATCAAGTTCCAGGCATCTGCGATAGGCAGTGCGGGCCTCGTCAATCTGACCGGCAAACTGCAGCGCCGCGCCGAAATTGTACTGGTAGGCGGCAATGTCCGGTTCGGTCGCTGTGGCGCGGCGATAGAAATCGAGGGACCGGTCATGCAGGCCTGCGCGGCTATAGACGACGCCCAGCGTGTCGAGAGTGAACGCATCTTCGGGCGCGAGCGCTGCGGCAGCGTCCGCAGACCGGACGGCGGCGTCGCGCCGAAGCAGGGCCATCTCACTGCGCGCCTTCTGGGCAAATACATCCGCACGCTGTGGACCGAGCGTCAGGGCACGGTCGAACAGGTCAATCGCCTTTGCGTGATTCGTATGGTCTGCCGTCAGAATACCCAGCAGGTAGAACGCCCGCGCCTCGCCCGGATCGTGTTGCAGCGCAGCCATGCAATCTGCATGCGCCTTCCGGTATTCCTTGCGGGACAGGAACTCAGCTGCCCGATCCAGAAGCGCACGATTTGGCGAAGATGCCCAATTTTTAGTCAGCTGCTGCTCCTTCATACCCGAACTGCCCCAAAGGGGCGCATGTCTGTGCCAAAAATACTACGCCGGAGGAATAAACTTGCGGCCATGTGGGTAGGCCGCTTGTACCAAATTCTTCCCTGCTTCCTAATGCTGGAGGTGAGGTAGGAACTATAGGAGTTTCTACAAATGTCTAAATCTAGTCTATTGCGGCAAACCAGCCTTGCCGTGCTCGCGACCGGGGTTGCGTGGGGCGCTGCTGCCCAGGAAGACGCTGCCAGCGACAGCGAATTGCGCGCCCAGACCATCACTGTGACGGCCACCCGCCGCGCCGAAAGTGTCCAGGATATTCCGCTCAACATCGCCGCTGTCGGCGGTGAGCAGATCGAGGAGCAGGGCTTCGACGAACTGTCCGACATGCTGTCCTACGTTCCGGGAATCAATGTCGTTGATCGCGGCGGCCGCCAGGGCAACCCTCTGATCGTCCGTGGCCTGAACGCTGATGGTCTCGGTTCAGGCGATGGCAATAATGATGGCGGCGGAACGGTGGCCACCTATATCGGTGAGATTCCGGTCTTCGTGGACCTGAAGCTCAACGACATGCAGCGCGTCGAGGTCCTGCTCGGGCCCCAGGGTACGCTGTATGGCGCCGGAACGCTGGGCGGCGCGATCCGCTACATTCCGAACAAACCGGACTTTGATGGCGACCTTCTGGAAGTGCGTTCGGAATTCTCGAAATATTCCGAAGCCGGCTCCCTCAGCTATGAGACGGGCCTGACCTTCAACAAGACCTTCGCGCCAAACTTCGCCATCCGTGGCTCCGTCGACTATGAAGACGATTCCGGCTTCATCGACTATCCGTACATCGTGCAGGAAATCGGCGTCTCCGACCCGGATCCGGACTTTACTGACCCGTCTGACGTTGCCGCAAACCTGCGCGGCGTGACCGATGCCAATGGCGAGCGGACTCTTTCCGGCCGCCTCGCGGCGCGCTGGGAGCCGACCGACTGGCTCGACGGTACGGCGACGTATTACTATCAGAAGTCCGAAATCGATGGCCGTCAGGGCTCCAGCTGGCGCAGCACGCTGCAGACTGGCAAGTATGAACTTGCCAAGCGTGTGGAAGAGCCGAACGAGATCACCAACCAGTTGCTCGCGCTTGAGCTGACAGCCGATCTCGGCTTTGCGGAGCTGACGTCTGCCACCGGCTATTCCCGGTTCGACGACAATGGCCAGCGCGACCAGACCGACCTCCTGATCTCGCTCGAATACAGCTATGAGCTGTTTCCGACCTTCACCTCCTTCACGCATGAGAAGGGGCGGGAGAATACATTCAACCAGGAAGTTCGTCTTGTTTCGACCACCGACAGCCGGTTCAACTGGATTGTCGGCGCGTTCTACAACAATTCCGACGTGACCTCCTATTCCCAGGAATACACGCCGGGCTATGCGGACTATGTCGGCTTCGACCGCCCGGATGATCTGGAATATTATTCCCAGTTCTATTCCAAACTTGAGGAAGCTGCGCTGTTCGGCGAAGTCGGCTTCGACATCACCGACAGATGGACCGTTACGGTTGGCGGCCGCTATTATGAGTATGATCTCGAATCCTTCAGCGATGTGGACTTCCCGCTGTTTGACGCCTTCCCGGATTATCTCCAGCCGGTCGGCATCAGTGACATGGAAGACAGTCTGAAGGCTGACTTTGCTGCGGGTAGCCCGAACGGTACCGAGCGAACAAGCCAGTCGGATGACGGAACATTGTTCAAGTTCAATACATCTTATCAGGTCACCGATGATGTGCTGGGCTATTTCACGGTCAGCGAAGGCTACCGGATTGGTAACTCGAACGGTATCGGCGTCTGCCCGGACTATGATCCGACTGACAACCAGCAGGGCGCCTGCGCGCTCCTGCCCGGCCAGCAATTCGGTCCAGGGACGGGCGATTTCTCCACCCGGGACGAGAGCCAGTTTGGGCCGGATACGACGACCAATTACGAGCTTGGCTTCAAATCGACGCTCATGGATGGCCGTGTCACCCTGAACGGTGCGGTGTACTACATTGAATGGACCGATCCGCAGCTCAGCTCTGCCACGATCAACGCCTCCATCCCGATCACGGTGAATGCGGAAGGTGCTGAATCCAAGGGCTTTGAAGTCAATGGCGCATGGGCCGTAAGCGAGAATCTCTCCGTACGCGGCAGCTACAGCCATTCCGAGGCGTCGCTGACCGCAGATGCTCCCGGCCTCGTTGGCACCATCTCGCCTCCGGGCTTCGGCACAGTCCTGCTTGATGGCCGCGATGGCGACCGTTTGCCGGGCTCACCGGAAGACCAATTCGCGGTCTTCGGCACTTATGTCATGCCAATGGAGAATGGCGCCGAGCTGGCCTTCAACGCCGGCTACACCTGGCAAGGCGACGTGCTCAGCCGCACGGGTGGCCTCGGCGATGGCCTGACGCTCGATTCCTTCGGGCTGGCGAATGTCTCGGCCGTGTATGACACCGGCGAATGGCAGGCGACCTTCTTCGTCAACAACCTCTTTGACGAGTTCTACGAGACCGGCGTCGTCGGCACGAATCTCTACAATCAGGTGTTGACGGATGATGATGGTGGGCCTGTCTACCAGCGGACCTATTACACTCATGTCGGCGCGCCGCGCTCGATCGGGGTCCGGTTCAAATATACGTTTGAATAGTCAGCTCCCTGACTGTTCCAAAGGTCAATCCCCGGGGTCGCCTGTCATGGGCGGCCCCACCCTTTTCAGGCTTGGATTTTTCAGGCCTCGTCCAGCAAAACGGTAAAGTCCACCACTTCAAACCCATGCCCGGTTGCGCGGGCAAAGCGTTCCAGATCGTCCCGCGCAATCGCCGTTGTCCCGGTATTGGTCAGCGGGTGGAAGTTGACCGGATCGTGCGCCATCAGCGCGGCATCGACCAGAAACCGCACGCGCCCTTCCCGGTCATTCATCAGGGCAAACGCCGTCACTGATCCCGGTGTGACGCCCAGCAATTCTTCCATCAAGTCCGGCGGGCCAAAGGACAGCCGCCGCGTGCCGATCAGCCGGTGCAGCCGGTTCAGCTTCAGCTCGGAATGTGCCTCCGCCGCGATCAGGATAACCGCGCCATCCTTGTCCCTCAGGAATAAATTCTTGGTATGCCCGCCTGGCATTGAGGCTTTCAGCTCCCGGCCTTCCTCCACGGTAAAGACGGGCGCGTGCCAATGCGTGGTATGGGCGATGCCCAATTCGTCCAGATAGGCAAAGAGATCATCAGGGGTTGCGGTCATGGCGCCCTTTGGGCCAAGACTTGAGCCTCCCGTCAAGCTCCGCTCCGGATACCGCTTTCATGCATCTCGATTGCTACAAGATCTACGACGTCGCGCCACAGCTCGTGCCCGCGCGCTCCAACCGTGACTGGATGGACGCTTTCACCGATCGTCACCCCTATCGCTGCCTGCCGCTGACCATGGCCAATTCCACAGGCTGGGAATTGCTCTGTCCGATGGACATCAAGATCAAATGGAATGGCGGCAACCGGAATGAAGACATCCAGCTGCTCACGCGAGGCGATCCGAAGGCGATTTCCAGCTTTGCCGATGCCCATTTCATGCGCGGCATCGTCACCTTCCATACCGGCCACCTGTTCCGCACCCCGCCCGGCTGGGGCGTCTGGGTCACCGGCCCGCCGAACTGGCCGAAGGATGGGATCTATCCGCTGACCGGCCTGGTCGAGACCGACTGGCTGCCCTTCCCGTTCACGATGAACTGGCAGATGACGCGCCCCGGCGAAGTGATCTTCGAAAAGGACGAGCCTTTCGCCTTCATCACGCTGATGGAGCACAAGAAGCTCGAAGAGGTCCAGCCGGAGCGCAAATTGCTGCGCTCCAATGAGGATCTGGTGAAGGAATACAATGCCTGGTCCGAAAGCCGGGCAGACTTCAACAAGCGCCTGAAGGGCGGCGAGGAAAACGCCATGAAGGAACGCTGGCAGCGGCATTATATGCGCGGCGAGAAACCCACCGGCGACAAGGCCGACGCCCACCAGACCAAACGCCGCCTGAAAGCCCCGAAAGACGTCTGAGGGTGCAGAGGACCAGAGCCTCACTTCCCAAGAGCTTTCTGGTGGATGCCCTATTGTTTTCAAAGCTGTGGTCTGTAATTTGCGTGGAGACCACACTTTCTCTTCGGGCTTTGGGGCTAGCTACGTGAAAACTTATCCGGGCGTTACGTTCATCATGGAATGGGAGAACGCCAAACTCTCAGAAGCCGACCGGGCCGAGGCGATGCTTCGGTGTGTATCAGGTCAGATTGCAGACTTGGACGGCAGCTTTGACGGGCGGCCCGAAATCCTGATTCTCCACGACCCGGAAGCGATCGCTACAGACACCTTGAGACAGTTTGTGACATCCGGCTGGAATGCGGATGCAGAGGTCGACCTCCGGATCGAGGCGGCGCGGGGCCTTGAATATTATGAGCAGAAGAATCTTGGCGCGACGCTCGCGACACGGCCCTGGCTATGTTTCATCGACAGCGATGTGATTCCTGAGGACGGATGGCTCGAAACCCTTCTGGAGGCGCGCCGGACCAGCAATGCCGTCATCGTCGGCGGCCAGACCTATGTGGAGCCGCTTACCCTGACGGACCGGGCCTTTGCCCTGTTCTGGTTCTTCCCGCCAAGGTCATCCGCGACCGAACCGTATGAAAGTGACCGCTTCTTCGCCAATAATTTCATGATCGAAAGAGAGACCTTCCTCCGGTCGCCCTTCCCGGACAGCGAGCTTGTGCGCGGTCGGTGTTATGTGCTGGCCGACCAGTACCGGCGGGCGGGAGAGCGGATCGAGATCTGCCCGGCGGCGCGTGTGTCCCATCCCCCTCCGAACGGGATCAGCCATTTCCTGAAACGGGCCGTGATCGACGGGCATGATTCCTGGGTCATGGACCGGACCCTCATGACGGATCGTGACAAGCGCCCTTCCCTGTTTCCGCTGCGTGCCGCCAAGTGGAATGTGTCGAATGCCTTCGCCAGCATCAATGAGGGGGCGGAACACATGGAGCTTGGATTTGCGGGCCGTCTGTTCGCGAAAGCGCTTGCCACGGTCTATTATGGCTTGGCCATGTTGGGTCAGATCATGTCCCCCCTGGCGCCGTCCTTCGTGCGCCGGGCCTTTAACGTCTAGCGCCCGGCCTTCTCGTCAATTCCGCTGATGCCTTGCCGCTTTTCCAGCGCGGCGGCCACATCGTCGAGGCTGACGCCTCGTGATCTGAGCGCAACGAAGGCATGGTAGAGCACATCTGCCGCTTCGCTCGCCACATGTGCATCGCTCTCGCGGCGGACCGCTTCGGCCAGTTCCTGACCTTCTTCGTGTACCTTCTCCGCGCAGGCTTCGGGCCCCTTGGCCAGCAGTTTCGCCGTCCATGAAGTGGAGGCGTCACCCTCTTTCGCGCGCGCGTCGATTGTGGTGCCGAGATGGGCGAGTGCCGCAGCCAGGCGGTCAGAAGAGCCGAGATCTGTCATGGCCTTGGCTTAGCGCACTTACGCGACGTGAGGAAGCGCGGGCGCTTGACGCGGGGGCCCGTGCGCGCACTTTAATCCCAGGAAACGCCATCAGATCAGGAAGAGAGTCATGAAAGACCGGGTCTCAATTAACATGCTGGACGACGGCATTGCCGACGTTCGCTTCATCCGCACCGACAAGATGAACGCCCTCGACCCTGCCATGTTCGACGGGATCAATGAGGCCATTGCCCAATTGAAAGAGACCAAGGGCCTGCGCGCCGTGGTCGTCTCCGGCGAAGGCCGCGCCTTCTGTGCGGGCCTCGATCTCTCCAGCCTTGGCAGCGAGTCCGGAAGCGAAAACTCCAAAAGCGTCACCGGCAGCAAGAACACCTTGTCCGACCGCACGCATGGCATTGCCAACCGCGCGCAATATGTCGCCTGGGGCTGGCGCGAGATTCCGGCGCCGGTCATCGCGGCGGCGCATGGCGTGGCGTTTGGCGGCGGCTTTCAGATCCTGTCAGGCGCGGACATTCGCTTCGTCCACCCGGACACGCGCTGCGCCATCATGGAACTGAAATGGGGCCTCGTGCCAGACATGGCCGGCTTTCCGCTCTGGCGTGGCAATGTCCGCGATGACGTGTTGCGAGAGCTGACCTACACCAACCGCATCTTCAACGGCGCCGAGGCGAAGCATATGGGCTTTGCCACCCATGTCTCGGACAACCCGCTCGATGACGCGATGGCGCTTGCGAAACAGATCGCCCTGAAGAATCCGGACGCGATCAAGGCCTCCAAGCGGATCTTCAATTCCATGCAGGATGCGACCGATGCCGAATTGCTGATGGCGGAATCGGCCGAGCAGGACAAGATCATCCGTACACCGAACCAGATGGAAGCGGTGTTTGCCGAAATGCAGAAGCGCAAACCCGCCTTTACGGACTAGGCATCCTCGCCATTTGCCTGGCTGAATGCGGCGAAGGCTTCTTCGCCCGTCAGCTTCGGCGTGTCATTGGCCAATTCGTAGAAATCCGGCTTCTCGTCGATGAAGATCTGCTGCGACAGCTTTGTCAGCTTCGCGTCCTGGAACAGGCCGGCTGACAGGGCGAAATGGTCGTGGAACTTCAGATGGTAGTAGAGATGACTGCCGCAGATCTTGCAGAAGGCCCGCTCGGCCCAGTCCGATGACTGGTATTCCGCGATGTTGTCTTCGCCCTCGATTTCCAGCTTGCCGTCATGGTCGACCGTGAACAGTGGCGCGCCGCCCCAGCGCCGGCACGTCGCGCAATGACAGGCCGCAACCTCGCTGATGTCCGGCACGGTGATGGTGACCGCGCCGCAAAGACAATGACCCTTCATGACTGTCTCCCTCCTGCTTGTGTAAGCAGTCAGACTACTCCAATGCGGGCGGAGCTCAATTGAAGGCTTTGTGACGTTTCGGTCAGAGGGGGCGGACGGGCGCTCCGCCCTGGGCCAGGGCGGAGCGCGCCTCGGCAATCGTCGCCTCTCCGAAATGGAAGATCGAGGCGGCCAGTACCGCCGTTGCCCCGCCTTCGATCACGGCGGGCGCAAGATCTTCCACCTTGCCCGCGCCGCCACTGGCAATGACGGGAATGTTTACCGCGCCGGTGATCGCCTTCAGCAAGGGCAGGTCATAGCCCGATTTCGTGCCGTCCCGGTCCATGCTGGTCAGCAGGATTTCTCCCGCCCCGCGCGCCTCGGCTTCTTTCGCAAAGGCCACCGCGTCAATGCCGGTCTCTTTGCGCCCGCCATGCGTGAAGATTTCCCAATGGTCGCCTACGGCGCGCGCATCGATCGCCACGACGACGGCTTGCGACCCGGCCTTTGCCGCGCAGCGCGCAATCACGCCGGGGTCAGCCACGGCGGCGGAATTGATCGCCACCTTGTCGGCGCCCGCGCGCAGCAAGGCCACCAGGTCTTCCGCACTGCGCACCCCGCCGCCGACGGTCAGCGGCATGAAACATTGCTCCGCCGTCGCCGAGACGATGTCCATCAGCGTGCCGCGCCCTTCATGCGTCGCCGAGATATCGAGGAAGCAGAGCTCGTCCGCCCCCTGCGCATCATAGGCTTTCGCCAGCGCCACCGGGTCGCCCGCGTCTTTCAGGTCCACGAAATTGACGCCCTTGACGGTGCGGCCGTCTTTCACGTCGAGGCAGGGGATGATGCGGGTCTTCAGGCTCATGCCCCGCCTTTAGCGCCCGGCGCCGGCAAAGGAAAGCGCCTTGCAGGTCTGTAACGGAACAGGGGGCAGGGGCCATGCATTGATTAGGTGAATGCGACGGCGATGGTGCCGCGCATCATGACAACGCGAACCACAGGAGACACGACTATGAAACGTCGCAACCAGTTAATGATCGCTGCCGGTATCCTGAGCGCAGCGGGCGCCGCCTTTGCCGGCCAGAAATACGGCCGCAAATTCCTCCGCCAGCACCGCCAGGATGCAGACGAAACATCTGCGCAGAACGGCGCCGACACGTCCGGCGAGTTCCGCCAACACAAGGGCGTCTCCAGCCCGCATGGCGGCCCGGTCACCGCGCACTGATTTCGCGCCAAAGCCGATGAAACAAGGGCCGCAGCCCATGCGGCCCTTTTTCGTGCGCGCCATTCTGACAAGGGTTTCACTCAAGCCGCCGCGCCTCCTGTGCTATACTCCCTTCATGGCGGGCCTCCGCCCGCCCTCGCCTCACCAGCAAGGGAGACACGACATGAATCTCTGGAAAACCATGCGCCGCGCCGCCGATGCGGCCGCAACACGGCCTGAAGAAATTTTTCTCCGGCAGGGCCTGCGCCATGCGCGCCTCGGCGACAGCGAGCTTGACCGCGCGCCGGATGCGCCGACCCCGTCGGATATCGCCCACGCCCTGCGCACCCGGCGGATGATGCCGCCCGTGCTGGGCCGCCGCTAACGCAGTTACGGGAACCGGCAGGCCCGCGCGCGCATTGATTGGGGGACCCCATCCCGACAGGAGCCCTCTGATGAAACTCTGGAAACAACTCGCCATCGCCGCCGGAACCGCTGCCCTCACCACGGCCGTAGGCTACGCTGCCAAACGGGCCGTGCTGACCTATCTCGGTCGCGGCACCCATAATGGCCCCCGCCTGATCCCGGCCGTGGCCGAACACGTCACCAGCGTCGCCAACCAGCCCCGCCGCATGCGCCGCTGATCCCGGCGCGCCCCAAAACCCTCCCGGCCGGCCCCGTACAGGGCCGGCTTTTTCATGTTCCGCGCCCTTCCAGCCTTACCAGACCCTTAACAGGGCCGGCCGATTTGGCCCTGCGCGCTGGCGGGGGATTTAACCACATGATGTCATAGGGGGGTGTCAGGGGGACGAAACCATTGCGGATGTCTGAACGAAATATTGCCTGGGCCGTGCGCGTCGGAGCGTCGGTGACACTGCTGGTCCTGCTTTGTGTGGTGACGCCGGTCTATCTCTGGATCCGCGCCCATGGCGAGATTGACGGCACGGCAGCCCTGACCTTCGCCATCGTCCTGCCGCTGACCATCACGCCCACGCTCAGCGTCATCATGCTGCGCACCCGGCTCAAGGTTTACCGCCTTGCCGAAGAGAATTTCCGCATTGCCCATATGGACGAGTTGACCGGCCTGCCAAACCGCCGAGCCTTTTTCGAGGGGGCCCGCCAGCTCCAGGCCCGCGCCGATTTCACCCAGCGCCTGTTCTTTTGCGCCATTGCCGATGTGGATGATTTCAAGCGGGTGAACGATACGCGCGGCCATGATGTCGGCGACCATGTCCTGCGAGAGATTGCGGCCCTGCTCAACACACGCGCGCCGGACGACTGCATTGTCGCGCGCCTCGGCGGCGAGGAATTCGCGCTGGCCGGCATCTTTGCTTCTGAGGCCGAGGCCAGCGAGGCGTTTGACCGTCTCGTGGCGCAGGTCGCGGCCGCATCGGTCCAGATTGAGGGCGGGCGCCTGTCGGTCACGATCAGCCTCGGCTATTGCCGCGGTCACCGCTTGAACGAGATTTCCACCCTCCTGTCGCGCGCCGACCGCGCCCTCTATGTCGCCAAGAATTTCGGCAAGAACCGCGTCATGAGCTACGAAGCCGCCGCCAAATCCGAAGCCGACGCCGCCTGACCCCTCCTGTCATTCCGGAATTTGCGCAAGCAAATATCCGGGACCCACTTCCCCCTCTCCCCGTCTCTCCGGCGCACGCCGGAGTCTCGCGCGGCTGGCTCCGCATAGTTTCTGCAAGAGACCTCGGCATCCGCCGGGGAAGCGGTGTTTGTGGGAGAGAGATAGGCTTTTCCCCCCGCAGGCCCCTGCGTAGGCAGGGGCCCATCTCCGGATGTTTCCTCCTGTGCATGAGGGAGCAGCAGGAGATGGATACCTGCATTCGCAGGTATCTTCGGAGGTGAGGTTTTGATCCCGTATCCGTCTGATACCCCTCCGCGCCATACTATGCCCCTGCCCCCACAGGAGCCGGATCAGGTACCGTTCTGGTTGTGGGGGGCAGGGTCAGGAGGGTGCGGGTGGGAGATACGGTCCGATGCGCGCCTAGGCA
>DHZF01000094.1:39175-42259 GCA_002414505.1 Hyphomonas sp. UBA5111 | reverse complement strand
AGCGCCACGGCGCCTGCCGCGCCTCGGCTTCGCCTCGCGGAGCTGGAATGATGGATACCCGGATGGTGAGCGCCAGTCCGGCTTGAAGTGCAGAGAAATATTAAGTTAACTCAAGGGGATAATCTCACAGAAGTTTATGAGCTCAATTCGAGTTCTCCGTTGCGGAGAACATTCAACAACCTTAAAGAATTATGTAATTGAATTTTTACGTGCGACCATTTAACTTATAACTTAAGTCCGAGATTGACTCGTGAGCGATGACGATATTGAAAATTGGAAATTGTTCTGCGAGGGCCCGAACGGACAGGTCTGGATGCACAAAGATTGTATGAAGGAGATCACAAAGGCCAAAGTCCCAAAGATGACGGCAAAAATCTTGGGAGACTACATGCCCGAAAGGTTCTGCAAGTTTGAAAATCTTGCAGATCTCACTCATGAGCAGTTCAACCCAAACGAAGGCGCTCATAAAGTTGCGGGCATCACCATTCGGATGTCAGCGTTTAAGAACTACCAGTTGCGTGTTTATGGTCGTTTGGGATCGGTTCACACTGTTCGTGCGTTCTTCGCTTGTGGTGCTGAGATTAAAAAGAAGGATCTGGCAAATCCACGAGCAGTAAAAAGATGCGCCAGTAGACTTGACGCGATTGAGGCAGAAATCGAGGGGGCGAAGTTGTGAGAATGAAAGTTATGAATGATATGGTGAATGAACTTGAGATTGCGATGATTGAAGAAGGGGCGATCGGCTCCGTTCAATCGATGGCACTTCGGTTGCTTCGCGATAAAGGAATTTCCCGCTCTGAGTTGGCAGAGCGCATGGAAGTGAGCGTTGCTCGTGTGTCCCAGATTCTCGCAGATGATCCGAAAAATCTTTCTATCAAGAAAGCTGCGGTGCTGTTCTATCATCTGGGTGAAAAATTGGTGTTCACTTGTGACCGAATTGCCGTGATGGATCGTAAGGCTGAGAACGAGAAAGAAGAACGAAAGCAGAGCTATTTGGCTCGGCAAAGCATGAAGAAAAGTATGGCTACTTGGTCTTCGTGCGCAAACGACGATAGCAACGAAAAGTACTTGGTGGCGGTGTAGAGATGCCGAACGGACTGGAACACATTGTTGGCCAATCTGAGCTTATATATATTGGGTTGGCCAATTCCAGATTTTATCGTTCTCCCGAATTGTCATTTGATGTGGCAGACGCTGAAAAATATACTAGTCAATCTCTACTCACGGATCCCTCTTTCGAAGAAGAAGATTCATCTGTCAGTGCTCTGATTAGGTGTAGGTTGTGGGCGGCGCCATCAGCAGATATCGAAGAGTCGACCCATGACGAATTTTTTGAAAGCTCTGGCCTAAGAATAGAAGCAGTATATGTGGTAGCATTCGAAGTGACAGAACTAGAGGATATTTCGGAGATTAACCTGACCAAGTTCTTTTCCTCTATTGGGTTAATGACCGTGTGGCCATATTTCAGATCTCATTGCTCTAGAGTTTCAAGCGATGCCGCAATTATCCTTCCTCCTCTTCCACTAAAAAAAGCCACTTTTCCAATGTCTGAGAAAGACTACAAATTGGTTCAAGCAGAATAGGCATCTTCTTCAATTCATAGTTGGTCAACCACCTCCAAAGCCTCCGCCGCCACAATATCCCCATCATAGAGCGCCCGGCCGAGGATGGACCCCGCAATCGGCGCGTCGGCGGCGATCAGGGCGCGGATGTCGTCCACGCTGGCCACGCCGCCTGAGGCAATGATCGGGATGCTGACCGTATTGGCAAGTTCTGCCGTGAACGGAACATTGACGCCGGTCTTCAGTCCGTCGCGGCCAATGTCGGTGGCGACGATGGCGGCGACGCCGCAGCCCTCGAAGGCTTTCGCGAGTTCGGTCGCCTTCATGTCGCTGGTCTCGGCCCAGCCCTCGACCGCGACCATGCCATCCTTCGCATCAATGCCGACTACGACCTGGCCCGGCAAGGCGCGCGCCGCCGCCTTGACCAGTTCCGGGTCGCGCAGCGCGGCCGTGCCGAGAATGACGCGTGAAATGCCAGCCTCCAGCCAGGCATCGATCTGCGCGCGGGTGCGGATGCCGCCGCCGAGCTGTACCGGCGCATCGGTGGCTTTCAGGATCGCCTCGACCGCGTCGCGGTTGACCGCCTTGCCCTCGAAGGCGCCGTTCAGGTCGACGACGTGAAGATGCGTGAACCCCGCCTCGCGGAAGGCGCGGGCCTGGTCCGCCGGACTGTCGGAAAACACGGTCGCCTGGTCCATCTCACCGCGGAGCAGGCGCACGCACTGGCCGTCTTTCAGATCGATGGCGGGATAGAGGGTAAAATTCATGTTGTCTCCTTAGCGCTCATCCTGAGCGAAGTCGAAGGAGAGCGCGGGCTGAGAGCGGCTCGCCCTTCGACTTCGCTCAGGGTGAGCCGGGTCATGGGGTCCATGTCAGGAAATTGGAGAGGATGCGCAGACCGACGCCTTGCGATTTCTCTGGGTGGAATTGCGTGCCGAACAGATTGCCCCGCGCCACCGCTGCCGTGATCGCTTGCGCGCCATAGCTGGCAGTGGCGGCCACATCGGCCGGGTCAGTCACGCTGAACGCATAGGAATGCGTGAAATAGACATGCGGCTCTGGCCCGAGACCCGCCAGGACGGCGTGCGGCGCGCCGGAAAAGCTCAGCCCGTTCCAGCCCATATGCGGCACGCGAAAGCCCTCGCCCGGCTGGATGCGCGAGACCTCGCCGCCGATCCATCCGAGCCCCGGCGTCGCGCCATCCTCGCGGCCCGTCTCCGCCATCAGCTGCATGCCGACACAAATACCGAGGAAGGGTTTGCCGCCCGTGAGACAGGCGGTTTCCAGCGCCTCGACCACGCCGGCCTGCGCGCGCAATCCGGCGGCGCAATCGGCGAAATGCCCGACGCCCGGCAGCACGACCCGCTCGGCGGCAAGAATGTCGTCAGGCCGGTGGGTGATGCGGATCTCATGGCCCGTTCCGGCCAGACGCGCGGCTTCACGCAGGGCGCGGCCGGCCGAGTGCAGGTTTCCGGATCCGTAGTCGATAAGGGCAACAAGGCTCATGGCCGCGCTCTTAGCC
>DHZF01000094.1:357-39105 GCA_002414505.1 Hyphomonas sp. UBA5111 | reverse complement strand
CGCCCAGGGGCAAGGTGCCGCAAGTTCGCCCGCACATACTGCCAAACGGAGCCTGCCCATGCGATCCATCCTGCCCGCCCTGTCCGCCTGCCTGCTCATGGCCTGCGCCGCCACGCCTGCCTGGCCGGACGCCGCCGAAAGCGAAGCGCTCAGCCAGGCGCGCAGCCAGTCGGAGCTGACGGAATCTCTGGCGAGCCAGATGTGGGACTGGGCCGAAGTCGGGTACCAGGAAGAGAAATCATCTGCCCTGCTACAGGACACGCTGGCCGGGGAGGGCTTCACCGTCACGCCGGGCGTGGCCGGCATTCCGACCGCCTTCATGGCGGAATACGGCAGCGGCGGCCCGGTGATCGCCATCCTCGCCGAGTTTGACGCTTTGCCGGGCATCAACCAGACGGCCTCCCCCGTGCGGGAGGAAGTTCCGGGCAAGGGCGCGGGCCATGCCTGTGGGCACAATCTCTTCGGGGCCGGGTCCGTCTCTGCGGCGATCGCCGTGCGCCACTGGCTGGAAGAGAGCGGCACGCCGGGCCGTGTGCGCATCTATGGCACGCCGGCTGAAGAAGGCGGCTCCGGCAAGGTCTACATGGTCCGTGCGGGCCTGTTCGAGGATGTCGATATCGCCATGCACTGGCATGCCGGGGACCGGAATACGGCCGCCGCCAATACGTCGCTGGCCAATAGGTCTGCCAAGTTCCGCTTCCGGGGGATCTCCGCCCACGCCGCCGGCGCGCCTGAACGTGGCCGTTCTGCGCTCGATGGCGTCGAGGCGATGAACATGATGGCCAACATGATGCATGAGCACATGCCTCAGGACGCCCGCATGCATTACGTCATCACGTCCGGCGGCTCTGCCCCCAATGTCGTGCCGGACTTTGCGGAAGTCTTCTATTATGTCCGCCATCCGGACCCCAAAGGTGTTGAAGCCATCTGGGCCCGCCTCGAAGACGCTGCTCGCGGCGCCGCGCAGGGCACGGGGACAAAAGTCGACTGGGAAATCATCCACGGCAACAATCCGCTGCTCGTGAATGAGAAACTGGCCCGGATGATGGACGCAAAGCTCCGTCAGGTGGGCGGCGTGGAATATACGGACGCCGAACTTGAATTCGCCGAGACCATCGCCTCGACCTTCGACAATCCGGCGCGTGATATCGCCTCAGCTGCCGAGATCCAGCCCTTCGAGGTTTCGCTCGGCTATGGCTCCACCGATGTGGGCGACGTCTCCTATGCCGTCCCGACGGTTGGCCTGCGTACCGCCACATGGGTGCCGGGCACGTCCGCCCATTCCTGGCAGGCTGTTGCCGCCAGTGGCACATCGATCGGTTACAAGGGCGCGCAGATTGCTGCGGAAACGCTGACGCTCGCCGCCGTGGAACTGTTCACGAATGAAGACCTGCGCGCCGAGGCTCGCAAGGAATTCGATGAGAAGCGCGGCCCGGATTACGAATACAAATCCTTGCTGGGTGACCGCGACCCACCGCTCGATTACCGGAAATAGGGCCCAGTCCTAAAGGCTGCCCTTGGTGCTTGCCGGCTTGCCACCCAATTTCGGGTCAATGGCAATTCCCGCGCGCAGCGCCCGGGCGGTCGCCTTGAAGCAGGACTCGGCAATGTGGTGGCAATTCTCGCCATAGAGGTTCTCTATGTGCAGGCACATGCCGCCATTTCCGGCGAGGGCATGGAAGAACTCCTTGAAGAGTTCGGTGTCCATTTCGCCGATCTTGTCGCGGCTGAAATCCACTTTCCAGATCAGGTAAGGCCGCTTGCAGAGGTCCAGCGCGGCGCGGGACAGCGTCTCGTCCATCGGCACATAGGCGTGGCCGAACCGGGTGATCCCGGCAAAGTCGCCCAGCGCCCTCAGAATGGCCTGTCCGATGACAATCCCGGTGTCTTCAACGCTGTGGTGCATGTCGATGTGCAGGTCGCCCTTGCAGCGCACAGTCAGGTCGATGGCCGAATGCTTGGAGAAGCTTTCCAGCATATGATCGAAGAAGCCGATCCCGGTTTCAATATCGGATTTCCCGCTGCCATCCAAGTCAATGGTCACCGAGATATCGGTTTCCTTGGTGGTGCGGGTCACGGTGGCGGTACGGTTCTTTGTCATGCTGGCCCATATAGTGCGTCGAACGCCCTACAGCTAGCGCGTTTTGTTCACTGATTCCTAAACATATTCCGGAAACATAGTTACCGCACTCATAGGTGGTGACGTGGTGAGAAAGATCTGAGCGTGGACAAGCAGAGTTTCATATCGAGACTTCTGGGGCGTATGACCATTCCCCGGTTTGCGGCCTTTTGTGCTGCGGCGGCCACAATTCTCATTTTTGTGGGCGTGTGGACCATCGAACAGGCTTACGGGGCACTGATCGAAGGCAAGGCCTGGACCGACATGTCCTTGCCCCTCTGGGCAATTGCCGTCCTGCTGCTGTCCTCGGCGGCGGTTGCCGCGATCACGGCCTGGTTCTTCGCCCGCGAATTCCAGAACGTGCTGGTCGATTTCACGCGTTACCTTGAAGTGGCGCAGGTCGATCCATCTGCCCGCTTGTCCAATGTGTCTTTCGTTGAACTGCGCCGGCTGCGGTCCGTTGTCATCCGGTCGGTTGGCAAGCTGCGCCGCGACAATGATGCGCTCCGGCGCACGGCCTATGAAGACCCGCGCACGGGGATGCCGAACCTGATCGCGCTGGAAGAGCACATCACCAAGACGCTGCCACGCGCAAAGTATGAGACGCCAGCGGCATTGATTGTGCTCGATCTCGATAATTTCACGCGCGCCTCCGAACGCCTCGGCGCGCTGGCAAGCGAAGCGGTGCTGAAGGCCTGCGGCCAGCGCATGACAACTGCTCTCGACGCGCTCGAAGGCCCGGTACGCACCGGGCTGAATGATTGCATGCTTGCGGCGATGCAGGCGGATAGCTTTGCCTTGTACCTGCCGAGCGCCGTCAGCCGTGACTATGTCTCCAACATTGCGCGGGCTATCCGCCTCGCCTTTGCGGACCCCTTCATTGTCTCCGGTCAGTCTGTCACGCTCGGTATTTCAGGCGGTATCGTCATTGCGCCGGAAGATGCCGATACGATGCACAAGCTGTTCCGTCATGCCGAACTGGCCTTGCGCCAGGTGCGCAATGATACCGGATCCGGCTTTCGCTACTTCTCACCCCGCCTCAACCGTGTGGCACGCGGCAAGTACATGCTGGAAGCGGAACTGCGTGACGCGGTCGCCAATAGGGAATTCAAGACGCATTTCCAGCCCAAGATCGATTTCCAGACCGGACAGGTTGTCGGTGCCGAAGCGCTGGCCCGCTGGATCCGGCCGAATGGCAAGATCATCTCGCCGAATACGTTCATTCCGCTGGCCGAGGAGACCGGTCTCGTCAACCAGATCGGCGAACAGGTCCTGGAAGCGGCGTGTGAGTCTGCGCGTATCTGGATGCAGGAAGGCTTTAACGCCACAGTCGCCGTGAACGTTTCGCCGCGCCAGTTCCAGGCAAGTGATCTGACTGAAACGGTTCTGGCCATCCTGAAGCGGACCGGCCTGCCGCCGAACCGGCTGGAACTCGAGATCACGGAAAGCATGGCCGTCTCCGAGCCGGAAAAGGTCGCCCGTGTGATGCGTCCTCTCCGGAGCCTCGGTACGAAACTCGCGATTGACGATTTCGGGACCGGGCATTCGAATCTGTCCATCCTGACCCAGCTTCCGTTCGACGTCTTCAAGATTGACCGCCAGTTTGTCTCCGCCCTGGAATCGGATGAACAGGCCCCCGCGATCATTGAAATGATCCTCGCCATGGCCGAAACCCTCGGCCTGAACACAGTGGCAGAAGGTGTCGAAACCGAACGCCAGGCCGACTTCCTGCGACGGCGCGGCTGTTCCATGGCGCAGGGCTTCCTCTACAGCGCCGGCTTGCCGCACGAAGCCTTCATGGATTTCATTCGGGGTTGGAGCAGCAAGACCCAGGCGGCACGCCAGCAGGTCGGCTAACTGCCCGCATTGCGGCGGTACACGTTGACGGCCGCATCTCTGTAGACTGACGTTTCCCAAAACTCATAACCGCATTTCTCGGCAACACGTTGAGAGCCGGCATTGCCCGGATCGATAATGCAGACGCTCTGTCCGGGCCGGTGTTCATCCAGCCAGTCATGCATCGCGCCGACCGCTTCGCTGGCAAATCCCTTGCCCCAGGCCGCTTCCACAAAGACCCAGCCAGCCTCAGGCCATTGCGACAGGTCGGGGGTCATGCTCCGCATGAAGTCCGAGAACCCGCCTTCCCCCAAGAATTCGCCGGTGATGCGGTCTTCAATGGCCCATGAGCTGTAGCCGAGAATGTCCCACATGCCGCGATTTCGGCAGAGCGTGAACCAGGCCTCCTGACGAGATCGGGGCTGTCCGCCGATATGCTTCGTCACGGCAGGCGAGCCCCACATTGCGGCCGAGGGCTCGAAGTGACGCGCCTCATGAGGGCAGAGGACCAATCGGTCAGTGATGATGACAGGCAAACTCATGAGGGCGGTCTGGCTCAGGCTTTTTGTTTCATCTTTTCCAGCATGGCGCCCATGGCTGCATGGACGGCCTGCATGCCCTTCAGAGGGCGGACCATCACCTTGAAATCGTCGATCTGGCCGTCTGTGTTCCAAGCGATCATGTCGACACCATTCACAAGGATGCCATCCATCTCACATTCAAACTCGAGGACAGCCTTGTCCCCACAATCGAAGACGCGCGTATAGCGGAACGTGTCCCCCCCCAGCGTTTGTCCTGCGGCGGTGAGGTACGCCATGGTGATCGGCTTGCCTTCCTGGGGTGTGTGGACGACCGGGCTCTTGAACACGACCTCATCGGCCAGTTGGACCGACAGGCCTTGAGGAGAATGGTCCCCATTCATCCAGTCGAACCAGCGCTGGAGGTTCGGGCTGTGCCCGGTCATCGGAATAAGGTGCTCTGCCATCGGAATTTTCTCCCCTTTGCTTATTCTTGTAATGCGGTGATCGGCTTGCCGATCAGATAGTCGCCTGGATCATTGAAGCAGTTGCCGCGAAGGGCCACCCAGCCGCCCGGAAAGTCCGGCTCGGTGAAGACAATGTCCACGCGGCCCCAATTGTAGTGGGACTCTCCTGTGACCGGGTCCGTGACAGCGACATCACACAGCTCAATGTTCGGGCTTTCCGCCTCGACCCAGATGCCGGCATAGGCGCCGCGGCCCTCATAGACCCCCGCCAGATCCTTGATGTAGACCGTCCCGCGATCGGTCAGGCCCGGATAGGACCAGACCGCCCAGCCATCATCAGTTTCGTTCTCATAGACAACGTCTCCGATCGGGGTGGACCAGACTTCATCTGCAATGGCAGACAGGCTCAGAACGCTCAGACCCAGCAGGGTCGTCATGGATTTCCACATCGCTGATACTCCCTCTTCAGAGAGCGACCCTACCACGCGATTGCTCGACGTGAAGCGGAATCACGCCTCGTATGCCGCCGCAAGGTCCGGGTCCTTGGACGCGACCAGGTCGGCAAGGTCGGAAATCACCTTGGCCTGTTTCCAGGTTGCATCATCCTGCATCTTGCCATCGATCATGGCGACGCCGGAGCCGTCCGGCATGGCCTCCAGGATCTTCCGGGCAAATTTCACTTCCTTCGGATCCGGACTGAAGACGTTCTTGGCGATCGCGATCTGGTTCGGATGAAGGCTCCAGGTTCCGGAACAGCCGAGGAGGAAGGCATTGCGGAATTGCTGTTCGCAGGCTTCAAGGTCCGAAATGTCGCCGAACGGGCCGTAGAAGGCGTTGATGCCGGCCATGCGGCACGCATCCACCATGCGGGCAATGGTGTAGTGCCAGGGGTCCTGCTGCGCATTGGCGCGGGGCGAGCCGTCTTCATTCGGGTCGTCGATGACGCGGTAGAAGGGGTGGCCGCCGCCAACTCGGGTTGTCTTCATCTTGCGGTCTGCGGCGAGGTCTGCCGGGCCGAGGCTGATGCCCTGCATGCGCGGGCTGGCCAGTGCGATCTCTTCCACGCGGGCCATGCCCTGCGCAGTTTCAAGGATGGCATGGAACAGGATGGGACGGGTCAGGCCGGCTTTTGCTTCGAGTTGCGCAACATATTGGTCGGCAAAGTGAATGTCCCACGGGCCTTCGACCTTGGGCAACATGATGACGTCCAGCTGGTGGCCGGCTTTCAGGACGAGTTCGCTGACATCTTCCTGAAACCAGGGAGAGTTCAGCGGGTTCACGCGGCTCCAGAAGCCGGTGCCCTTGCCCTGCCAGTCATACATGGAGGCCATCTCGATGGCGCCGGCGCGGGCTGCATCCTTGGCGTCGGCCGGGATCGCGTCTTCGAGGTTGGCCAGCATGACGTCCACGCCCTCGGCCATGCTCGGGACCTTGGCACGCACCTTGTCGAGATGTGGCGGAACGAAGTGGATCATCCGCTCCAGCCGAACGGGCAGGTCGCGCATCGGGGCGGGGGCGCCAATGGCCAGCGGTTTGAAGAAGTCTCTAGGTGTTTTCGTGCTCATGCGTTCCTCCTTGTTGCGGCGCAACATAGAGGGCGGTCACTTGGCGTCAATCAGTCAGAAAGGCTCAGGCCTCTGATTCGACAACCGACAGATTCATGCTGAAGGAACGGCGTTCCCCCGGCGTCTTGAACGGATAGACGCTGTGAAACATGTAGGAGGGGAAAATGTAGAAGTCCCCGACGCGCGGCCGGATCATGAAATTCGACACTGAATAATGCGTATCCGTGCCGTGGGCGAACTGGAGATGGCCGTGCGAGGGATGGTGGTCGAGATCGTCCTCGGCCCATTCCTGATCAATTCCGTCCGGCAGTTTCAGGTATCCGACACAGGACAGCGCGCACCCCGTATGGATGTGGAGCGGATTGTACTCATGCGCGTATTGGCGGACGAACCAGCCCGCCATTACGTTCAGCTCGAACCGCTTGGTCGTGTGATCATAGTCACCGAAAGACCCGCGCCGACTGGCGCGCACATGGTATTCTATCAAGGCATTGCCGAGCGCCGCAGCCGTCGCATCGACCAGGGGTTTGGGGAAACGGAGTTCCTGGCGAACCTTGCCGACCAGACTGCCAGAATGGTCTTCGAGCTGTTCGCTCATTGACGCATTCAGATGGTCGACGAGGGCGGGGGGCATGCGCACATAGCCCATCATCGGACCGAATGGCGTAAAGAATTCCTTGTCTCCCGCAGGAGTGAAAATAGCAGACACAGCGGACTCCCGTCACGCGGCCGCACACCTCACCCGGTACGGTCGAAACTATACTAAATTGAAACGCCCTCGGTTGGGGTCTAACTCCAGCCTCGCGGACGGGTCAATCCAATTTCCGGTTTCCGTGGAGGTAGGTTGTGAACAACGGGCCAATGGAACACTTGGCGCGGTCAAACGTTGCACGGGCAGTCCATTTCGAAAGGAAACCCTTCATGTCCCTGCTCATGATCCTGCTCACTATTTTTCTGCCTCCTGTCGCCGTCGCGGTGAAGGAGGGTATCGGCCTGCAATTCCTGCTCAATGTTCTGCTGACGCTTATCGGCTGGTTGCCGGGTGTCGTGCACGCATTTTGGGTGGCATCGCGCGGGTCTGCGACCGCAGCCTGATTATTCTTCGGTCGGCGCAGTTTCTGCGTCCGACCGGAATGCCCGGCGGAAGATGGCGACAGACAGCGCTGCAACACCGATTGCGGTGACGACTTCGCCCCCAATGATGACGTTCAGTCCCGCGTGAAACTTGGACAGGATGGCCCAGGTCAGGGTCATCAGCGTAATCGCGGCAATTTCAGAAATCAGGAATGTGGGGATAATGGCGTGGAGGAGGCGTTGCATCGAAGGTGTCCATTGAGGTTGCGACGAAATCTCGTGACCTCAGATATCGGGCGAGCAACGGAGTTCGGCAATATGCCAAAATGAGTCTGCGCTATATTTTTTGCGCAAGCGGGTGAGCCGTCTCCAGCAACTCCGCCAACTCGTCCGTCAGCACATGCGTGTAAATCTGGGTCGTGGCGATATCGGCATGGCCAAGCAGCGTCTGAACGCTCCGCAAATCCGCCCCGCCCATAAGCAGATGCGTGGCATAGGCATGTCGTAACGCATGCGGGTGCACGCGGTCGGCGCGGATGCCTGCCTTTAGTGCGAGTGCTTCCAATAGCTGGCCGAGCCGCCGGCGCGTCAGATGACCGGACTTGCCACGCGATGGGAACACAAATGGTTCAGCGCGGCCTCTGGCCAGAGAGCCTTCCGGCAGATGAGCTTCCCGAACCGCCAACCAGTCTGACAGACCGCGCAGCGCAGGCCGGCCGAGCGGGCATAATCGTTCCTTGCCGCCTTTGCCGCGCACAATCACATCCGTGGTGATCCAGCGGGATCCCTTGCGCCTCGGCAATTGACCGAGCTTGAGGGACACCAGTTCAGTCGCGCGCAGGCCTGCCCCATAGAGCAGCTCGACCAGGCATTTCAGCCTCAGATCCTCGCCGCAGGATTCGAGGAGATCAGCCATCTCTTCGCGCGACAGGACATCTGGCACGTCCCGGCCGGGTTTCGGGCCGTCGATCTTGGCGGTGGGGTCGTCCTTGCGGTCGCCCTCCTCGAACAGGAAGCGGAAGAAGCGCCGGACGGCAGACAGTTTCCGAGCTTGCGTAGACGGCGCCATGCCCCGTTTCGAGAGGTCTCTCAACCAGCCCGAAATCTCCTTGCCGTCAGCGTCGCACAGCGCACCGCCGCAGAATTCCGACGCGTCCAGCAAGTCGCGGCCATAGGCGTCCAGCGTGTTCGCAGACGATCCGCGCTCCGCAGACATCATCTCAAGGAAGGCTTCGATACGCGCGCGATCAGACATGTTTCAAGACTGGCATACAGACATTGAAAGGGCGTGAATGCCGGATCAGCCTTTCCGCAGGCCTGCGATCAACAGGTCGACCATGGCGCGGGCGCCGGGCTCCCAATCTGTTTCAGGTGCAACGTAGAAGATGCCGGCGACAGCGCGCAGCAGGTCAAAAGGATCGGGCACAGCGCGGATGTCCCCCGCCTGTTCGGCGTGACGCACCAGGCGTTCAATGGCGTTGTGCATAATGTCACCCGAATTGGCATAGAGATGGTCGGCGTTACCACCCAGCGCCGCAGCGACCAGCTTCTTGGTCGACAAATAGTCGATGCATACCAGAAGCCATTGGCGGAGGGCCTCGACCGGGGGCTCTGAAGCGATCAACCGGTCTGCGGCCTCGCCGAGCTGGCCGATCGCCTGACGATAGACTTCCTCGATCAAGGCGTCACGGGTCGGGAAATGGCGATACAGCGTGCCGATCCCTACGCCTGCCGTGCGGGCGATTTCCTCAAGGCTCGTCGCGGCGCCATCGCGGGCAAAAGCGCCCTTCGCTGCATCCAGCAGGCGCAGGCGGTTTCGTTCGGCATCAGCGCGTGGGCGCTTTTTGGCAACGGGTTTTTCGGCCACGAGAAAATCTCTCCTTGTAAAACGGAGGCTTCCTCCGTATATGAAAGCGGAGGCGCCCTCTCACTTATCCCGGATTGGCGCCCCGTTCCAGCCCCTTCGGCTTTGTCGGGATTCCTACACATCCATTCCCAGGAGACTGCAATGTTCGGAAAAACTTCCACAACTGAAGATGTCCTGTCCGGCGTCGACCTTACCGGCAAGCGCGTGCTCGTTACCGGCGTGTCATCCGGGCTCGGCGTCGAGACAGCCCGTGCGCTCGCCGCCCATGGCGCTGAAGTGGTCGGCGCGGCGCGCGACCTTGCAAAAGCCGAAGGCGCCCTGGCGCAGGCCGGCGCCAAGATCGATCTGGTCGAACTGGACCTTGCTTCCCTCGCAAGTGTTCGCGCCTGTGCCGACGGCCTAAACGCTACCGGCAAGCCATTCGATATCGTCATCGCAAACGCAGGCGTCATGGCCACGCCGCCCATGAAGACCTCGGACGGTTTCGAGATGCAGTTCGGCACGAACCATCTCGGCCATTTTACCCTGATCAACCGGATCGAACCCCTCATCAAGGATGGCGGCCGGGTGGTGATGCTGTCGTCCGCCGGTCACCGTTTTTCTAATGTGAACCTTGATGATCCGAATTTCGAGACGACTGAATACACACCATTCGGCGCGTATGGCCGGTCAAAGACGGCGAATGTCCTGTTTGCGGTGGAATTCGACCGTCGCCACAAGACACGCGGCGTGCGGGCGACGGCCGTCCACCCGGGTGGCATCCAGACCGAGCTTGCCCGCCATATGACGGAAGAAGACCTCAACGCGCTGATTGAACGGATGGAAGCCCGGAGGGCTGAGACAGGCCAAGGAGGTTTCCAGTACAAATCCATCCCGCAGGGGGCCGCCACCTCCGTTTGGGCTGGGGCCGTTGCGAATGCCGACGAGGTCGGCGGGCGCTATTGCGAGGACTGCCATGTCACGACGAGAGTGACCGATGAAGCGTTCGATGCGGCGTCGGAAGGGGTGCGTCCCTATGCGCTCGACCCAGACAATGCCGCCGCGCTCTGGGCGAAGAGCGAGGAAATGGTCGGAGAGCGCTTCTGAGCCTCTGGACTCACCCGCCGCGACACGGATGTTCCTGTCGCGGCGGGTTGCCGTCAGTCTACGGGCTTGTGCGAAAGTTCTAATTGAGTCCCTTTCAGGAGGAAGAGCACGCCTGCGGAAAGATCATTCCGGATTCACCCAGATAGGTGAGGTCCATGCGCGCTCCTGAATTAGCACGGGCATGTTCGGATTGGGCGGTGAGCCGTTGCGGACCGCATCCCATGTCGACCAGCGACACGATGGGTTCTCCAGAACACGGACATAATAGGCGGCGCGGCGCACCGGGTCATAGTTCGGGTCCGTCCACAAGGTCTTCAATTCGCCAACGCCACTACCGGGCTCTGTGGAACAGTCGGAAATGTCTACATTGGCGCCATTTTCGGGGCACCGGTGCGTATCCACGTCTGGTTTGGCGCCGCCAGAGCATGCAGCATCATAGACTGCCTCATGCGCCTTGCCCTGGGCATCGGTCCACACTTTGATGATCTGCAAACGCTGTAGCGGATAGGAAGCCGGGTCCCGGATCGCCCAGGCGAGAATTGACGGGGCCTGTTGTGTTCCGACCAGTTCGCTGCCTTGTGACACGCCGGTACGGTAGGCCGCCGACACCAGGTCCGGATCTGACAACATAGCCTGTTCAAATCCGTACCCGGCGAACATGCGTGCTTTTATTCGCGGCCCGGAGGTTCCGAACGTCTCCTTGCGACGAATGGCATCGAAAATGGCTTCACGCGTATTTTCGTCGGCCCATACGCCCGCCAGACCAGATGCGCTGTACTTGCCAGCAGACAGCTTGCGACGCATGCTGGGCTTTACCGCGCCGGGCGGCAAGCTTTTCAGTGATGCAACCCCGTCCCAACTATCCGCACCTTCTGGGGGGACGGAATGTCGGAATTCCGGGTTTGACCCATCTTGCGGAAACTTGCCGGTAAAGTTCGTTTCATCGAAAGACCCGGCGCCGATATGTGTATCGCTGGAGCCAATGAAGCCGAATTTGTAGGGGTTGAAGTTCTCTGCTTCTTCGAAACCCAGTCCGCGCGCCAACGCGTTGCGGGCGAAATCTCCGAGGTGCGGCGTCGACTTCGCGGCACTTCCTACCAAGGTATCGTAAATCTCGAAATTCGCCCATTCATCATTGGGAGAGAGTGCTGGGTGAGCTTCGGACGTGCCCTTTACCTGCGTAATTTCGATGACGGGCTCGTTGCGCATGCGGGTGACGGCGTAGTTTGCGGTCAATTGACCACCCTCATAGGTCTCGGACGCAAACATTTCGCCATTTGATGCGTTGGAATTGTGTGGGATGGACATGACATCCAGACCCTCAGCACGCTGCGCATCCATCCAGACCCACAGGTCTTCCGGATTGGGGGAATCGAGGGTCGAAAACAGCCGGTCAGGCGCGGCCCCCCTGAATATGACATTGCGGTGCAGGTTTGCAGCTGCCGGAATTTCGGAGTCCATGACCTCTGTCATGGCAGTGAATTCGTAACCGGAGAAGGCGGTGAACTTGCCGGGCTCATTATGGCGTTCGGCCGTCTCAATGTTCTTGACCCAAGCGGAGTCGATGACGTCTCGGTCGTAGATCTCTTCCACTTCTTCGCCCGTCACGATGGTGATGCCCACATTATGGAATGACTGGGCAGGGTTCGTCGCGTCCGGTCCGAATACGGACTTTGCGAAATTCGTGCGCGACAGATTCGTGCCGGGCGTAGCCATGACCGGCATGATGCCGAGATATTCGCCATGATCCGTGACGGCGAGAAAATCGAGCGGACTGTCCAGCTGGATTTCATAGCCGCCGTCTGTGATTAATTTCTCGCCCTTTGCATAGCGATACGCGTCATCGGGCGTTGCGCGGACGGACGATATGAAGGCATCAAAAGACTGCCCCGTATGGACATGCAGATCGCCAAACAGTGCGGTCCTGTCGGACGGATCAATTGACGGTGTGCTCGTTGTGACATTCGCGATCGGCACTTCGGCTGACGTCGATTCCTCCGGTTGTATTTTGACCGGTGTGCCACATGCTGAAGCTGCAAGTGCCAGAGCAGACGCCCCGGCCAATATGGATACCCTCATAATTCCTCCCGTTTTTCGTCCACCATCAGCCTTCTGGAGGCAAGATCAACGAAATTCGGGAAGTTTCTAGTTGAGCGCTTTCCAATAGCCAGTTGATTCCAACGCCATTTGACGGGCCGCATCTTCGGCGCCGATCCGTTGCAACGCCTTCAGGAGGAGGAGCAGGCTGGCATCGTCAAGGGCGGTTGGATCGCCTTTGGTCATCCCGACCGTGGACAGGATAACTTCGCCTGCCGCATCGGCCTCAGCTGCGGCAAGCACACCCAGCAATTGCAAATCGATTTCCGGCGTGGCCTCGCGTTCAGGCGCATTCACCACCAACCGGCGCGCGTCGGCCGGGGGGGCAATGCCGAGCGCCGTCCAGAGGGCAAACAGGCGAGCGGCGGTCTGCTTTTGCAGATCGGATTCGGCAAGGGCTGCCAGCCGTTCGCCATTATAGTCGCTGGCGCTGCGCGTGGTTTCATTTCCCGCCAGCGTTACCAGGGCTGACATGAGCGCCGAATCGAAGCTGCCATCCTCTGGCGCGCCTTCCATTGCGTTGGCAGATGACCAATCCTTGGCGGCCGGGAAATGGCCGGTCGCCAGGGCGGACCGGGCGAACAACGGGGCATTAGGGGCGGTGACTATATTGATGGGGAGGCGCTTAATCTCGTTCCACAGAAGCCGGGAGACCGCGTTGAAATGGGCCGGGGTGTCCATTGCGTCTTCCAGCGCGGCCGCCAAGGCGAATGCGCGGTCTTCATCGGTGACCAGCGGATCACGCGCCGCATAGAGCGCGCTTTCAAGCGGAGACGATGGCACGAAGCCGGGATCGGAAATCAGCTTGAGGAACAAGGTCCGATATGTGTCGGTCGGCAGCATGCCTGCCTGAGCCGCAATTCCGGCGGCCTCGACGCGCAATGCTTCCGGCAATTTCGGATGCAGCGCCATGGCGGCTGCGAGATCCGGGCGCTGCGCCGGGATGGGCTCTTCGGGCGGGGCGAGTCCGGCTTCGGCAGAAATCGCGAGGTTCAGTCCGGAAGAGTAATCCGCCTCAGGCGCGTCAGGCAGTTCGCCGGAGGTCGCAAACACAGCGGCGAGAAGCCAGGAATCGACGGCGTCCTGTTGAAGCGCCATCTCGATGGCGAGTTCGGCGCCGGCAGTGTTGCCCTGTAGTGCCGCGCAGACAGCGCGTAATTTGGCCCAATAGCCTGAAATCCTGTCTGGCGCGTTCAGCATGTCGCAAGCCGTCGCCTCATTACCGAGCGCAAGGTTCAAATCGGCGACGATTTCGTCCGCATCAAGGTCGGGTGGCGGGGTGTCGAGCCGCGCCATCAGAGTGGCAGCGGCTTCGGCCTCCCCCAGATCATACATGATCCGAGCGCGCTCTGCCCGGAGCAGCGGTTCCTGTATCCCGGAGGGCGGCGTTGCAGGCGACATTGCCATGCGCTGCATCAGCGTGCGTTCGGCCGGGGTCAGGTCATGCGTGCGGACATCCCGCATCAGAGGCAGCAAATCATCGGCGTCAGAGGCGCGCCACATATCGGTCGGCAGGGAAGGCTCACCTGCTTCGAGAAAGCTCATGCCCCACGGATTGACCAGGCCCAGACCGGAATCCTCGATTTGGGCGCCTGCTGGCAGGCCGCCTGCAAGGACAATGCAGGCGACCGACAAAATGTCCTTAAAGGACATTGTCGACCTCAATGCGTATTTCACCCGGTTCCGGTTTGCCCTTTTCGGCCTGTCCGCCCAACCACCAGGCGACGCCCAGAACGAGGACTACCAGCAGGCCCAGAAGGATGAGAAACTTGCGCATGGCTATTTACCCCTAGATACAGAATTCCGGCGCTGGATTGCGAAGGCGCCACAGCAACTATAGGACATGAACCGAACAGAGCCCGAAAGTCCAGAATGCCTTCTGACAGTGACAGTACTTCCCGACCGGTTGACGCGACATTGCCATACATGTCGCGGACGGTTGCGCTTGTCGGATTGATGGGAGCCGGGAAATCAACGGTCGGGCGCCGTCTGGCCGAGAAGATGGGCCGGGAATTCTTTGACAGTGATTCGGAGATCGAGAAGGCGGCTGGCCTGTCGATCACCGACATTTTCAAGCTTCATGGAGAAGAGGATTTCCGGCGCGGCGAGCATCAGGTGCTGAAACGCCTGTTGGACCTGCCACCGCATGTGCTGGCCACCGGCGGCGGCGCCTATCTCAACAGTGAGACCCGCGCGCTGATGCAGAAGAATGCGGTGACTGTCTGGCTGAACGCGGACCTCGAAACCTTGTGGCGGCGGGTCCAGAAGCGCGATACGCGCCCCCTGCTCCGGCGCCCCGATGCCAAGGACGTGCTGACCAATCTGCTGGCCGAGCGCGAGCCGATCTATTCCCAGGCCGATCTTGTTGTGCCGTCAAAGGACGGCCCGCACGGCACCACCGTCAATGCCATATACAAGGCCCTCCAGACATGGACACCGAAGTGAACGTGACCGCGCCCCCGCTCGAGACCGTTACCGTAGACCTCGAAGACCGTAGCTATGACATTCTGGTCGGCCATGGCGCCCTGGATCAATTGGCCGCGCGCCTCTCGCCCATGCTGAAGCAGCCACGGGTTTTCGTCCTGACGGATGAGACGGTTGAGCGCATGCACCGCCACCGGCTGGACGAGGCGCTGAAATCCACTGGCGTGAAGACGTTATGGAAATCCCTGACGCCCGGCGAGAAGACGAAATCCTTTTCCAATCTCGAAGGCATCCTGGACTGGCTGCTCGAAGCCTCTGCTGACCGCAGCGATGTACTCATTGCGCTCGGTGGCGGCGTGATCGGTGATATTACCGGTCTCGCGGCCAGCCTGATGAAGCGCGGCATGAAATTCGTGCAGGTGCCGACGACCCTGCTGGCCCAGGTCGATTCCTCGGTCGGCGGCAAAACCGCGGTGAACACGCCGCGCGGCAAGAACTCGATTGGCGCCTTCTACCAGCCTCAATTGGTGATCGCAGATACAGCCCTGCTGGAAACCCTGCCTGCACGCGAGCTTCGCGCGGGATATGCGGAAATCGTGAAATACGGCCTGATCAATGATCCGGACTTTTTTGCCTGGCTCGAAGAGCATGGCGAGGCGGTCCTGGCGCTGGACCCGGGAGCGATCGCCCATGCTGTGGCGACCAGCTGCCGGGCCAAAGCTGCCATCGTGGCCGAAGACGAGCGTGAAACGGGCGTCCGCGCCCTGCTCAATCTCGGGCACACATTCGGGCATGCGCTCGAGGCAGCCAATGGCTACGCGCCGGATCTGCTGCACGGCGAAGCCGTGGCCATCGGCATGGCGCTCGCCTTCCGCTATGGCGCCGCGCAAGGCATCACACCTCAGCCCGATGCAGACCGCGTGACGGCGCATCTTGATGCAACAGGCCTGCAATCAGCCATTCCGGGCCGGCAGGGCGGTCCCTACACGGCCGCGCGCCTTGTCGAATTGATGCAACAGGACAAGAAGGCCAGCGGCGGGCGCGTGCCCCTGATCCTCGCAAGAGGTATTGGCCAATCCTACATTCACCCGGATGCAGACCTCACCCAGGTCGAAGCCTTTCTCCGCACGGAATTGCTGGAAGGCTGATCCACACATTATGAGACCCTATCCATGATTGCCGGTTACATCATTTCGATCCTCGTGCTGCTTGGCCTGTCCGGCTTCTTTTCCGGCTCCGAGACGGCGCTGACCGCTGCGTCGCGCGCCCGCATGCACCAGTTGGAAAAGGACGGGGACAAGCGGGCCGAGACCGTGAACCGTCTGATCAGTAATCGTGAAAACCTGATCGGCTCCATCCTGCTGGGCAACAATCTCGTGAACATCCTGGCGTCAGTCCTTGCGACATCGCTGTTTACGGCGCTGTTCGGTCAGGGCGGGCTCGCGCTGGTATTGGCCACCGGCGTGATGACCATTCTGGTGCTCGTATTTTCCGAAGTGCTGCCAAAAACCTATGCGATCACGCGGCCTGACACGATGGCGATGAGTGTTGCCCGGCCGATCAGTGGCCTGGTCTGGGCGGTCGCCTGGATCGTCAAGCTCATCCAGTTCATCGTGACCATCACGCTCAAAATCCTCGGTCTGGGTGCCCCAGCTGAACTCGTGACGGCAGAACAGGAAATCCGCGGCGCCATTGACCTGCATGCCTCCGAGGGCGGTGTGGGAGCCGAAGATCGTCTGCGTCTCGTTGGCGCGCTCGACCTGAAAGAGCTGACCGTCGAAGACGTGATGATCCACCGGAAGAACATTCGCATGTTGAATGCGGATACCGAACCGCGCCAATTGGTGACAAAGGCTCTGGCGAGCCCGCATACCCGCCTTCCCCTATACCGGGGCGAAAAGGAAGAGATTGTCGGAATTCTCCACGCAAAGGATCTTTTGCGGGCGGCGCTGCCGCTTGGGGGTGATCTCTCCTCACTCGATCTCGACTCCATCCTGCGCAAGCCCTGGTTCGTGCCGGAGACGACCCCGGTTCAGGACCAGCTTGATGCCTTCCTGCAGAAGCGCAGCCACTTCGCCCTGGTCGTAGACGAGTATGGTGAACTTCAGGGCCTGATCACGCTGGAAGATATTCTGGAAGAGATCGTTGGCCACATCCATGACGAGCATGATGTGGCCGTACAGGGCGTGCGGCCGCAGCCGAACGGATCGGTTAATGTGGATGGCTGGGTCCCAATTCGAGACCTGAACCGTGCCACGGGTTGGAACTTACCCGATGAAGAAGCTGTCACGGTGGCAGGGCTGGTTATCCACGAGGCCCAAACCATTCCGGAGCCCGGACAAAGCTTCGTGTTTCATGGTTACAGGTTCAATGTGCTGCGCCGCCAGCGAAACCAGGTCACCGGCCTGAACATCTCAGAGGCCGAAACCGCCTGAGTCGGCATCGCGACTGGCCATGTGAATTTCTGGCGAAGGATCTTCGTCGCACCCATTCGCCTTCAACCAGTTTTTTTCGGTCAGTGACACGATGTGAGCAGAATCCGGATCGGGATTGTCCATGGCGATCACAGCCCATTCGCTCTTGAGCGTAGGCACGTCATGGGACACCGGAACAAAGACGATCTCGTGGCCTGACGTGCAGACCGTGTCCCGAATCCAGTGCATCATGCCCAGATTCACCTTGTCCGAAGGGGTTTCAGCAATCGCTGAACCTGCAATCATCGCGCCTGTTGCGGCGGCTATCATGAGTTGTCTTACCATCACCCGTTCTCCTCGACGGCTGCGAAATTAATGAACGAGTCATATTTCGGTTCCCCGTGGAGTCGGATTTTTCAAGAATCATGCCGCTTTCGCGTGTAAGGCGAGTGCGTGAAGGCCGGAGTCGAATTCGGATTGCAGTACCATCATGATGCTACGCTGGGTCTGGACGCGCGACAGGCCTTCAAAGGCAGCCGAAGTGATTCGCACTGTATAATGGGTCTCTCCCCCCGGCGCCGCGCCCGCATGACCTGCATGTTTCTGGCTGTCATCGGTAATATCCAGCTCTACCGGGGCAAAAGCCTCGGTCAAAAGGTCACGAATTCGCGATAACCTGTTACTTGGCTGTGGCATCTTTAACCTGCACTCCTTATTATGCCGGGTCATGTCTGACGGTGACCCATTTTCCTATCGCGTTAAGTTCAAAGATATACGCATCAAGCCTCCCAAAGACGAGGCTTCGCGAGCGCGTGCGCAGAAGACTCGTGTCTGCGATCACAAGCAATGCGACCTTGAGGGGACCCACCCTGCGCCGAAGCGCCAGGGGAATGGTCGCCACTATTTCTGCCAGGCGCACGCGGCAGAGTACAATCGCAGCTTCGATTTCTTTGAAGGCATGTCGCAGGCCGAGGCGGCTTCATTCGCCCGATCCGAACGATACGGCCACAAGCGCACCTGGAAATTCGGCACGGGTCCGATGCGCGGTGAAAAGGGCCCTCAGAAACTGGACCCACGCCGCTGGGCCGGCAGCAAATTCTTCAATGTAGATGATGTGGCCAGTGGTGAGACGGCCTCGTCCGGTCATCGCAACACGCTTCAGAAGCGCGCCTTGAAGGAACTGGATCTCGAGATTGATGCAAAGCCAGCGGAGATTCGCGCGCGATATGCTGAATATGTGCGCCGCTTCCATCCGGATTCGAACAAGGGCGACCGGTCATCCGAGCACAAGCTCCAGCGCGTGCTGCGGGCGGGCAAGCTTCTGAAGGCCGCAGGCCTGATGAAAGGCTGAGATGCACGACATTCTCGTGATCGGCGGCGGGATCAACGGCACCGGGATCGCGCGCGATGCGGCGGGGCGCGGACTGGATGTCGTCCTGTGTGAAAAGGATGATCTTGCCCAGCACACATCCTCGGCCAGTACCAAGCTGATCCATGGCGGCCTGCGCTATCTGGAACAATATGATTTCAGTCTTGTCCGCAAGGCGCTGATCGAGCGCGAAATCCTGCTCAAGGCCGCCCCGCACATCATCTGGCCGATGCGGTTTGTCCTGCCCCATCACAAGGAATTGCGCCCGGCCTGGCTGATCCGGCTGGGTCTCTTCATCTATGATCACCTCGGCGGCCGGAAACTGTTGCCTCCGACAGAGACGCTGCGGCGGAAATCGACGACCAAGCTTGATGCGCTCAAGCCGGAGTATCGGCTCGCTTTTGAATACTCGGATTGCTGGGTCGAGGATTCCCGTCTGGTCGTTTTGAACGCCGTCGACGCCAAGTCACGCGGCGCCGAGGTCCTGACCCGCACGCGCTGCACCTCGCTCGTGCGAAGCGGTGATCATTGGGATGCGGTGCTGGAAGGCCCGACCGGGTCTGAAAGCCGCTCATTCAAGGCGGTCGTGAATGCCGCCGGCGCCTGGGTTGACGACATTCTCGGGCTCGACCCTGGAAAGAAGACCGAAACTCACCTGCGCCTTGTGAAGGGCAGCCACATCATCGTGCCGCGCTGGCATGAGGGCAACCACGCCTATTTCTTTCAGAACGGCGATGGTCGCATCATGTTCGCGATTCCCTATGAGCGCGGCGAATTCACCTTGATCGGCACGACCGATGTTCCGTACGAAGCCAATCGCGACGAGGTGAAAATCACGCAGGACGAGATCGAGTATCTCTGCGACGGCGCGAGCGAGTATTATGCCCGCGCGGTGACGCCTTCCGATGTGGTGGCGACCTATTCCGGCGTCCGGCCACTTTATGATGACCATGCCGCAAATGCTTCCAAGGTGACCCGCGATTACGTCCTGAAGTTGGACGATGAGGCCGGCGCGCCGATCCTGTCGGTTTTCGGCGGCAAGATCACGACCTATCGGGAATTGGCCGAGGATGCACTTCAGACGCTGGAGGACATTTTCCCAAGCGCCGACAAGGAATGGACACGCGACGCGGATCTTCCTGGCGGCGACATGCCCGGTGCCGATTTTGACGGCTTCTTCATCGGCCTGAAACGGGATTATCCGAACCTGGATGCCAACCTGCTGGAACGGCTGGCGCGTGCTTACGGCACAAAGGTCCGGCAATTGCTGGCCAACGCGGACACCGACGCCGGTCTCGGCCGTATGTTCGGCGCGGGGCTCACCGAAGCTGAGGCGCGCTATCTGGTCGAGGCGGAATTTGCCCGATCCGCCGACGATATCCTCTGGCGTCGTTCCAAGCTGGGCCTGCACATGAGCGACGCAGAACGCGGCGCATTTTCAGACTGGATGACCGATCACATAAAGACGCACGCCTGACCCTTCCCGGCCAGTGATGCACGTGCGGATGGCACGTCTGTATATTCTGCAGGGCCGCGCTGTTTCGCCCGCCCTGCCTTGGTAGACAGGCGAACGGGTCTATGGTCAAAGGCGCCATCCGGTTTATCGCGGCCCTGGCTGCTATGAGAGATACTGAAGATGACCAAAGGCTTGGTAACTGTTTTCGGCGGGTCGGGGTTCATCGGTCGCTATGCTGCCCGTGAACTCGTGAAAAAGGGATGGCGCGTCCGCGTTGCCTGCCGGCATGTGAACACGGCGGGCGATGTCCGCCTCGCAGGCCCTCCGGGATGGGTGGATGTCGTTCAGGCGAACATCCGCAACCGGGATTCGATCGAGCGCGCGCTGGAAGGTGCTGACGCCGTCGTGAACTTGGTTGGTATCATGTTCGAAAAAGGCGCGCAGACCTTTGAGTCTTCTCAACGTGAAGGCGCTGCCCTTTTGGCGCAAATTGCTGCGGAGAAGGGGATTGCCCGTTTCGTTCAGGTATCCGCCATTGGGGCGGACGCAGACTCCTCCGCCGATTATGCGCGCACCAAGGCTGAGGCCGAGGCTGCCGTTCGTGACGCCGTTCCGACCGCGACCATTCTGCGTCCATCCATCGTGTTCGCGTCGGAAGATGAGTTCTTCAACCGGTTCGCCGCGCTGGCGACGGCGCCGATGATGAATGTCCTTCCGCTCATGCCCGCGATTGGCGGGGGCTCCACCCGGTTCCAGCCGGTCTATGCGGGCGACGTTTCCGAGGCGATTGCGATTGCCGTGGATGATGTGGCGACCGCCGGCAAGACATACGAACTCGGCGGCCCGCGCACCTACACGTTCAATGAAATCTACGACATCATTCTTGAAACGATCGACAAGCGGCGCTTCAAGATTCCGCTGCCCTTCTTCATCGCAAAGCCGATGGGATATCTGACAGCCGCCGTCTGGCGCTACATCCCACCCTTCTCCTGGGGCTTTCTGGGTGATCCGCCGATCACCGGCGATCAGGTCGAACTGTTGAAGTCCGACAATGTCGTGGCTGACGATGCACTGACCCTGAAGGACCTTGGTGTGACAGAGCTGGAAACGGTCGAGGCGATCGTGCCATCCTATCTCTGGCGCTTCCGCGACTATGGCGAGTTCCACAAGCCGTCCGAGGCCTGAGCCTAGAACAAGCCGATCAGGGGTGATCCCAGAATCAGTACGGCACCGAGCACAAAGCGGTACAGTACGAAGGGCAGGAAGCTCATGCGGCTGAGCAGCGACATCAGGAACCAGATGGACGCAAGGCCGGTGACAAAGGCGATGCCCGCCACGATCAGGCCGTCCTTGATGGTCAGGACCGTTTCGGCCGCATCTGCCGTCAACAGCCCCATCGCGCCGTAAAGTCCGGCGGCGGCGAGAATGGGCGCCCCGATCAGCATGGAGAACCGGGCCGCTTCCGTGCGGTCGTAGCCGAGAGCGCGCGCGGCGGTCATCGTGATGCCGGAGCGGCTGGTGCCGGGCAGGATGGCGGCAATTGCCTGTGTCGCGCCGATCAGGAAGGCATGCCACATCGTCATGTCTTCTTCCTTACGATCCCGGTCCCCCTTCACGTCGGCCCACCAGAGCAGGGCGCCGAACAGGACCGTGGTTGCGGCCACGACATAAATGCTGCGCATGCCTTCCAGCATGTGTTCGGGCAGGAATTTCTCATAGGCGAAGGCAACGAGGACGGCGACCGGTGTCGCGACGATGACGGCGGCAGCCAAGCGCGCGCCTCTCGACAGTGGCGCCTTTGAAACAGGGGCGGCGATGAGTTCGAATCCGCCCCCGATGGCGCTAAGCACGTCCTTGCGGAAATAGATCAGCATGGCCAGCAAGGTGCCGAGGTTCGATACGGCATTGATCAGGAGTTCGTCCGCCGGGCTTGCCTGAAAGAAATCCGCCGCGAGCAATACATGGCCGGAGGAAGACACAGGCAGCCATTCCGTCGTGCCCTGCAGCAGAGCGATGATGGCGAGCTGTAATAGGGACATCAGGCGGACCTTACACGGTTAGGACAGACGTGAACTAAACCAATTCGAGGAAAATGCCATTCACCCAAAACAAATCAAAATGATTTGTAATTGTTTGCGGCAAATCAATTCACGGCCGGAATACCATTTTCAGGCAGTATTTGAATATCATTATAATCTGTATTGACGCGAATGCGCTTGCGAGGTGTGCGGGAAAGTCCTAAGTCCACACTTCTAATATCGGGAGCGCCGGAATGGCAGAAAAAATGCTGAAATTCACAAAGGTCGAACGGAGTATGCCCTCCAAGCGGACGGCGTCTGACCGCAAGGATGACTTTGAAGAAATCTATGCCGAATTCAGCAAGGAGAAGGCGAGCGAGCAGGCGACGCGGTGTTCCCAATGTGGTGTGCCATTCTGCCAGCAGGGCTGCCCGCTTTCCAACAATATCCCGGACTGGCTGAAGCTGGCCGCGGAAGACCGTCTCGAAGAGGCCTACCAGGTGTCGTCTGCGACGAACAACATGCCTGAGATCTGCGGTCGCATCTGTCCGCAGGACAGGTTGTGCGAAGGCATCTGTACGATCGAGCAGTCCGGGCACGGGACGGTGACGATCGGGTCGATCGAAAAATATATCACCGACAATGCCTGGGAGCAGGGCTGGGTGACGCCAATCACGCCGCCCCGCGAGCGGACGCAGTCCGCCGGCATCATCGGCGCCGGCCCGGCCGGCCTCGCCGCTGCCGAACAGCTGCGGCGCAAGGGCTACCAGGTCACCGTTTACGATGCGTATGACCGTGGCGGCGGCCTTCTGGTCTACGGCATTCCGGGCTTCAAACTGGAGAAGGATGTCGTCGAGCGCCGGATCAAGCGCCTTGAAGACTCCGGCATTGCGTTCAGGTTCAATACCCGGATCGGCGAGGCGGTCTCTCTCGCCACACTACGCGAAGAACACGACACAATTCTGATTGCGACCGGCGTGTATGCCGCGAAAGATCTGAAATGCCCGGGCAGTGGCGCCAAGGGCGTATTCCCGGCGCTGGAATATCTGACCGCATCGAACCGCAAGAATTTCGGGGATGCAGTGCCGGCATATGATGACGGTACCCTGAACGCCGACGGCAAGCGCGTGGTCGTGATTGGCGGGGGTGATACCGCGATGGACTGTGTGCGTACAGCCATTCGGCAGGGCGCCAAGAGCGTGACCTGCCTCTATCGCCGCGACCGTGCCAACATGCCGGGCAGCCAGCGTGAGGTGACGAATGCCGAGGAAGAGGGCGTGACCTTTGAATGGCTCGCTTCGCCGGATGCCATCCTCGATACGAAAGCGGGCAAGCTGAAAGCCGTCCGTGCCAGCCGGATGAAACTGGGTGAGCCGGATGCCTCCGGTCGCCAGTCTCCGGTCAAGACGGGTGAGACATTCGACATCAAGGCGGACATGGTGATCAAGGCGCTGGGCTTTGACCCGGAAGACCTGCCGGAACTGTTCGGCGAAGAAACACTGACCGTGAACCGCTGGGGCGCGGTCCGGGTCGATTATGCAACAATGGAAACCAGCCTGCCCGGCGTCTATGCCGCAGGCGATATCGTCAGGGGTGCTTCGCTCGTTGTCTGGGCCATCAAGGATGGGCGGGATGCAGCAGAAGCCATGCACAAGGCGATGAGAGCAGAAGAGCGCGCCTCAAAAGTGGCGGCGGAGTAATCAGATGTCAGATTATGTAAAACAGTACGAAGCCAACCGTCAGAAGTTGATGGACGGCCATGCCTATGATCCGGAATACGAGCATGATGCTTGCGGCGTCGGTCTGGTGGCCGCGCTCGACGGCAAGCCGCGCCGCGAGATCGTGGAAATGGGCATCGAGGCCCTGAAGAATGTCTGGCACCGCGGTGCAGTTGACGCCGATGGCAAGACCGGCGACGGCGCAGGTATCCGCGTGGAAGTTCCGCAGGACTTCTTTCGTGAGCATGTGACTCGCACGGGCCACAATCCGACCGATGATCCGATCTGTGTCGGTCAGATCTTCCTGCCACGTACAGACTTCGCCGCTCAGGAAGCCGCGCGGACCTTGGTAGAAACCGAAGTCCTGCATTTCGGTTTCTACATCTATGGCTGGCGCCAGCCTCCGGTCGATGTGACCGTAATCGGCCAGAAGGCCAAGGACACGCGCCCCGCCATCGAACAGATCATGTTCCGTGACGCGATGGGCCGCAGCCCGGAAGATCTTGAGCGGGCCCTTTATATCTGCCGTCGGCGAATTGAGCGCCGGGCGCGGGAAGCCGCGATTCCGTCTTTCTATGTCTGTTCGCTGAGCCATTCATCCCTGATCTACAAGGGCATGTTCCTGGCGCAGGATATCGACAATTTCTATCTGGACCTGAGGGATGAGCGGTTTGTCTCGGCCTTTGCGATCTACCATCAGCGCTACTCAACCAACACATTCCCGCAATGGTCTCTGGCCCAGCCCTTCCGCATGATCGCGCACAATGGCGAGATCAACACGGTGCGTGGCAACAAGAACTGGATGAAGAGTCACGAGATCCGCATGGTCTCGGAAGTCTTTGGCGAACATGTCGATGATGTGAAGCCGGTCATCCCGGATGGCACATCGGATTCAGGTGCGCTCGATTCGGTATTCGAGATTCTCTGCAAGTCCGGTCGGTCCGCGCCGATGGCCAAAGCCATGCTGATCCCAGAGGCCTGGTCGAAGCGGGATTCGGTCATGCCAACGTCGCATCAGGCCCTCTATGATTACTGCAACTCCGTCATGGAGCCGTGGGACGGTCCGGCTGGTATTGCGGCTTATGACGGCCGCTGGGCTATTGCGGGCCTGGACCGGAATGGGCTGCGGCCGCTGCGCTATGCGCTGACGGCGGATGGTATTCTGGCGGTTGGTTCGGAAGCCGGCATGTGCCCGCTGGGCGATCATGAAGTTACCAAACGCGGTCTGATCCAGGCAGGCGGCATGATTGCGGCTGACCTGAAGACGGGTAAATTCTACGAGCATCGGGAATTGATCGACCTGCTTGCGGGCAAGGCGCCGTATGAGGACTGGCTGAAGGCTGTCACGGAGCTTGATCCGGAAATCGGTCCGGGTCCGGAACCGCTCATGTTCAACAAGGAAGACATGCTGCGTCGTCAGACGGCGGCGGGCTATACGCTTGAAACGCTGGAGCTCATTCTGTCTCCGATGGCCGAAGGCGGCAAGGAAGCAATCGGCTCGATGGGCGATGATACGGCGACGGCTGTGCTGTCCTTCTCTTATCGTCCGATGAGCCACTTCTTCCGGCAGAATTTCAGCCAGGTCACGAACCCTCCGGTCGACCCGTTGCGCGAAGAACGTGTCATGAGTCTCAAGACGCGGTTCAAGAACCTCGGAAACGTTCTGGACACCGACAAATCGCAGCAGGAAGTGTTCGTTCTGGAAAGCCCTGTGCTGACCAATGGCATGTATGATCGCCTGATTGACCGGCTCGGCGTCGGCACAGCCGAGATCGATTGTACGTTCAATGAGGCAGGTGCCGCAGGCGATGGAACGGCGCTCAAGAATGCGCTGAGCCGTATCCGTCGTGAGGCCGAGGATGCTGTTCGCGAGGGCCGCGAACACATCATTCTGACCGATCAGTATCAATCGGCAGACAAGATCGCCATTCCGATGATCCTGGCGACAGGTGCTGTGCACTCACATCTCGTCGCACAAGGTCTGCGGACGTTCTGTTCCATCACTGTCCGCTCGGCCGAATGTCTCGACACGCATTACTTTGCTGTTCTTATCGGGGTCGGTGCGACCTGCGTGAACGCTTATCTTGCGCAGGACATCATCGCGGACCGTCAGGCACGCGGCCTGTTCGGCGACATGACGCTGAGTGATTGTGTTCTGAACTTCAAGAAAGCGGTCGAGGCAGGTCTCCTGAAGATCATCTCCAAGATGGGAATCTCGGTGATTTCGTCCTATCGGGGTGGATATAATTTTGAGGCGTTGGGCCTGTCTCGCGCGCTGGTCGCAGACTACTTCCCCGGCATGAACAGCCGGATCTCCGGCTTGGGCCTCGCAGGTCTCGAAGAGAATGCGCTCGTACGCCATGAAGCCGCGTTTGATGAAGACGTGGTCTCGTTGCCAGTGGGTGGGTTCTATCGTCTGCGCGCATCGGAAGAGCCCCACGCACTGGATGGAAACCTGATCCATACGCTGCAGGCCGCCTGTGATCGCGGAGACTATTCCATCTACCGCAAATATGTCGAAGCCGTGCATTCGCGTGATCCGATCCAGCTGCGCGACCTACTCGACTTTAAGCCGGCCGGTGCACCCGTGCCGGTCTCCAGCGTGCAGTCGATCAATGAAATCCGTAAGCGGTTCATAACGCCAGGCATGTCTCTTGGTGCGCTGAGCCCGGAAGCGCATGGGACGCTGAACGTCGCCATGAACCGCATCGGTGCCAAGTCGGTTTCTGGCGAAGGCGGCGAAGATCGTGCGCGGTTCCGTCCGCTGCCGAATGGCGACAATATGAACTCTGCCGTCAAACAGGTGGCCTCGGGCCGGTTTGGTGTGACGGCGGAGTATCTGAACCAGTGCCGCGAAATCGAAATCAAGATCGCCCAGGGCGCCAAGCCCGGTGAGGGTGGCCAGCTGCCCGGCTTCAAGGTGACGGAATTCATCGCCAGGCTGCGCCATGCTACGCCGGGTGTGATGCTGATTTCGCCGCCGCCGCACCATGACATCTACTCCATCGAAGACCTTGCCCAGCTGATCTACGATCTGAAGCAGATCAATCCCGAAGCGCGGGTCTGCGTGAAGCTTGTCGCCCAGTCCGGGGTCGGTACGGTCGCGGCCGGTGTGGCCAAGGCCAAGGCCGACGTCATCCTGATCGCAGGCGGTGTGGGTGGAACAGGCGCAAGCCCCCAGACCTCCATCAAGTATGCGGGCCTACCGTGGGAGCTTGGCCTTGCCGAAGCGCACCAGATCCTGTCGCTGAACAATCTGCGCAGCAAGGTCACGCTGCGGACGGATGGCGGCCTGCGTACCGGCCGGGACATTGTCATTGCGGCGATGCTGGGCGCGGAAGAGTATGGCATCGGCACGGCCTCGCTGGTCGCCATGGGCTGTATCATGGTGCGCCAGTGCCATTCGAACACCTGCCCTGTCGGCGTCTGTGTTCAGGATGAAGCGCTGCGGGCGCACTTCACGGGGTCTCCCGAGAAGGTCGTGAATTTGATGAGCTTCATCGCCGAAGATGTGCGGGAAATCCTCGCCTCCCTCGGTTTGAAGTCGCTCGATGAAGCCATCGGCCGCACCGACTTGCTCGCTCAGGTCAGCCGCGGCTCGACCCATCTCGACGATCTCGATCTCAACCCGCTGCTCGTCCAGGTCGATACCGAAACACCGGTCATCTACCAGCCGAATCGTCGTGAGGAAGTTCCGGACACGTTGGACGCCCAGATACTGCGCGATGCCGAGCCGTTCTTCGAGCGCGGCGAGAAGATGCAGCTCGAATATGGCGTGCGCAACACGATGCGGGCCATTGGCGCGCGGTCGAGTTCTGCCATCACGCGCAAGTTTGGCATGCAGGCCCTGCCGGAAGGCCGTCTGCATATCCGGCTTGAGGGGTCTGCGGGCCAGTCGCTTGGCGCATTCTCCGTGCAGGGCCTCCTGCTCGAAGTCATCGGCGATGCCAATGACTATGTCGGCAAGGGCCTGTCGGGGGCCTCGATTGTCGTCTCGCCCCGTCCGAAGGAACGCCACCGGGCAGGCGATGCCATCATCGGCAATACCTGCCTCTATGGCGCCACAGCGGGTAAGCTGTTCGCGGCCGGCACGGCAGGCGTCCGCTTCGCGGTCCGGAACTCCGGCGCCGTGACGGTTATCGAAGGCTGCGGCGCGAATGGCTGCGAATACATGACGGGCGGACGCGCGGTGATCCTCGGTCCGGTCGGCGACAATTTCGGCGCCGGCATGACCGGGGGAACGGCCTATATCTGGGATCCGGACAGCCAGTTCGAACGTGTCGCAAACCCCGATGCCATCGATTGGTACCCGCTCTCCGACATGAAGGCCGAGCACATCGCCGAAGCCCGCACGTTGATCGAAGAACATTTCAAGCGCACCAAGTCACTGCGCGCGAAGGACATCCTAGAGAACTGGGACGCGTCCACTCGCGAGATGTTGATGATCGTCCCGAAAGAGATCGCGCATCTGCTGCTGGGCGACACCACGCCAAAGGGTAGCCAAGCAAAAGTGGTAGAGAAAGTCTGATGAAGGGCCCCCGGAGCAATCCGGGGGCATTTCACATCAGCTGGGCTTCTTGCGGCGAATGCGCGGCCAGATCAGCTTGAGCCAGATCCACAGGAATGCGCCAATCAGGATCAGCCAGGGCAGGCCGATAGCAAAAGCCGTAATTACGGCGGCGAGCGCGCTGGACAGATTGTAGAAGAAGTCTGCGAAGGCATTCGCGATGGGCGAAAGCGCCCCTTGCGACACCGGATTGCGCTTGGTCTCATAATTGATGCTCAGCTGGCTCATCTGAACCCGCAGCATCAACGTCTTGAGTGATGATTTCAACGAGTCGATTTCACCGTTGACGCGGGCAAGTTCCCGCTCCGTGGCCAACAGGTCTCCCAGTTCGCCGTCACGGTTGGCCAATAATTCTTCCAGGCGTTTCTGGAGGGTCTGCTGTGCGTTCAGGCGGGCATCTGTGTCGATGATCGATACGGTCAGGTCTTCAGCCGTCGTCTGCCGGTTCGTCACCTCGCCATTGGCCTGTTCGGCTTCGGCATCGACGCCGTTCAGGAAGGTTTCGATCCAGTCCGGTGTTGCCCGCAGCTGGAGCGAAGCAGAGGCTTCATCATCTGAATATGTGTTGAACCAGGAATTGGTGATGATGCAGACCAATGGGCCCGCCTCGTTACATGCCGCAACATGCCCTTGCATGACAGGCTCGATCGACTTCACCGGCAGGCGCATCCCAAGGGAGTGCGAATAGGCGATGTATTGCTGCGCGACCTCTTCGGTTGGTCCAGATCCCCCGCCAGCCTTGGCGTAGGAGCCATCCATCGCCATGCCCTGTTCCATCATGGGCGCTGGCGGTGGCGCAGACATGGCCGCTCGCTCGACGGACTCGTTGCCCGGCCCGCCACAGGCGGCAAGCCATAGGGCGGCCGTCACAATTGCTGGAAATTTGAAATTCATATTGTCCCTCCACGTCCAATCCGACTTCCACATGAAACCAGCAAAATGGCAAGATGGTGAAAATTTTTGGGTGTTAGGGGAATCAATTTTTAGTAGAGTTTAGGAGTTAGCTGGATATCTAACGGGGAGCGGTATGACCAAGGACGAATTTTTCACGCTCGAACATACTTTATGTCATGCAAAAATAACCCATGCGATTGATCACTTGATCAAGATCGAACTCTATACACTCGTAGGGTTAGGGGCCGTTTACGCATGGTATCCGAATTTCTCAAAGAGTGCAGAACCTGTAGGAATCCCAGTCTGGTTTATTCTTTGGATTCCGGTCGTATTCTCACTTATTGCAGTCATCAGAAGTACCATGCAGCTGAAGTATATAAAGGTGATTTCCGACTATTTGGTGGAACTGGAAAGCAAGTTCCGTCCTGAAGATTATGCCGAGGGATGGGAGACTTGGTTTGGCGAGCACCGACCGTCCGGTTGGAATTCGGTTTATCGGATTGCGCTCTGGATGACACTGACAGCAGGAACTTTGGTTGTGGCATTGATTGGCACGTTCTGTTGAAGCGCAGCGTGTGACTTCGAATGTGCTTTTGGAACTGCATGCTCCCAAAGCTGGCTTATGGACGGAAGCCGGTCCGCCGTTCTCCCGGCTCCAGCGTCCGCCAGGCATGCTGGATGAAGTCCACCAGCAGCGGTCTTGTATCGCGCGGATCGATGATTTCCTCGGCATAGAAGGATTCGGCCGTCCGGAACGGCGAGCGGATCGCATCGAACTTCTTGTAAAGCTGCGCCTTCAGGACTTCCGGGTCTTCAGCTTCGGCCAGTTCCTTTCGGAACGCCGCTTCGATCCCGCCCGCCATGGGCAGGCTGCCCCAGTCGCCACTGGGCCAGCAATAACGCCACTTGGTCCGGCTCTGGTTCATCATGGCCGATCCGGCGAGGCCATAGGCCTTCCGGATGACAATGGAGCAGACCGGCACATCGGCTTGGTAGATGGCGGTCATGGCGCGCACACCGGCGCGGGTCACGCCCGCGGTCTCCGCCTTCACACCCACGGCAAAGCCGGGGCAGTCAACGAAGTGGATAACCGGCAAATGGAATTGCGAGCAAAGGTCCATGTGGCGGGTGACCTTGTCGCAGACATCCGCCGTCCAGGCACCATCCAGGAAGAAGGGGTCGCCGGCCAGAATGCCGACTGGGTACCCGTCGACACGGGCGAAGCCGCAGACAATGCCCCGGCCCCAATCATGGCCGATCTCGAAGAAGCTGCCTGTGTCGACGGTCGCTTCCACAATCTTGCGCGGCTTGTAGGGTGTCTTGCCATCGGTCGGCACGATCGAGAGAAGGCTCTCCTCACGGCGGTCCGGCTTGTCCCGTGGCGGCTCTCGTTCAGGCAATTCGTGCACGGAGGCTGGCAGATAGGAGAGGAAGCGGCGTGCCGTTTCGAAGGCATCGGCTTCGTTGTCGACCACATTGTCAACTGTGCCGTTCTGCCCCTGGATTTTCCAGCCGCCGAGTTCTTCCTTCGTGACGTTTTCGCCAAGTGCAATCGCGACCGGCGGGCCAGCAACGAAAACCTGGCTGAGTTCTTTCACCATGACCGAGAAATGGCTGGCGGCGACGCGCCCGGCGCCCATGCCGGCACACGGCCCGAGGGCGAGTGAGACGAACGGCACTTGCGTCAGGCCATGCGTGATCTCGTTCCAGCCAGGCGTCTCCGGAATATAGGTCCGGGGATCCTTCTCAAGGCTCTTGATCGATCCGCCGCCCCCAGTACCGTCGATCATCTGGACCAGAGGCATCCGGTATTCGGCGGCCATCTTGATCATCATGACCATTTTTTGCCAGATCGCGGCATCCGACGCTCCGCCGCGTACCGTGAAGTCGTCGGCGAGAATAACTGTTGGCTTTCCGTTCAGCGTGGCGCGCCCGGTGACCGACGTTGAAGGGGAAAAGGATTCCAGCTCATCGTCGACCGTATAGGTGGCCTTGCCGGCGATCTTGCCGATCTCGTGAAAGCTGCCGGGATCGGCCAGGAAGGCGACGCGCTCGCGCACCGTCAGCTTGCCACGCCCGCGCTGGCGCGACACCGGCTCCTCACCGCCCATTTTCTCAGCCAGCCGCTCGCGGCGGCGCAATTCTTCAATCGATTTTTGCCAACTCATGCTGGTCAGGTTCCATGCTTCCGCTACGCTAGGTCAAGATGTGTTTCGATCCGGAAACCCTGCAATCCGCGCTGCAAACAACTGAGTTGCTTCAAGCAAATCTGAAGCATGCGGGCTTGCAATCTGCCTGAAGGGGCGGCTTTATCGGCTCAAGTCCATTTAAGGAGGAATTCAATGGATCTCTCAGAACTCACATCGAAAGCAGATTCTGCCGTCGAAGCCGGTGGCGACTTCACCAAGAAAGTGAAATTCGATTTCGGTGACGCTGGCAAGCTGTTCATCGACGGCGTTGCAGGCAAGGCTGACAATTCGGACTCCGATGCCGACGCCACCATCAAGGTCAACTGGGACGACTTCGTGAAAATTTCCGAAGGCGCCATGGACCCGACGATGGCCTTCATGCAGGGCAAGCTGAAAGTTGAAGGTGACATGTCTGTTGCCATGCAGCTGCAGAATTTGATGAAGAAGTTCAGCTAATCTCGCTGGATCGAACTTGATCTCTGAAGCCGTCCGGGGAAACCTTGGGCGGCTTCTTGCCATTGAAAGTTCTTTATGACGACGCGTCCCCACACTCAGGATGATTCCTTCGTACTCATTCCGGGTAACCCGCCGCCTGACGGGGCAGAAATTCTGTGGTTCAAGGGAAGTGAGGGACGAAACCTGAGGGCCTGCGTGGCACCGGTCTTGTCAAAGTCTGATCCGCGCGGCACCGCGATTGTCTGCCCGGGCCGCACAGAATTCATCGAGAAATACTTCGAGGTCGGACGGGAGCTTCAGGCAATGGGCTTCGCCGTGGTCATTCTTGACTGGCCGGGGCAAGGCCTGTCGGAGCGCCTGCTGGACGACACCAAGAAGGGACATATCGACCGGTTCGAGACCTTCATGGGCGCCCTTGCGGGCGGGCTGGAGCAATTGCAGGACCGGCTGCCGCGTCCGTATATTTCGGTCGCACACTCCATGGGAGGCGCCATCGCGCTGGCGGCCATTGCTCAGGGGCTGGTGAAGGTTGATGCGGCCGCATTCTGTGCCCCGATGTGGGGGCTGAAATCGCGCTTCTTCGGCATGCGCTACCTCGTCTGGGCGATGCGTGCGACCGGACGGGCCGGCGACTATGCCATCCAGCCCGGTCCACCAGAAACCTTCGAGACCAACATCGTCACCCATGACAAGAAGCACTGGCAGATGCAGCGGGCGCTGATCGATGCGCGCCCTGACCTCGAACTGGGACCGGTAACATGGGGCTGGCTCGGGGCATCCCTGAACATCGTCGACACGTTCACAAAGCCGAAGGCGCTCAAACAGGTGACCATTCCGGTCTTTGTCGCATCAGCCCAAGAAGAAAAGCTGGTCGACAATGCCGCACACGAAAAGATTTGCGCCAGACTGCCAGATTGCGAACATGTGGTCGTTGAAGGCGCCATGCATGAAATCCTGATGGAAACCGATACGCGTCGTCAGGAATTCTGGGAAGGATTCCAGAGATTGCTCCGGCGCGCCGACATATAAAAAGACCCAAGCGAGGAACCCCCATGCCAGTCCAATCCACATCACGCATTCTTTCATATTGGGCATCAAGACAGGCGGAGCGGATTGCGATTGATCATGAGGGCGAAGCCGTCACATGGGGCGAGTTCGAGGCGCGCACCAATCGTCTCGCGCGCGCCTATGCGGAGCTGGGTGTCCAGCAGGATGATTTTGTCACGATCGCGCTGCCGAATGGCATAGAATTCTTTGCGGCATGTTTTGCGGTCTGGAAGCTGGGCGCTACGCCCCAGCCCATATCGGCCAAATTGCCAAAATCAGAACGGGACCAGATCATTGAACTTGGGACTCCCTCGCTGATCGTCGGTGTCGAATCGGGTGTGTACGAACAGACAGCCTCCGTCCCGCAGGGTTTTGAGCCGGGCGCGCATCTGTCATCCGACGCCCTGCCTGAACTTACAGCCGCGTCCCTGAAGGCGATGACGAGTGGCGGGTCTACAGGGCGGCCAAAGCTTATCGTCTCTGCCCAACCGGCGGCATGGGATACTGACCTGCCCTATCTGGAAATCCCGCAACAGGGCGCCATGTTGGTGCCGGGCCCGCTCTACCATAATGGGCCGTTCGTCTGGGCCATGATTGCGCTCTTCCGCGGCTGCACTGTGGCCATCACAACGCGCTTCGATGCCGAGCAGACCCTCGCCACCCTGGAACGGCTGAAGATCAATATCGTCTATATGGTGCCGACAATGATGCGCCGCATCTGGGCGCTGCCTGAAGACGTGCGGACCGGATACGACCTGTCGAACCTGCAAACGCTCTGGCATCTCGCAGCGCCCTGCCCGGCATGGCTGAAGGAATGCTTCATCGACTGGCTCGGCGCGGAAGTGATCTGGGAGCTCTATGCCGGCACAGAGGGGCAGGGCACGACCATGATCCGCGGAGATGAATGGCTGACGCACAAAGGCTCGGTCGGCCGGCCCGTTGAGGCATGTGAGATCAAGATTGTCGGCGAGACGGGCGAGACGCTTCCCTCCGGCGAAGTCGGGGAAGTCTTCCTCCGGCCTCTCACGGGGCAAGGCAGTACATACCGCTACATCGGCGCCGAGGCGAAATCCATTGAGGGCGGCTGGGAAAGTCTGGGCGATCTCGGATGGATGGATGCGGACGGATATCTCTATCTCACCGACAGGCTCTCGGACATGATCCTGTCGGGCGGGGCGAATATCTACCCGGCCGAAGTGGAGGCCGCGATTGATGCCTATCCCGGCGTCAGGTCATCTGCGGTGATCGGCCTGCCGGATGACGATATGGGCGCGCGGCTGCATGCGATCATTGATCGCCCCGAAGGTCCCGTGGAGGATCGCTCGATGGCCGCGCACCTTGCGGATCACCTCGTGCGCTACAAGATCCCGAAAAGCTTCGAGTATGTGTCCGAGCCTGTCCGGGACGATGCGGGGAAAGTGCGGAGGAAGGCCTTGAGAGCTGATCGGCTTGAATCCGGAACCGTCTAGTTTTCGCGCCTCGCTTGACTTCCCTTGGGGCGCCATAGCTCCCCTCCTGCAAACACAGGAGGAACACGTGATGAAAACAGCAGCCGTCAAGAAACCCGGAGGCCCCGGAAACCTGGTCATCGAGGATCGGCCCGATCCGAAACCGGCCGCAGGCGAAATACTGGTTCGCATCCATGCGAGCAGCCTGAACTATCATGACTTTGTCGTCGTCATGGGCGGCATCCCCACCGAGGACGGACGTATTCCGATGTCCGATGGAGCCGGGAAAGTGGTCGCGGTTGGCGAAGGTGTCACCAAGTTCAAAGCAGGTGACAAGGTGGTATCCTTGTTCTTCCCAAACTGGCAATCTGGCGAGATCGAAGCCGCAGGCTTTGCCAGCGTGCCCGGCGATGGTGCGGACGGCTTCGGGGCTGAACTGGTTGCTGCGCCGGAAACAGCTTTCACGCGTATGCCAGAGGGGTATTCCTATCGGGAAGCCGCCACCCTGCCATGCGCTGCGCTGACGGCATGGCGCGCCCTGATGGTCGAGGCCAAGGTCAAGCCTGGCGACTGGGTGCTGACCCAGGGTACCGGCGGCGTCTCTATCTTTGCGCTGCAATTTGCCAAGGCGGCCGGGTGCCGGGTGATCTCCACGTCCTCCTCAGATGCAAAGCTTGAACGGCTGAAGGCGCTCGGAGCCGATCATCTCATCAATTACAAGGCTACGCCCGACTGGGGCAAAGCGGCCAAGGCGCTGACCGGCGGGCGCGGTGTGGATGAAGTGGTCGAGATTGGCGGACCGGAAACGCTGGCGCAGTCCATTGCCGCGTCACGTCCCGGTGGACACATCTCGCTGATCGGCGTGCTGACAGGAGTGTCCGGGGAAGTCCCGACAGCGGCCTTGTTCTCGTTGAACATCACGCTGTCGGGGATAACGGTCGGATCCCGCCGGCATCAGGAAGACATGATTGCCGCCATCGAGGCCAACGGCATCAAGCCTGTGCTGGACAAGGATTTCCCTCTTGCCGAAATCGCTGATGCCTTTGCCCATCAGGCCAGCCAGCAGCATTTCGGCAAGATTACATTGAGCCTCTAGCTCGCAATGTATTGCGCGCCATTCACCGTCATGGTGGCGCCAGTGATGAAGGCAGCTTCATCGCTGGCGAGGTAGGCACACATCGAGGCGATCTCTTCGGCCTTGCCGAGGCGGCCGACCGGGATCGTCGCGATGATACCCTCAAGGACTTTCTCCGGGACGGCCTGGACCATTTCCGTGTCGATATAGCCAGGGCAGACCGTGTTCACGGTAATGCCTTTCTTGGCGCCTTCCTGGGCAAGGGCCTTGCTGAGGCCGATCAGGCCGGCCTTGGCGGCGGAATAGTTGGCCTGGCCGAACTGGCCCTTCTGGCCGTTGATGGATGAGATGTTGATGATGCGGCCCCAACCGCGCTCACGCATCCCTTCCCAGACCTGGCGCGTCACATTGAACGCAGACGTCAGGTCAATGTCGATGACCTGCTGCCATTGTTCGCGGGTCATCTTGTGAAATGGCGCATCCCGGGTGACGCCGGCATTGTTCACCACGACATCAACCGGCCCGAGATCCTTTTCGATCTGCGCCAGACCTTCCGTAACGGCATCATAATCCGCGACATCGAACTTGTAGCATTTGATGCCGAGTTCTTTGGCGCATTCATCCGCGGCCTGCTGGTTGCCGGCGAAATTCGCTGCAACCGCATATCCCTTGTTCTTCATGGTTTCACTGATCGCTCGCCCGATACCGCGCGTGCCTCCAGTGACCAGAGCTACTCTAGTCATCACGTATTTCCTCCCGTGTCGTTTGACATGGGTCAGCTAGCCATTCTGTTGCATCGATAGCAATAGCGCATTGGTCGCAGGGAAAATTTGTGCCAGACTTGTTGCATAGCACAAAAATTGCTTCGCAAATCCATGAAGCAGAGGGCAGGACATGGCCAAAGGGAATGGATCAGACGATCTGATCATCATCAAGAAGTATGCAAACCGTCGTCTCTACGACACGTCGACCTCCTCCTATGTGACGCTGGACCATCTGTCCGAGCTCGTCCGGGAAGGGCGCGACTTTGAGGTGCGGGATGCGAAATCCGGAGAGGATCTGACCCGTCAGGTCCTCACGCAGATCATTTTCGAGAACGAGACAAAGGGCGAAGGCGCGCTGCCGCTGAACTTCCTGCGACAGTTGATCGGGTTCTATGGCGGTGGGGCCCAGACTTTCCTGCCCTCCTATCTCGAAATGTCGATGAACAGCTTTTCCGAGGCGCAGAAGGAATGGCGCAAGGCCGCCAATCCGATGAACATGTTCGAGCAGCAGGCCAAGCGCAACATGTCCATGTTCGAAGAGGCGATGAAACTGTTCATGCCGACGCTGAAGAATGCACAGTCCCGGAGTGAGACATCTTCCCTCAATCCGATGATGGAATACCAGGCCGAGGCGCTGGCCAACATGCAGGCCCAGATGGCTGCGATCCAGAAGCAGCTCTCGGATCTCTACAGCAAGGACTGACCGGAAACGAAAAAGGGCCCGCCAGCTGGCAGGCCCTTTTCTGCATTCGGTTTGCCCCGCGCCTACATTTCGCCGACGCCGAAATCGCGGCGGGCCGAGACGATTGTGACGACCACGCCCGCCAACACGTCCAGCAAGGTCATCGACATCAGGATGAAGAAGGTGGATGTCGCAAAGTTCGGCAAGAGCAGGAACTGGATCAGGCAGACGATGAACAGGATCATCGAAACGGCGTGATTGATGATCGTTGACGTGCCTGTCGAGGTCGATTTCAGAATTTCCAGGAACAGGAAGACCACCGCCAGCAACAGGATCGCATCGCCCTTGGTGAGGACCCAGTCGACACCGGAAATCATGGGCAGGCTGATAAACCGGTCATTCAGGAGCGACAGGATCGGCGCGGAATCCGCGCGGATGATTTCGCCGAACTCATTGGCCATCTCGACCGATCCGCCAAAGCCGATGGCGAGAAGATTGTAGAGTGCTACCGGGATGACCAGCAGCGGGAAGATTCCGAAGATTGCGCGCATGAGTGTCCCCTTCTTGGTTTTGCCGCCAGAGGCGCCGTTTTCCTGACGCTTCTGTTCCCGTCTTGCGACCGCCGCACCTGAGATTGCCAATTTGGTGTTGCGATCCATCGCGGACTTACCCGTCCTTTGTCTGCATTAAAATCACGTTTACCGTAATGGTCCGCCAGATGCGAGGGACTTCTGTGACGTTAAAACCCATGTGTGAGAAAAACGCGAAACGTTGCATCCGCTGACCCCGACGTCAGCCCAACCAGAGCGCTCGTCCGCAAGGTCAGGGATGTGGTCAGGGGCAGCGAGACGAACGGCCCCGCAAGATGGCTCTGCTGTGAGACCGGCAGGAGGTCGCTGGCCCGGCCATAAATGTTGTAGACCTCCGCGCCGATATCGACCCCGCCCTCCAGCCGCCGGCTGAGTTCCCCCCGTGTTTGCAGGAAGGTCCCGGACTCGCGTCCGGATCCGGTCTGCATGCTTGCAATGGCCGAAAAGCGTGCCCGCATCTCGTCCGTCAGCTGGATCTGGTTGAGCCAGTGCAGCGCAATCTGGCCTGGCCGATCTCTGTCCCGCAGCCGTACGTCCAGTCGCACACCGGAAGCCCAGCGCGCGGCGTCTGGCGTGGCCTGCCAGCGCAATTCGCCCTGAACGTAATCGAAATCAGTAGCGCGGGAATCCGTCTTGCGCGCCTGGATCACGCCTCTCACGGCGATCGAGCCCGTCAGCGCGTGCTCCATATGGATCCGCTGCGCGAGCCCATTCTGGTCCGGGTCATAGGCGGCGCGATACCCGACCGAGCGGGCACCTTCGGTGATTTCGGGGCGCGAGATACCGCTTGTCAGCTGTGCGGAAGCGGGGCTGACAAACCAGAGTATTTCAAGGCTGAGGAGGAAGAGGAGGAGGAATCGCATCGCGCGTGTATGGGGGTTTTAAAAGCGTCTTGAAAGATACAAAAATAGGGATTTTCAGCACCCAAAGCCGGACTGGCTCTCGCCATCCGGGTATCTCGTAGCCGGCCCCTCACGGAACCGTCGGCGCGGCAGGCGCCGTGGCGCT
>DHZF01000094.1:0-146 GCA_002414505.1 Hyphomonas sp. UBA5111 | reverse complement strand
AATTTCGGCGAGCACCCTCAAGGAGGCCCATGGTCCCGGGTCTTCGTTACCGGCGCCGCGCGAACGGATCCACCGTGCTTTTGACACGTATGGCCCATCCGGGGAGGTCTTACTCCCGGGCTGCCGGACGAGGCGGATTCCCAACT
>DHZF01000136.1:38785-82226 GCA_002414505.1 Hyphomonas sp. UBA5111 | reverse complement strand
GAGTAGTCATTGATGAAACGCCCCCTTCTTTTCGCCGCCGCTCTCATGGTCACGTCTGCCAATCTGGCAGCCTGCGGCCTGACCGGAGACCTGAAGCGCCCTGATCCGCTCTGGGGTGAGCCAAACGATGGCCTGGAGCCTGCTGAACTGCCGCCCCAGAACCAAAACAATTTGCCAAGTCTGCCCGACCGTGAGGACGAAGACACGGATACGGATGCAGATGACGAATTGCTTGGCGGCGCGTAGGGAGCGGTCCATGAAATTACCAACACCATTGCTCGCCGTGCGATTGATCGCCGGCCTTACGGGGCTGTGCCTCGCCGCCGCATGCCAAAGCCAGCCTACCACGCTGGTGGTGGAAGCCGTCGCCCCCGCTGACCCTGTCGAACCGGTCGCCGTTGCGACCGAACTCGACATGACCGAAGCCGAAGGCCCGGTGACCAATCAATGGGGCGGCGTCGTCCCGGAAGCCAAGCCGACGACGCCCATCGACAATGGCGCGCTCGGCGAAGTCGAGTAGTCCATGCACCATTTTACCTATCAGGATGGCAGCCTCCATTGCGAAGGCGTGAACCTCAACCAGATCGCCGATGAAGTCGGCACGCCCTGCTATGTGTATTCCTCGGCGACCCTGGTACGGCATGCCCGCGTCATCGCCTCGGCCTTTGAAGGCCAGGATTGCCTGATCGCCTATTCCGTCAAATCGAACGGGAATCTCGGCGTTCTTTCGACGCTGGCGCAAGAAGGCTGCGGCGCAGATGTCGTCAGCGGCGGTGAATTGCAGCGCGCCCTGCGGGCGGGCATTCCGGCGGAGCGCATCGTGTTTTCCGGCGTCGGCAAGACGGCCGAGGAAATGCAGCTGGCCCTGCGCGCCGGCATCCACCAATTCAATGTCGAAAGCGCCGCCGAACTGCGCCGCCTGTCAGAGGTCGCCAGCCTGACCGGTACCGAGGCGCCCGTCGCGATCCGGGTCAATCCTGACGTCGCCGCAGGCGGCCATCCGAACATCTCGACCGGCAAGAAGGGCGACAAGTTCGGCGTGCCGTGGAGCGATGCCGAAGACCTCTATGCCGAAGCCGCCACGCTGCCCGGCATCCGTGTTGTCGGCGTGGATGTGCATATCGGCAGTCAGATCGGCGATCTCGTCCCGATGCGAGCCGCTTTTGAGAAGGTTGTGGGCCTCGCCAAACGCTTGCGCGAGGCTGGCCATGATATCCGCCGCATCGATCTCGGCGGCGGGCTGGGCATCCCCTACAGGGACAGCGACGCGCCGGCGCCGCCCTCTGATTACGCCGCCATGATCGCTGAGGTGACACAGGACCTCGGCGTGCAGGTTATCCTTGAGCCGGGCCGTGTGATTACAGGCAATGCCGGCGTGCTGCTCAGCACGGCGCTGTATGAAAAAGCAGCGCCCGATACGAATTTCCTGATCATTGATGCGGGCATGAACGACCTCATGCGCCCCGCGCTCTATGACGCTTATCACGATATCCTGCCTCTGGTTCAGGCCGGCGCAGGGGCGGAGCGCAAGACCTATGATGTGGTCGGCCCGATCTGCGAGTCGACCGACAAATTTGCCAAGGCCCGTGAGATGACCGCCGTGCGGCCCGGCCAGCGGATCGCCTTCATGTCTGCAGGTGCCTATGGCGCTGTGCTGTCATCCTCCTACAATGCAAGGCCGCTGGTTCCGGAAGTTCTGGTGAACGGGTCGTCATTTGACATTGTGCGCCGCCGTCCGGACTTTGAAGAAATGATCGCCCTTGAAAAGGTACCTGATTGGCTAACTCAGACGGCATGAAGGCGCTCCACGCCAAGGTTTCCGCCACACGGCGGAAGCTGACGGTCTATGCCTTCTTCAAGGCGTTCTGGCCCTTCCTGACCTTTGTTGCGATCTTTCTGGCCATTGCTCTGGCGGGCGTCATTGACCGCATGGGCGCGGCCGTCGCCGCCGTGGCGACGATCCTTTTCCTCGGCGGATCCATCCTGTTCATCCTGCAAGGCGGCCGGCGCTATACGCCCGTCAGCCGTGAGGACGCCGCGCGCCTGCTCGATCAGCAATCAGATTTACGGCCCGTCTCGTCCCTGACCGACCGCCCGGCAAGCGTGAGCCGCGGATCGCAGAAATTGTGGCAGAAGCATCGCCTGCGCCTGCTGGAAGAAGCCAAACGCCTGAAGCCGCCCTCCCTGTCGCGGGACTGGAACCGCCTCGACCCCTACTGGATGCGAGCCGTCCTGCCGGCCCTGCTCGTCCTGATGGGTGTGTTTGCCGGAACGGATGCTGACGCACGCCTGCAACGCGCCCTGTTTCCGGACTATGGCGCCCTTGTGGGCGCTGACGGCATGGTGGTCGAAGCCTGGATCACACCGCCGGAACATACTGGCCGCGCGCCAATCTTCCTGACACCTGAGTTGCAGAATGTACGCGTGCCGGAAGGCTCTGAAGTGACCCTGCGCACCCAGGCCCATAGCGCGCCCAAACTGATCCTGAAGGGCGAAACCACCCACAAGCAGCGGTTCGAACCGACGCCCGATGGCGCCTATGAAGCCCGGGCGAAGATTGTCGAGGACACACGCCTGTCCGTGAACTGGTGGGGCGAGCGGGCGGGCTGGCAATTGCTCACCTCTCCAGATGACGCGCCGGTCGCGCGCTTCGTGAAGGCGCCTGAAATGGGACGGCAGGACCGGACTGAAATCGCCTGGGCCGTATCGGATGATTATGGCGTCTCCTCGCTGGAGCTTCAGATCAGATTGCAAACGCCCAACCCGGCTGCGCCGGACGAAGCCGACCATGTGGGAATTCCCCTGTCCGGCGCGGCGCCCACATCCGCCGAGGATATCACCCAACTTGACCTGACACGGCATCGCTGGGCCGGAATGCCGGTCACCCTGCGCCTCGTCGCGACCGATGGCGCCGGTCAGACCGGCCTCAGCGCCCCAGTAGAGTTCAAGCTGCCCGAAAAACTCTTCCTCGACCCGATCGCCCGGGTTGCGCAGGAAGTTCGCGTCACGGTACTCCGTGAGCCACGCGACTATGCTGACCTGTCGAAGAATGACGACGCGCTGCAACAGGATACCCTCAATCTGACCGCCGCAAATCGCCTCGGCACCGCCCCGCCAGATATCCAGAAAGCCGCGCTGATGCTGGATGCGATGACCTATAAGGGCGAGCGCTATATCCGTGACCAGGGCGTCTACCTCACCTTCCGGACTGCCCGGAGCATCCTCGACACAGCCGCCACAAAAGACGAAGCCGAACAGGTAGATCCCCTGCTCTGGGCGCTGGCGCTACGCGCCGAATATGGCAGCGCAGCCGATGCGCTGAGACGGCTTGAAGCCGCGCGCCGGGCCCTCGAACAGGCCCTGCGTGATGGCGCCTCCGAAGACGAGATCAAGCAGCGCATGGAAGCCTTCCGGGATGCGGCAAATGAGTACCTTGCCGCCAAGATGGCCGAGGCCATCGCCAATGGCGGCGAGCAGCCGCAAATGCAAATGGATCAGGAAGCCATGTCCGGCGGGCCAGATCTCGGCGGGCAGGATTTCGAGGACATGCTGAATGCCCTGCAGGACCTCACCGAGACCGGCGCGACGGACCAGGCCCGCCAGCTGTTGTCCGACATCACGAACATGCTGCAAAATCTCGAATTCCAGCAGGGTCAGTCCGGCTCGGGTGGCATGCCGGGCATGCCCGGACAGCAGGCTGATGGCGAGCAGGAAGACCTGCCGCCGGAAGAACAGGAACTGACCGATGCCATGCGCCGTCTGTCCGAAATCCTGCGTGAGCAGCGCCAACTGAATGATGACACGCTGGCCCAGGAACGCGGCGAACGCCCTAGCCAGTCAGGACAGGAACAGGGTGGCCAGGCGCCTGGCCAACAACCCGGCCAGCAATCCGGCACTCAGCAGGGACAGGAATCTGGCGAACCCGGCGGCGGCGAAGCGGGCAGCGGCCAGACCGAAGCCCCGCAAGGGGGTGGCGAGGAGAATGGCGAACGTCCCGGCAGCGGCGGCGGAGAGTTTGCCGAAGGCAATGAAGGTGAAGGCTCTGGTCCCGGACAATCGGAATCCCTTGCCGAGCGGCAGGCCCGCCTTGGTCGGCTGGTCGAGGAATTTGCCCGCGAACAGGGATTAGGCGCCGGCACGGAAGGCGAGAATGCGCTCGAAGGGCGCGTCGATCCCGACGCGCTGGAAGATATTCGCCGCGCCCAGCGTCAGGCCGAAGACGCGCTGCAACAAGGCAATGAGCGCCGCGCCGCCCGCAATCAGGAAATGGCCACCAACGCCCTCTCCGAAATCTCGCGCGACCTGGCCGAACGCCTCGACACGCTGGAACGCGAGCGCAATGGCCAGGACGCTCAGACCAGCGATCCCTTCGGTCGCCCCGCCGGCGGACCGGGCAATAGTGGCGAAGAGGTCAACATTCCGGATGCAAGCGAACGACAGCGCGCCAAGGACATCCTCGAAGAGCTGCGCCAGCGCTACAATGAATCCGACGATGAGGAAGAGCGCGAATACCTTCGCCGCCTGCTCGACCGGTTCTGACCTTGCCCTCCCGTCCATTCCCTGACTTGATGCGGGCGAGGACGGGAGAACATGATGGCTGAACGCTGGACCTATACACATGGCCTGAAGGATCTCGGCAACGGGCTTTATGCCTGGCTGCAGCCGGATGGCGGATGGGGCTGGTCGAATGCTGGCCTGATCCGGGACGGTGACCAGTCTCTGCTCGTGGACACGCTGTTCGACATGCCGCTTACCCGCACCATGCTGGGTGCGATGCAGGATGCGACCGGTCTTGCCGCAGAGGACATTGGTGTCATCGTCAATACGCACGCAAATGGCGATCATTGTCATGGCAATGGCTGTTGTCCGCAGGCGGAGATCATCGCGTCGGAAGCCAGCGCGAAGGAAATGGTTGAAGTGCCCCCTGCCATGCTGGCCCAGTTCAAGAAGCTCGGCGGGCAGCTTGGACCTGCCGGCAGCTATTTTGCCGACATCTTTGCGCCGTTCGATTTTGACAGCGTTGAGGAGCGCGCACCGACACAGACCTTTACAGGTCAGATGGATCTGAAAGTCGGCGACAAGGCGGTCGAGCTGATCGAAGTCGGCCCTGCCCATACAGAAGGCGACGTACTGGTGCATGTGCCCGGCGACAAGACGGTTTTCACGGGCGATATCCTGTTCATTGATGGCACGCCTCTGATGTGGGCAGGGCCTGTCTCCAACTGGATCGGAGCGTGCGACCGGATTTGCGAGATGGACGTCGATGTCATTGTGCCGGGGCATGGTCCGGTGACGGACAAGGCGGGCGTCCGCCGAGTTGCTGAATACCTCAAATTCGTGGACGCCGAAGCGCGCAGGCGATTTGAGGCTGGCCTAAGTGTGCGCGATGCCGCGCTGAATTTTGCTCTCGGGGACTATTCAAGTTGGGGCGACGCCGAACGCATCGCCGTCAATGTCGATACGCTCTACCGGGAATATCGCGGGGATGGCGTGGTTACACCCGTGATCGAATTGTTCGGCCTGATGGCAGAGGTGCGAGACACGCAGCGCGCCTAGCGGTTCGCGCCGGGCACCCATTTGACGTCGTCGGCGCCATTATTATTGGCAACACGGCCGGCGACGAACATCCAGTCCGACAGTCGGTTGATATAGGCAAGCGCTTCGGGGCTGACGATTTCGTCTTCCATCGCGAAGACTTCCGCCACTTCCCGCTCGGCCCTGCGGCACAGCGTCCGCGCGACATGGAAGTGCGCGGCGAGGTCGCTGCCGCCCGGCAGGATGAAGCTGTCCAATGGGGCGAGATGCTCGTTCATCGCGTCGATTTCGGTTTCAAGCCGTTTCACCTGGCTTTCAATGATGCGCAACGGAGTCCATTCGAGGGTCTTGCCTCGGTCTGGCGTTGCAAGGTCAGCGCCAAGATCAAACAGATCGTTCTGGATACGGCGGATGGCGGCGAGCATATCACCCTCGGCCTTGAGCGCGGCCACACCGAGCGCGGCATTGGTCTCATCTACCGTGCCATAGGCAACGACGCGCGGATGCCATTTGTCGACCGGCTCACCTGTCGAGAGGCGTGTTTTTCCCTTGTCACCGGAGCGGGTGTAGATCTTGTCCAGTTTGACCATGACGCGCGCCCTCAGAAACCGATCTTGACTGCACCCAACGTTACGCCAAGCGCAACAAGGAGCACAATCACGATCGCCTGAATCATGATGCGCAGACGCATCAGCTTGTTGGACCGGCTTGCCTGTTTGTCATCGGTACGGGCGATGTTGGCGATGCCGATCCCCAGTACGACCACCAGCGCCGCAAGCGCAACGTAGAAGCCAGTCATCAGGATGGTTTGCATGGGCGGCCTTTCAAGCAACGTGAAGAGGAGAGCATAAAGCGCGAGAGGCTGTTTGCCACGCGCAAAGCGTCGCGGGGATCAGCTGCCGCTTTCCATCCGTTCTGCCAATGAGGTGATCCGACTGGCCGCCTTGATCAGGGCTTCGGCGGCCCTGGCTTCGCTGGTGGCGCTGCCGGGCGCTGAGCGGCGCGCCGAATCCAGTTCGTCCAGCAAGGCCAGCGCCGTGATCAGCAGCAGGCGCTCATCACCAATGTCACCGACCGCCCCTGCGATCTGGTTCACCCGCGCATCAAGTTGCCTGGACAGGGCCTGAATGCGGCTCTCCTGTCCGGGAGCGCAGGCAATGGAATATGACCGGCCGCGAAGCTGGATATCTGCCTTAGCCATCCGGCTGCCCTTCCCGGCCAATGGCGGCGCGGACTTCCTCGATGGCAGAGCCAAGGGCCTCGCTTGCTTCGTCTGCCAACAGCTGCAATTGCTTTTCCCGTGCCAGAGATGCATCGAGCTGTTCGGCCAGGTCAGATCGGTCGGAAACGAGGGCGGCAAGCTCGGCTTTGATCACGTCAGGATTGCCGGCGCGCGCCATCAGGCTGTCGAGCGCGCCTTCCAGTCGTATCAACGCCTCATCAAGCTGGCGGATGGCAGGATCGATTTCACTCATATACACAATGAAGTAACGGTATTATCCCAATCCGCCAAGCGACTTGACGCAACGGCCTTAGTCTGGCCTACGACTTCCGCAAACCAAAGGAGACCAGCAGAATGGCTGTCACGAACCGCGACATGGCAAACGCCGTCCGCGCCCTATCCATGGACGCCGTCGAGGCGGCCAAATCCGGACATGTCGGCCTGCCGCTCGGCATGGCAGACGCTGCAACCGTCCTTTTCCGCAAATTCCTGAAATTTGACGCCTCCCAGCCTGACTGGCCAGACCGCGACCGGTTCATCCTGTCGGCGGGCCACGGCTCGATGCTGATCTATTCGTTGCTGCACCTCACCGGCTACAAATCCGTCAGCCGGGATGACATCCGTAATTTCCGCCAGCTCGGTGCGAACACACCCGGCCACCCTGAGAACTTCGTCACCAAGGGTGTCGAGACGACGACCGGCCCGCTGGGCCAGGGCATCGCCACCGCCGTCGGCATGGCGATGGCAGAACGTCATCTGAATGCGCGCTTCGGTGACGACCTCGTTGACCACAAGACCTACGTGATCGTTGGTGATGGCTGCCTGATGGAAGGCGTCAGCCAGGAAGCGATCACGCTCGCGGGTCACATGAAACTCGACCGCCTGATCGTCCTCTGGGACGACAATTCGGTAACCATCGACGGCAACATCGATGTCGCAGATTCCACCGACCAGTGCGCACGGCTTGAAGCCTCCGGCTGGATCACCCGCAAAGTGGACGGCCATGACGAGAAAGACGTCGAGGCGGCCCTGAAATGGGCCCAGAAACAGAAGCAGCCCGTCTTCCTCGCGGTCAAGACCATCATCGGGTATGGCGCGCCCAAGCTGGCCGGTACCGGCAAGGCTCATGGCGGTCCTTACGGCCCCGACGAGATCGCCGGTATCCGCGAGAATATCGGCTGGCCTCACGCGCCGTTCGAAGTTCCCGCTGCCATCGAGAAAGCCTGGAAGAAGGTCGGCGAACGCGGCGCCGAGGCCCGAAAGGCCTGGAAAGAGCGCCAGATGGCCTCGCCGCACAAGGGCGAGTTCAACGCCGCCATGGCCGGACGCCTGCCGAAAAACCTCTCCAAGGCGATCATCAAGTACAAGAAGGCGGTCGTTGAAGGCGGCGAGAAGAAAGCTACCCGTCAGTGGAGCGGCGCCGCCCTCGAAGTGCTTACGCACCTCGTCCCGGAAATGGTCGGCGGGTCAGCTGACCTGACAGGCTCCAACAATACGAAGACTGCGGTTACGACGCCTATGACGCCGTCCGACTGGGCGGGCCGGTATGTCCATTATGGTGTACGGGAGCACGGCATGGCCGCCGCGATGAACGGCATGGCGCTGCATGGCGGCATCATCCCCTATTCCGGCACGTTCCTCGTCTTTGCGGATTATAGCCGCGCGGCCATCCGGCTCGGCGCCCTGATGGGTGCGCGTGTGGTGCATGTCATGACCCATGACTCGATCGGCCTCGGCGAAGACGGCCCGACCCACCAGCCGGTCGAACAAGTTGCCTCGCTCCGCGCGATGCCGAACATGCGGGTCTTCCGCCCGGCCGACGGTGTCGAAACTGCCGAATGCTGGGAAGTTGCCCTCAACAATGCCGACGGCCCCGCCACAATGGCGCTTACCCGCCAGGGTCTTGCCCCGGCGCGCAAGGAGCACACGGACGAGAATCTCAGCGCGCTCGGCGGCTATGTCGTTTCGCCATCCGGCGTGAAGTCGCGCGAAGCTGCGGTACTGATCGCGACCGGTTCGGAAGTGGAGATTGCGCTTCAGGCCCAGGCTGAGCTGGCGAAAGAGAAAATCCATGTCCGCGTCGTCTCGATGCCATGCATGGAATTGTTCGCGCAGCAGGACGAGAAGTACCAGCGCGAAACGCTGGGCGGTGACCTGCCAAAAGTGGCCGTCGAGGCCGGCGTCCGCTTCGGTTGGGATCGCTGGCTCGGCTCAAAAGGCGCCTTTGTCGGCATGGACAGTTTCGGCGCCAGTGCGCCTTACCAGAAGCTGTACGAGCATTTCGGTATCACCGCAGACAAGGTGGCCGAGGCGGTCAAGGGCCTGCTCTAGCTGGACTTGAACAGATCCATCTGGCGAGGATCAATGTAGCGCTTGCGGCGTGGCTTGGTTCGGCCAGACCGAAAATAGAGATCATCGGTATGGTCTTCGACCGGCGGCTTCTCAGTCGCCGGTTTTTTCTTGCGCGTTGCCGGAAGGCGCGTGACCACGGCAGGGTCGACCAGTTTCCACCAGGTCACAGCGAGGACGGGCTTGCCCTCATTGTCTTCATATTTCTGGAGGTGGCCGTGGGCCCCCTCTTCATCATTGTGGGATTTCAGATAGGCCTCGGCCTCTTCCTCGGTCACGTTGAGCCAGTCGGTTGATAGCGACTCGATCATGTAGCCGGGCGCAAGCGCTTCAGCGTCGCTACGGGTACGGGCCGCTTTGACGCCCGGTTTCAGGGCGTCTTCGACCCGTATTGCAATGGGAAAGGCGTGACTCATGAAGCTCAGGTAAGCAAGGCCGGTGCCGCCGTCCAGCCGATATCTGCCGTCTGGGTCAAACGCATGGCGGCGAGGCGCGCCATGCGCAGGGTAACGGCCTTGCGCCGCGCCGCCGGCAGCCTGTCCTCCGGCGCATCCCGGATGACCGCCCCACCGAATGCATCGGCCACGATCAGCCCCGTCTCATCCGGGATAAGCTCCTGCGGGAAATCGCTGGCGACGGCGAAATAGAGCTGGTCGCAAAAGGGCATGTATTCAGGCCATTTCGAATCCGACCGGAAATCGGCAATCGACGACTTTACCTCCACCATCCAGATTTCGCCTGAAGGACCGACGGCAGCAATGTCCGCCCGGCGATTGTTGGCCAGGCTCATTTCCGTCACGCCGAAAAAGCCGAGCCCGCCAAGCAGTCGCCGCGTCCCCCGGACGATTTCTCCGGCCCGCGAGTCCGGAATGCCAATATCTGCCAGCTCAGCCATGAGTGCCTCAATTTCGTTCGCCTAATGTTCCGAAACCGTACTGGCGATGTCGCCATAAGGTCAAGCCTGGGCCGCGCTCCTCATGGCGCTCTCCATAAAGTGATTAAAGTTGGGAACGATTCTGATCCAGCATGCGCTCTAGCCCGTAGAGACTGTGTTAGTTTGGCAACATGCCCGTCGCAGAAGGAGATGACCCGTCATGGCAAATGCCTATAGCTCCAACGGACCTGCGGATCGTACCTATGTGAAAAAGGCGATGAAGGCGCCGATGCTGGAAGCCGAGCATGAGCTGGATCTTGCCCGCCGCTGGCGCGAGGAAGAAGATGAGCGCGCCCTGCATGAACTGACCCGCGCCTATCTTCGCCTCGTGATCGCCATGGCCTCGAAATTTCGCCATTATGGCCTCCCCATGCCGGACCTCGTTTCGGAAGGGAATGTCGGCCTGATGATGGCCGCCGCCCGGTTCGAGCCTGACCGGAAGGTACGTTTCTCGACCTATGCCAGCTGGTGGATCCGCTCCTCCATCCAGGACTTTGTGTTGCGCAACTGGTCGATTGTGCGCACGGGGACAACTTCGTCCCAGAAATCTCTCTTCTTCAATCTGCGCCGCCTGCGCGCCCGCATCGACGATACTGGCGACGGTGTGATGACCCGGGAAAACCGGACATGGATTGCCGAGCATCTCGGCGTGCCGGAGCGCGACGTGGAAAACATGGCGTCGCGCCTGTCCGCTTCCGACCGGTCTCTCAACGCCCCCATGGCGGTGGATGGCGATGGCGAGTGGCAGGACCTCCTGCCCGACGCCGCGCCCATTCCCGAACAGCAGGTCATGGAGTCGCGGGACTCCACGCGCCGCAAGGAATGGATCGCCAATGCGCTGAAGGCGCTGAACCCACGCGAGACGCATATCATCATGCAGCGCCGCCTCTGCGAGGATTCCGTCACGCTCGAAACCCTTGGTCACGAACTCGGCATTTCGAAGGAACGTGTGCGGCAGATCGAACATCAGGCACTGGGCAAGCTGCGCCGCGCGCTCGAGCGCATTGTCGGCGACCCGGACGAAGCCGGCTTGCTGCCCGGCACCTAATGGGTCGGGGCCTCCATGAACTCGAAATTGAGCGTATGGGAGATTTCCATTTTGTTGCCGCGCACATAGCCACGCGCCAAAACCATATGCCCGGGCGCTTCCTGGCATAGCGACGCAGCCGCTGTCTGGATTTGCAACTTCAGCGGGGAGCCCTCAAGCGAGAGGTCGCAGACAGCCCCATATCCGTCAGTCCCCTGCATATTGACGACATGCCCCCGCACGAGCTGGAAGCCCTCGAAAGTTTCCGGCAGGTCGCTGGCATAGGGTATGCGATACTGCATCGAACGCCACAGGCCAGTTTCCTGCCGTCGCGCGTCGCGCTCGAACTCCAGAAGGGGTGCATTCGCTGCTGCTGTGTCCGGATAGACTCGAACCCGCGCGCCGCCACGTTTCACCATCTCCGCATTGAGCCAGAATGTCGGCCCGAGCGCATCCACCGTCTGCGCATGGGCGAGCGCTCGGTCATACCGGTCGCGCGTCAGTCCGCCATAATGGAGCTGAATCTTCCGGCCGAGCACCATGTCTTCCATCATGCGTTTGGACTCGGTGTGATAGGGTTGGGGTTCACGCTCCTTGTACCCGCCGGATGGGGCCTCGATACCAACCAGACGGACGCTTTGGCCCGTATCCAGCACGATCGTATCGCCATCGACCACGCGCACGACTCGGCCGCGTTCACCAGGCTCGAGTTCGTCCAGGGGGCCGGGAGCGCTGCACGCAGCGAGGATGAGGACCATCCCTAACCATCCTGTCGATCGTGCCATGCCGTTCGTCCATCTGCCGCGCCGGAAGTTTGCGACGCCCCCTGCCCCGCAGCGTAGAGCCGGAAATTGGCGACTTCAATCCGCGTCGCAATTACCGTATAGCCGAACCCAACCAGCGGTCCCGTAGCTCAGCAGGATAGAGCAACAGATTCCTAATCTGTAGGTCGCGCGTTCGAATCGCGCCGGGATCGCCAGGGATTGGGGGAGAAGTTTTTGCCATTTGGGGCATTTTCCCCGCTGAAAACCCAATCAACGTGCAGTCTTATCAATTCATTTAACCTTATTTGAACAGGCCCCCCTTAAGGTCACAGCTGACGACTGATAATTGATCAATGGGGATGGATTCAGATGAACGAGTCCAAAACGCCTGTATTCGTATGTCCTGAGGACCAGCAGGCCTTTGCCAAAGTGTATGAACACGCAGGTGTTGCGACCGAACTCATCGCGCAACATGGCACGCCGCCCTTTCCCAACACATTCGCATTGATGTTCGCCTACGCTGCAAAATCCGACAAGAAGATCGTGGTCGCGGTCGACGAGATGCTGGAACGTGGCGGGCTATGCCAGTATGAAATCGACGAAGTCTACAATTTGCACCTTCGTCCCACCGATGACCATGTGAAGCGGGAAAATATCGGGCGCGAAGTCGAGCAGCAATTATCCAGCGTCCTGGACCTTGTCGGCACCAGCGTGGAAAACAGCGACCAGTTCGAACTTGCGTTGAAGCAGATTGAGCGCGGCCTGTCTGATACGAGCTCGTCGAATGCCCTTTCCACCGCAGTGGCCCGCCTGATGTCGGAAAGCCGCCGCATGACCGAACACAGCCGCCAGCTGAGTGAGGGCCTGATGGCTTCCAAGAAGCAGATCGAAAGACTGCAGCAGGAACTCGAAGCCGTGCGCAATGAGAGCATGCGCGACCCGCTGACCTCAATCTACAATCGGCGCGCCTTCGATCTGCGACTGGCCGCAGAAGTGGATGCGGCAAAGAAACATGGATCGAGCCTGAGCCTCGTGATGGCCGATCTCGACCATTTCAAGCGCGTGAATGACAATTTCGGGCATCGGGTTGGTGACGAGATCCTCAAGATCTTTGCATCGATCATCACCAATAACATCAAGGGCAAGGACCTTGTCGCGCGTTATGGCGGCGAGGAGTTTGCGATCATCCTGCCGGCGACGAGCGTCCAACAGGCGGCCCAGCTGATCGACAGGATCCGGGAACAAATGTTCCAGCGGAAGCTTGTCCTGAAGGGAACGAAGACTCCCATTGGCGCTATCACGGCCTCTTTCGGGGTCACCCAGTATCAGCCTGGCATGGCCATGAGCGACCTGATCGAACAGGCAGACCAGCGACTTTACCTCGCCAAGAGCAATGGTCGCAATCGCGTGCAAGCCGACGATCTGGCCTCAAACGCCGCCTGATTTGATCCCTGTATAGCACCGGGCCATGACCTGGCCCTCAGGACTTCACACCCATCTGGTTCAGCTGGTCTTCGGAATTCAGGATCATCTTGAGGTCTTCCCTGGCCTGATGGAGGTGCAGTTTTGTCTGCGCGATTTCTGACCGCTTGAGGTCCATCTCCCGCTGCACACGCACGGCATGGCCATACCGGCTTGCCAGCATGAGCGCCTGGATGTCTCCGGCCTGGTCCGCTTTGGAGAATTCCGATTGCAGAGTGTCCAGTTCTTTCGCGAGCTCGCGAAGCCGGGCCTGAACAATGGCCAGGGATTGCTCTGCCTTCTGACGTTTCAGCGCGACAAGCTTGAGCAGTTTCGGGCGCGGGTCTGCCATCAGCTCCCCTGTGTCTGTTTGCGGACACGATCCACGAAGCTGATCGCGGCAGCCACAGCAGCGAAATGATCCGGATGGATTTCTTCATCAATGTCGACCAAGCGGTAGATCGACCGTGTCGAGGGAGGATCGCGATAGATCGGTATATCATTGGCCGTCGCCGTTTCGCGAATCTTGGCGGCAAGGTGATCGACCCCCTTGGCGATGCAGACAGGCGCGCGACCACCTTCCGGATCCCATTTGAGGGCGACGGCGTAATGCTCCGGGTTGACCATGACGACCGTCGCCGTCTTGACGTTCTGCATCATCTGGTTGCGGCTCATGCTGGACGCCTTCTCACGCCGCTTCTGCTTGAGTTGCGGGTCGCCTTCGCTCTGCTTCTGCTCCTTCTTGATATCTTCCCGGCTCATCTTCAGCTTGTTGGCGTGCAATTGCCGCTGCAATGGCAAGTCGATGGCGGCAAGCGCGAACTGGAAAGCCCCGAAGATGAGGAAGAGAGTTAGGACCTGAGTGAAGGTGAAATTGAAAAAGTGGCCAAGCTCTACCGCGCTGCTGGCATAATAGTGCTGGGCAAATCCATAGAGGAATACGGCCGCCAGCCCGCCGGCGAACAGCATCTTTGCCATATCCTTTAGAAAATCGAGCAGGCCCTTGGTGCCATATTTCTTCTTCAGATTTTCGGTCGGGGAAATCTTGTTGAATTCAAGCTTGATCTTCTTCACCGAGAACGCGATCGACTGCTGGATGACGAGCGTCGCAAGCACGAGGGCCGCAAGGATCGCAAACAAGGGGATCACCTTGACCAGTGTACGAACCAGCCAAGCCTTGGTCGCGCCGCCGCCATCATCAAATACGTCAGTCGCATAACTGTCAGCATGATACATCAGCGAGGAGAACTCGTTGAACATTGCGCCCGCCACCACTGCGCTGAACACGATGGCTGCGATGATGATGCCGGCGAATAGGGCAAATGTATTGGCTTCCTTGGACTGGGCAACATTTCCTTCCCGGCGCGCTTCACGGCGCTTTTGTTCGGTTGCCTCGAACTCCTTCTCGCCACCTCCCGACTGATCTTCGGCCATTGTCTACCTCACCACCAGCCAATGGAGCCGGACACCCGGTCCATCCAGACTATGAGAATAGTTGATACCGAAATGGCCAGAAGCACAAACCCTGCCCCGATCATGAAGGGCGCGCCGACAAAGGCAACCATCAGGGACGGCAGCGCCTTGTTTATGAAACCCAGCGAAATATTGTAGAGCAAATTGATCGCCACGAACGGCCAGGCAATCAGAACAGCGAACTTGATGGCCGTGAACATGCCCTCGATCACAAAGGACTGGTCGAACTGGGTGAGCGCGCCCACGGGGATCTCGGAATAGGTTTCCGCCAACCTGACGAAGACGCTGACATGATAGTCGGCAGACAGAAGCAGGACAGCGCCAGCCATGGCCAGCATGTTGGACACAACGGTCTGTGCCTCTGTGTCGAGCGCGATGCCGAGCATCTGCGACAGCCCGATCGTCTGGGCAATCAGGGCGCCCGCCATATTCAATATCCAGATCGATGTTCGCAACAGGACGCCAAGGCCAAGGCCGATGATGGTCTCCGCCCCCACAAGGCCCAAAAAGTTGGCGATCGAAATATCAGAAGGCGCCGACACAATGCCCGACATGGCAAACAGGGTGGCCGCGCCGAGCAGGAGGGACACGCGCACACGCGCCGGCACGGTCTGGTCGCCAATGCCCGGCATCAGGAAAATCACAAAGGTGAGCCGGGCCACGATCAGCATGAACAGGATGATCCAGGCCGAGAGTTGAGGCCCGAATGGCAACCCTTCCAGCATCAGACGACGCCTACAATATACGGCTTGCTCTTGGAGCCGATCTCCTCATAGGCAAGCACGGCATTGCGAACGCCCTTGCTGGCGAGGACCGTTTGGAGGAAACGCCGCCGACGTGAGGAGGTGGCCACCGCGGCAACGACGCCTTTTTGCGCCATCTCGTTGAGCTTTGCCTGCACCGCTGTTGTCAGCTCTCCAAACATTTCCGGCGGCAGGGCAATATCCGATCCGCCATCTTCCCGCGAGATTTCGTGCTCGTTGAATTTCTGCTCCCAATTCGTGGAGAGCTGGAGCAGCGGCAGGCGGCCCTGGCCATCCTGAAGCCGGTCCACGATCTGGAAGCCAAGCCGCTGGCGGACCAACTCGACGATACGCGACGGCGCGCTGGACTGGGCTTTCACTTCGGCAATCGTTTCGACGATCAGGAACAAATTGCGGATCGAAACGCGCTCTTCCAGCAACAGGCGAAGGACCGACAGAAGGAGTTCCGGGCTGACCTTGCCGGGAATGTATTCGTCAAGGAACCGCCGGTTGGCAGCCGCCCGGTCGCTGTCGCTGATATGAGTCAGCGCATCCAGCGTGTCGAGCATGACCATACGCGTGAAGACGAGGGTGAAATTGGCCTGGATGACTTCCAGCATATGGGTGGCGAGCACCTCGGTCGGCTCGACGGCCGGGATGCCGGCGGCGGCCAGTTCCTGTTTCTTTGTGTTCGGCAGCCAGCGCGCCGCCGCTTTGTAGACCGGCTCCTTGACCTTCTCGCCCTGAAGGTGCGGCAGTTGACCGTCTTCCATCAGCGCAAGCAATGAGCCCGGACGGACAAGACCGCTGTCCACGCGTACGCCCTGAATGCGGATACGGTATTCGTTCTTGGTCAGGGTTGGATTGTCAGTCATCCGAATGGACGGGAGGACAAAACCATACTCCTCCGCGATATACCTGCGAATCTTGTCGATGCGGCTTTCGAACCCGCCTGCCCCCTGCAACACCATACCGACAAGGTCCGGCGCAACTTCCAGATGGATCTCGTCGGAATGAATTGAGTCGCCAATGACAAGGCTGGTCTGTGGCTCTTCGATTTCGCCCGCTTCCGCTTTTGCGGCCAGCTCACGCTCGCGGCTGCGAATGTAGAAGGAGGCCGTGGCGAACGCCGCCGCAGCCAGCATGAAGGGAATGAAGGGCAAGCCGGGAAAGAGCGCGAAGACGGCCAGGATACCGGACACGATCATCAGGGACGTGGCATTGCCGCCCAACTGGGCGCCCAGAGCCAGATCGATCGCGCCGTCTTCGCGGCCCTTGGCCAGAAGCATGGCAGCTGACACGGACACGATCACGGACGGAATCTGGGAGACCAGACCATCACCCACGGTCAGGATGGAGTAATTGCTGAGCGCCTGCGTAAAGCTGAGACCATGCGCCGCGATGCCGAAACCGATACCGGCGACAAGGTTCAGCGCGGTGATCAACAAGCCGGCGATCGCATCGCCCTTCACAAATTTCGACGCACCATCAAGAGAGCCGAGGAATGCAGCCTCCTCCTGTTCCTTCTGGCGGCGGCTGCGCGCTTCATCATGGCTGATAGCGCCCACCGCGAGGTCGGAATCGATGGCCATCTGCTTGCCAGGCATCGCGTCCAGTGCGAAGCGCGCGCCGACCTCTGCCATCCGGCCCGCACCCTTTGTAATGACCATGAAGTTCACGATGACGAGTACCGCGAACACCACGAGACCGACAAACAGGTTTCCGCCCATGATGAACATGGCGAAGCCTTCGATGACATTCCCGGCAGCATCCGTCCCTGTATGACCCTGGCTGATGATCAGTTTGGTCGAGGATACGTTCAGCGCCAGACGAAGCATCAGAGAGGCCAAAAGCACACTCGGAAAAGACGAAAAGTCCAAAGGCTTTTCGATAAAGATACTGGTCGTGAAAATCAGGATGGCAAAGGCAAATGACGCGGTCAGGCCGATATCCATGACCCAGGCTGGTACCGGCAGGACCATGATGAGAATGATCATCATCAAGCCAATCGCAAGGACCGCTGTTGGCTTGGACAAATCGAAGAAGCGTGAAGTCGGCATGGAGGCCCTAACGGGAGATCATGGGGAGGACGGTATTGTTGAAAAAGTCCAGACAAATGCGGGTCATGTAGCCAAGCGACAGAAAGAACACGACGACCACGGCAAGGATCTTCGGAACGAAGGTGAGCGTCATTTCCTGAATGGACGTCAGCGCCTGTAACAGGCCGATGACGAAACCAAGGACCAGCGTTACGGCAAGAATGGGCAGCGCCATCATGGCCGCCGCCCAGAGCGCCCCGCGCAGCACTTCAAAGATCGCAAGTTCGGTCATATGTGGCCGCCCTGATCAGACCGGCATCCGAAGCAATTCCTGATAGGCTTCAACGACTTTGTCCCGTACGGTGACGGCCGCATCGAGCACGAGTTCGGCCTGGGCCAGCGCCTCGACCATGGCATGAGGATCGGCGCCCGACACGGCGGTCTGCATGGCGGCCTGTTCCGCGCCCTGAAGCGCGGCCTTGAACGTCGAGAATCCTTCGGCAAGACCTGACTTTTCAGTCGGGTTCTGCGCCGGCTTTTCGGAAACCTGGGTCGGCTTGATCGAGCCGAGCGCGGCATATGCACTGAAACCTACATTGGACATTCTGCCCCCCTTTTTAACGCCTGAGAATATCGAGAAGTGACTGGTACATGCTTCGTGCCTGGCGGAACGAATTGAGGTTGGCCTCATAGCTGCGATTGGCTTCGCGCATGTCGGCCATTTCGGTCACCAGGGACACGTTGGAGGCGGTGACATAGCCTTCTTCATCAGACAGCGGGCTGGCCGGATCGTAAAGGCGCTCGCCTTCCGTTTCATCCAGGTCAACGCGCGTTGCAATGAAGGCATCTGCGGCGGTCGGCGCCTGTTCGACGGAGAGGATCTTGCGGCGATAGCCCGGCGTGTCCGCGTTCGACACGTTCTGGGACGAAACGTCGATCCGTTTCGACTGGAGCTGCATACCGGAAACGGCCTGGAGCATCGTGGCCTTTAGCGAATCCATGACTTATCTCCTCTTGCCGATGGCCGTTCGAAGCAGCTCGAGCGACTTGCTGTAGACCGACAACGCCATTTCATGCTGGCTCTGGGCATCGGCCGCCTTGAACATTTCAAGTTCGAGATTCACGGAATTGCCATTCGGTGAATTCGTCGTTTCCTTCTGGAATGTTCGAAACTGGGGGTCGTTCGCATCGGCCGAGCCCGTGGCGGCGCGCGCGAGGAAGTCCTGAAAGCCTTCCACCTGCGTTGCCTTGTAGCCGGGATCATTGGCGTGCGCGATGTTCGTCGCGGAGACCTTCTGGCTCTCTGCGGCGTGGCGCGCCATTGCGCTGTAAACACTAAGAACGTCCAGATTGAGAATCGGCACAGAATCACTCCTAGTTAATACTTTGGAAGAATTGCCGGGGTAATTTGAAGAAAGGGTTAACGAATGAGCGGGATTTGTTTACTTGTTGAACACGACGCCCAATTTTCCTGATCGGCTGTACCGTGTCTGGGGTACCGTCACGGAGGTATCTCCGGGTCTGATCCTGATTGCGGGCATCAGCGAGTTTTCTCGACTTGGAAACGAGATCCGCGTCCGCACGCGCCAGGGCGAAGTGTTCGGGGAGGTTCTCGCGGTTTCAGGCGAGCACGTGAAAGCCATGCTGTATGGAGAATCCGATGCGATCCGCATCGGTGACCGCGCCGTGCTGGAACAGGATGCCTATGTTGAGCCTGGCGACCATTGGCTCGGCCAGATTGTCGACTATCGCGGCACCATATCGGGCGAGCGTAACGCCCCGCCTGCCTCAAACACGACCCGTCGTCCCTTGAGGGCTGCGCCGCCCGCGAACACATCGCGCAAGAGCTTGGGCCAGCGCCTCTCGACCGGCTGGATGATTACCGACACGATCCTGCCGATCTGCCAGGGGCAGAGGATGGGCCTGTTTGCCGGATCAGGCGTCGGCAAATCAACCTTCCTGGGGTCACTCGCGGCTGGCGTGAAAGCCGACCGTGTCGTCATTGCCCTGATCGGGGAGCGCAGCCGGGAAGTGAATGAGTTCGTTCACAAGACTCTGCCCAAATCCGTTCTGTCGCGAACCGTCATCGTTGCTGCAACTGCCAACGACCCGCCCGGCGCCAAAAAACGCGCCGCTTTGTGCGCCATCGCCACGGCCGAGCATTTCCGGGATGAGGGTCATCAGGTCCTGTTCCTGTTCGATTCGATCACACGGTTTGCCGAAGCCCACCGGGAGGTTTCACTCGCGGCCGGCGAGACCCCTGCCCTCAATGCCTTCCCGCCTTCCACCGTGCGGGCGATAGCGGAAGTCGCCGAACGAACAGGTCCCGGCGCGAAGGGCCAAGGCGACATTACTGCGATCTTTTCAGTCCTGGTTGCCGGATCCGACATGGAAGAACCCGTGGCCGACATGGTGCGCGGCGTGCTCGACGGTCACATCATCCTGTCACGGGAAATTTCCGAACGCGGACGATATCCTGCCATTGATGTCCTGCGCAGCGTTTCAAGATGCCTGCCGGATGCCGCAAAACCGGACGAAAACACGACCATCAGGGACTATCGCAGAACGATTGCGCTCTACGAGGAAATTGCGCCCATGCTGCGCGCGAACCTGTATGAACGGGGGCATGATGCGGCTGGAGATCGGTCCATCGAACTCTATCCGCAGCTGGACACGTTCGTCTCGGAGCCGAACAAGGCGCAAATCCCGCAAGCCTTCCAGCACCTTCAAGAACTGCTGAACAGAAAGCCTGTCAAGGCCGCAGCCAAGTCCTAGCGTGAAACGATGCTCAGGAACAAATTCTGGCTTGCGGTTGATCCGAAGCCGGCGGCATTGTTTAGCAGGGTCAGCGCCACGGACCCGGATGAAAGTGATGCCTGGCCGTTCGCGATGGAATCCATCGTGTGAAACCTCTGGATGACCTTGTCCATCACGTCTTCATTGGTGAGATCTGTTACCTTGCTGATGGAAAAGACGCTCAGCATCCGCTCTTTCAGGATGTCAGCCTGCTGGTCGACATCGAGCTTCTGCCAGGAACTCGGCAAATTCAGCGCCGTTTCCAGCACCGTCCGAACAGGAACATCGCCAAGAATGCGGTAGAGATTGGCCGAATCACTCGACTCCTCGCGCACGAGGTCGCCGATCTTGGCCTTGTAGTTCAGGCTCAATTTCATGTTGTTATCGACATCGCCGACGGCCGAGCGGAACGAGGCCAGCTCAAAATCGTCAGACAATGTTGCAATCGTATCGGCAGACAGCGATATCTTACCATCCGTGACGGCGAACGTGTTAGCGAAATTCGTATAGGCCTGATTATTCAAACGGGTCAGGAAATTACTGTCCGGATCGGCCTTTTCTTCCATCACATGACGGATGAAGCCGACCTTCCATTCCTCACCCCCAAGATCAAACGCCGTCAGGGAAATACGCAGCAAGCGCTTGTCGGAGAGAAAATCTTCCATCGCGATGGGCGAAGACATCTTGTCCTGGAAATATTGCCGGTCATTTTTGACTCTCGCGGAATCAGTGAACCCCTCCAACTGCTTGTCGAATGTGGATTCAAGGAATTTCCACCCGCCATAACCTGTGAGAGGGATGACCGGCTGATAGACCATGTCAGGCGACCTTGGCTTGCGCTTCGAATGAGGATTTCGAGCTGGCCACTTTCAAGAGCTCCGCCTCAATCGCAACAATGTTGCGGAGATGGCAAATCGCCGAATAGAAATTTCCACGGTTCAGCATGGATTTCAGATCGATCAGAAGTTTCGGATCGATGGTCTCGAACACGTCTTCGAGCCGGTCGCATTCTTCAAGTACGGCAGGCAACACGTCATCTTCCGGCAAGTCGCCAGTGATGATCAGCTGGATGGCATAGTACACGCGTTTTGTGGGTGTATCCACATCCTGCGGTTTGAGCGCGTCGCGACAGCGAAGAATTCTCGCATTGTCATCGACCACGCGGACAGTGGAAGGCTTGTCCCCGTTCTCCAGCAGCGCTCCGTTCACGACGAACCGTTCGCCAGCTGCCAGTTTGAGCACAAGTCCTGACATTATTCAGCCGCCACGTCTGCCGGGGAGGATGAACGTCCCTCCAGGCCTTGCATGATGATTTCATTGATCTCGATCAGCTCGATAATTTCAGCCTTGCGGGAGAGCACGTGATAGCTGATCTGGCGGACAGATTCCGCGAGCGCGATAAGGTTTCTCTTGAGAACCGGATCCAATTCGTTGGCATCGCTCACCAAGTCTGTGGAAAGGATTTGCCAGAGCTTGAGGTTGCGGTCGATGGCGTCTGCCCAGACAGCGGGCTGGGGCGTTTCGACCTCGTCGACATTTTTGAGTGCCTGCGTGATGTCCTGAAACAGAGCATATTCGATCTGCCCCGTATTGGCGGTGCGGCTCGTGACCTCACCATATGCCTTGTATGCCAGTTGTTGCATGCACCCTCTCTACGCCTGGTAATAAGCGGATCCAGGCGCCACCCAGCGCCTGGATCCTATTGGTACTATCTGAACAGCGACAGAAGTGTCTGCGGGTTCGAGTTCGCAATCGACAGCGCCTGGACGCCGAGCTGTTGCTGAACCTGCAGGGCCTGAAGCTTGGCGGAAGCCGCTTCGATGTCCGCGTCGACCATCGCGCCGATACCGGACGTCATCGAGTCAATCAGTGTCTGAACGAATTCGCCCTGACCTTCGATTTGCGTCTGGGCAGAACCGAATGCCGTTGCGGCGGAGATCGACGTATCAAGCAGATCCTCGATCGTATTCAGAGCGGTCGTGGCAGCCTCTGCCGATTCAACGCTCAGTTCAGCGATGGCTCCAAGACCCCCTGCGGCGGTTGCTGCATTCTGGGAAGCCAAAGCACTCAGGTTTACTTCCACGTCACTACCATCAGCAGTCAAGGTCAGCGTGGCAGCATCAGTTGCTGGATCAGTCGCTTCTGTAACTGTAACATCAAGATCGGTGATGCCAGCATCGTCCAGCAGAGCTTTGAGGCCGGCAGCAACTTCGTTGTTTGTATCGCCGTCCACAGCTGTGTAGGTATAGTCGTTACCATCGGCACTGACCGTGAAGGTGTCACCCGCGGAAAGCGTACCACCGGCAATCGTTACATCAGCAGCCTCACCATCTTCAATGACAGACTGGACGTATGTCGTAGAGATGCTTGTTGTAGCGAATGTGATGTCACCGCCATTGGCAATCAGCGTCACAGTCGCATCATCCGCATCAGGATCAGCACCGTCAGCACCACCTGCTGTATCAAGGTTCGTCACTCCAGCCGCATCAATTGCAGCACGAAGTTTTGCAGCGATTGTATTTGTGTTGTCACCATCAACGGCCGTAACCGAGATGTCCTCACCGCCGACAGTGAACGCAAAAATGTCACCAACGGCAACAGCGCCGCCTTTGATCGTCAGCGTCGTGGTATCGCCGTCGGAAATGGTTCCATCCGCGTCGGAAGATGCGATCGTACCGGCCGAACTCGCAGCCTTGTCGACATCATTTTCGGTGGCCGTGTCTTCAGTCGACACATAACCAGCGTCAGTTGCTTCCTTGTCAGCGGCGTCAACGGCTGCCGTCGTCTGCAGGTCCTGGCGCTCAACTGTGATGGACGTCGCAGAGACCGTACCATCGGAACCGCGATCGAGCGAAGCAAGGATGCTGACGCTGTCGGTGCCTTTGAGCAGGTTCTGGCCGTTGAATTGAGCGGCATTGATGATGTTGCTGATGGCGGTGCGCTTGGCATCGATATCAGTCTGGATCTTGGAGCGGTCGTCAGCGTTCAGGTCTTCCTGAGCGGAAACGATCAGTTCTTTCATGTCCTGCAGGAGGCTCGTGACCTGCTCGGAAGCAGCACGGGCAACACCCACGGTCGAAGAACCCTTGTTCAGGGAGTCGGTGATCTGGTTGAAGCTTTCCACGTCCGTCGACATGACGGTCGAGATAGCCCAGATGGCGGCGTTGTCTTTTGCGGTGGCGACCTTTTTACCGGTCGAAATCTCGGACTGGACCGTCTCGAGATTGCTGTTGATGCCGCGCAGAGTCTGCAGCGCAACCATCGCACTATTATTGGTCAGAATACTGGACATTTGAATGTACCCCATGTTCGTCAGGCCAGCGACTTAGTCGCCGCCTAGGTTCGATCTCACGTCGTCCTGACGTCGGGAATTCCCGCAACCCATCTTGGTTCGCTGTAACTGGGTATACAGCAGCCGTGTATAATCAGTTAACCGTCAAGCCTTCTTAAGATAATTTCCGGTGGCTTTGGTGAATGGCGTCTGCAAGCCATTCGATTGATAAGCGCCCACATAGGAATCCTGGGATACCCGGCCCAGCCGGGAGACAATGCTTTGGAGGCCATTCTGAACGGCCCGGAAGTGGATGGAATTCTCAGCGGCGGCCTGAATAATTCCCTTCAGGCGTTGCTGGAAATTCTCCGCGCGGAGCAGATGTCCTGCGTCCCGAAGCAGGGAATCAAATGCTTCCATCGCCTGAACCTTTTCCTCGGCCAGCTCCGCAACCCTGTGAACCTGTCCTGACAGGAGGAGATGTTTTTCAGCCGACAGGACACTCTCGACCTGGGACATAATATGCTGGGCGTGTGGGGTGTCAGTCATCCGAAATCGTTCCTGTCTGGTCGGCTTCATTCCCCGTCGCATTTAATCCCAATGGGTGCGTCCGAGCGAGGTCTTCCGCAATCGCCTCAATCATCATTCGGGAGAAGGCTGAGGCGGCCTCCCCTCCTGACTGGGTAAAGGCTTCTTCCAGCCCGGTATGGCTCAGCATCTCGGACCAGAGTAGCTGCTCGAACCGCATACCGACTTCTTCGGCGTCGCTCCGAATTGAGCCCGTGGAGGCCGGTGGGTTGGCAGACAGGGCCGTGGCCATGCCCGCACCTGGAATATCCGTCATGTTCCCTCTCCTGTCTCCAATAAAACGCGAGACGAACCGCCATGCTTAAAACTTATTTTACTAGTGTTGGGCCAAACAGGGTTAAGAGAAACCTAATCTGGATTAACCTATGACGCCTTTCCTGAGCTTGGATGGATTGTCAGCAGTCGACGCGTCTGGCGGATCGCCTGGCACGTCCCCGCTGGCGGATGGAGAACTCGGCAAGGCATTTCTGCAACAATTCTCGGAACACAATTCCGACGGTGCCGAACAGGGTGATTCGTCAGATCAGGCTTTGACGGTGACCATTGACCCTAAAGGCGCGAATGGCTCCCCCCTTGTTTATTTGAATCTGGAAACCGAGATAGATTCGCAGACCCTGGCAAACATCGAGGTTGAGGCTACGGATGCTGAAGGGCTTAAAGGAGGAGACCTTCAGGCGGCTAACGAAGCGGCGCTCACCGCCATTGCGGCTGAGGGCGATTCAGAAACCCCTCAGGACACGGATTCCGACTTGGACCTGAAGCTGAGCTCTGATTCAGACGAGAGCGAGTTCGCGAACACTGAGACTCCTACAATATTCGTGACGGCCCCGACTGCTGAAGAGAATTCCGAAGAGGTCATTTCAGACGCCGAAGCCACCATCACAATGACTCCTGACACGCAAGACGTCGCTGAGAATGCCATTTCGGACCTGGATGCCGAGATGGTATCCGCACGTCCAGTTGAACAGTCGGTTTTAGCCGCACCAGTTGAAACCGTGGTCCCCAAGGCAAAGAAGGCTGTGGTACCGACTGAGGATCTGGATACGGTGATATTGGGCCTCGAATCTGACTCCGTCACCGACGTCGAACTCGAAACCGATTCGCATCAGCAAGTAGTTCAAAATGCTCCCAAGGCGGGGCTTTCCACGAACGCTGTTCAGACACAAAGTGACGACCCCCCGGATTTGCCACCAGCCGAGCCCGCCATTTCTCAGTCCGCGTCTATGGCGTCGACTGCGTCTGCGCAGACTTTCGGTCTGGGCGCCACGACAGAATTGTCCGGCACGGTGTCTGATAGTCCTGCGAGCTTGACGTCTGGCGTCTCCGCCGTGGCCGCCGCTGCGCCACCGTCTTCGGCCCCTGTGACTCAACCGGTTGTCGCCCCTGCACAGGCACCGGCGCATTATGTCGCCGTCCCTGCGGACATCGAGAGCATTATCTCGCAGGAATTATCCTCCGACAGACAGACCAACCATGTCCGGGTCCAGCTCGATCCGCCGGAACTTGGCCGCGTCTCTCTCGAATTCAAATTCGACTCTCATGGTCTCCAGCATGTGGTTGTCACAGCTGATTCGGCCGACGCCATTCGGCGCATTCGGGCTTTCCATCCTGATCTCGTATCCGTTCTCGACGAGCATGGCCTGTCCAGTCAGGACATGACCTTCCGTGAACAGGCCTCGGGCCAGAATCCGGCCCAGGACTGGGCAGGTGCCAAGATGACGCCTGCCGATGACGAAGCCGACCTAATGACCGAAACTCCGGCCCCTCTTCCACGCACACCCCAGTCCAGATCCGCCTCAGCCGGTCTGGATATTCGGGTATAGGAGCGAACACTCATGAGCACGATCGATTCGACCGGCGCCGCCCAGACCACATCCCAGACGAGCGCCACGTCCTCGGCCACGCAGCAATTTGGCCAGGAGTTCAATAATTTCATCAAGCTGCTGACTGCACAGGTTCAGAACCAGGACCCGCTCTCCCCGATGGATTCGACCCAGTTTGTCGATCAGCTCGCGACCTTCTCCACCCTTGAGCAGCAGGTTCAGACCAACTCCAGTCTTGGCGGTATCTCCTCCCTTATCGGAGACCTGCACACCATGTTCGCCAGCGAGTGGCTGGGGGAAACAGTGACGCTGGAATCCTCGTGGGTGCCCTATACCGGATCCGAAGTCAGATATCTCACCAATACGCCGGATGAGGCCGACAATGCCTATCTGACCGTGCGGAATTCAGAAGGTGAACTCGTCTGGTCCGAGCAACTGGACATGGACGACGAAGTTCATACCTGGAACGGCCAGACAAATACAGGCGAGACCGCCTCGACGGATGAAGTCTTCGAGTTCAACATCGACTTTTACCAGGGTACAGAATATATTGGCTTGGGCGCCCCACAGATCATCACGACAATTACGGATGTTGGCAGTGAGAATGGTGTCCTCCGCTTCGGAACATCCTCGCACTTGTCCGCAGACCTTTACAGCGTCAGCAAATATTCCGAACCGGAATAATAATCTGGCAGTTGGCCGCGCCTTAACAGGCTCAGCTGACTACAGATCCTGACGCGCCATATCCAGAATCAACACATTACGAATGCCTTCCGGGATTTCATTCTGGAGATTGGTCAGGATCATGGCCCGCAATGTTTCGTAATTATCGACATCCGTGATCGAGTTCAGCGTGCGGCCCCCGCTGCTGAGCTTGACCAGAGTGGTCATGATATTGTCGCGCAGGACTGGTTCCTTGGAAAACAATTCCTGCGAAATCGCCGTGTCCACTTCCAGATTGAGGTTCAGAATGACCAGGCTCTGCACCCGGTCATCCTCGATCATGGGCACCACGAATTCTCGTGAGAATTTGTAGTAGGTCACATCTACGGCGTCGGCATCGCTATTCTTGTCGCTGCTGCCATGACCTTTCTTCTCTTTCTTTTCCTTCTTCGGCTTCGCATGGCCCTCCCCCTCGTCGCCACCGGTATCGTGCGCCGCGCTGGCCGGCTCCGGACTGGAAGAGCCTGACTTCAGGAAATAGGCCGTGCCACCGCCCGCGGAAATCGCGAGAAGCGCCACAATGGAAGGAACGATTTGTTTCATGAGGAAATCCTAGAACGGCACGACCTTGTCGATGATCTTCTGGCCAATACGCTGTTGCGGAACCGATGTGGCGTCGCCGCTGTTGAGATAGGAAATCCGCGCGTCCGCGATCTTTTCATACGTGACCGTGTTGGTACGGGTAATATCCTGCGACCGGATCACGCCGCTTACCGTCAGCATTCGTACCTCATTACTGACTTGGGTCTGTTGGAAACCCTGAATGACGAGGTTGCCATTCGGCTCCATTGCGATCACGCGTGCCGCAAGAGTGAAGGCAATCTTCTCCGCACGGTTCATCGCGCCGCTGCCATCAAGCGTAGAACCACGCTTGTAATCCACACCGGGCGACAATGTGGCGCCGCCGGGCAAGACGCCGTTAGCCCATTCCGGCAAACCGAACAGCGCATCCACATTCACGTCGGCGCTGCTGTTCCGGTTGCGAGACAGGGAGCTTTGCAGGCTTGCCTTGTCATCCATTTCAACGACGACCGTCAGAAGATCTCCCACAGCTTTTGCCCGGCGCATGCTGAGCAAGGCATTTGGAGCCGTTGTCCAGAGCGACGCATCACTGGTACCCGCCGGCTCAGCATAGGCCGTCTGCATATAGGGCATGGTTGTCGGGGGTGCGGTCATATCGAAAGTCGCATCGGCTGACGGCACAGAAGCACAGGCCGAGATGCCGAGCAGCGCGGCGGAGAATGTAAGATAGTTTTTCATTGGACCAGCACCCATCCCTCTTTCTGGACAATTCCGCTTACGATCTTCTTCGAATTCAAATTCAGGATTGCGACTGATTCATCTTGGGTCGCCTCGCCCATGGCACGCCCGGTCGTGGTGATTTCCAGCGCACCACTGACGAATTTCACAGTCACCAACTGGTTGCGCCGAATAAGGCGCGGCGGGCGAGTATCATCCATCGACAATTCCTGTCCGACATAGACCGTGCGCCGCACTTCCCTGCCAATGAGGGGATTGTCTGCATCGACCATCGCTCCGGACTCGGTAGAGGCATTGGCCGCCGTGACTGTGTCGCCAGCGCGAATAACTTCCTTGGCCACGAGCGATGATGCGCCAAACATGTGCGCCGCCAAGCCAAGCCCTACAGCAATTGCCGGTATCATTCTGTTACCTCACTCTGGTTGTGGCAGCCAGCATTTCATCCGCTGCCGTGATGACCTTGGAATTCAACTCGTAGCCGCGCTGCGCCTCGATCAGTTCGGAAATTTCCTGCACGACGTCGACACTCGATTCTTCAAGGAAGCCCTGACGGATCAGACCCATGCCTTCTGTCCCGGGAACCAGCTGGTTTGCCGGGCCGGACGCTTCGGTTTCCCGGAACAAATTGTCGCCCATGGCCTCAAGGCCCTTTTCGTTGATAAAGCGGACGAGCGAAATATTCCCAATGGCCTGTCCTTCGGATCCGTCGTTGAAATAGGCAACGACCTCGCCATCGCGGCTAATCGCGACGTTTCGCGCATTCTCGGGAATGACCAGACCGTCAGCCAAGGGAAACCCGTCCATGGTGACGATCTCGCCCTCTGCGCTCCGGTTCAGCTTTCCGTCCCGCGTATAGGCCGATTCACCGGATGGCAGGGTGATCTCGAAGAACCCCGTTCCATCGACGGCCAGGTCCAGTTCGGCACCCGTTTCACGGAGGCCACCTTGGGTGATTTCCATGGAAACCGAGGAAGGTTTCACCCCGGTGCCCAGCTGAATCCCCGCCGGCACCACCGTTCCTACCTGGGAGGTAATCGTGCCCGGGGTCAGATGTTGCTGGTACATCAGGTCCGAGAACTCGGCCGTGCGCGGGCGATAGGCCGCCGTACTCATGTTGGCGATATTGTTCGAAATGACCTCAACGCGCATCTGCTGAGCGGCCATCCCTGTCGCGGCAATCTGCAAAGCCTTCATTTCATTCCCCTCGGGTTCATAGCCAGCCTCACAGCTGGCGCATCGTCTTGATCAACTGGTTGATCCGCTCATCTTCTTTTTCAATCAGCGACTGGCCGGCCTCGTATGCCCGCTGCACTTCGATCAGGCGTGACACTTCAAGAATGGACGAGACATTGGACTGCTCCAGCGTGCCTTGTACCACAGCCGGCTCTTCCACTTGCTGGTAGCCGCCTGGTGCAGCGAACATGGTGCCGCCTTCCTGATTGATTTCGCCGTCCGCAACGACGACCGCGACCTGTCCCAGAATTTCTTCGCCCGACGAAATCGTGCCGTCCGGAGCAATCGATATACGGGTCACTTCCTGGGGTATCGCGATTGCCCCGCCGCCTGCGCCCTGAACCTGGTGGCCGAAGGCATCGATCAGATTGCCATCTGCTGAAAGCTGGAAGGCGCCCGCCCGGGTCAGCCGTTCGCCCGCTGGCGTATCCAGGACGAAAAAGCCTTCACCATGAATGGCGAGATCGAACTGCCCGCCAGTGTGTTTCATCGCACCCTGGCTGAGATCGAAATTGTGACCGGCCAGACTACCCATGGACAAGCTTCCGGACTCGTCGCCCGTGGCCGCAATATGCTCGGCAAAAATGGCATGATTGGATTTGAACCCTGTCGTGCTTGAGTTCGCCATATTGTTGGCGATCACCTGCATCTCTCGCAGAAGGCCGTCTTGCCGGGTCAGGCTTGCATAAATCGCATTGGACATCAGGGTGTCTCCTGAAAATGAGCATCCAGCGCCATACCGATCTGACGGAGATGCTCCGGGATCTGACTCAGCTTGATGCGTTGAAGGCGGGGTTCGGCCTTGCCGAACTTCAATGCCAGGACCGCTTCGACGCGCGGACGGTACTCTTCCTGGGTGATGCGCTCGGCGGCCGTATAGACCGTCGCCGGAAGAATCCAGTTGCCGGAGGCCGCATCTGTTTCGATAAGGTCGACGACGGTTGCTGCGTCCAACGCCACCTTTGAACCAACCTTGGCCAACCAGGTCCGGTCATTCATCAAGATGGCGCCCATCGCCGCAAAGCGCATGACGTCCGGATTTCCGGACCGAGTTTGGGTGAGGTCTCGCAAGCTCGCAAAATCCTGCATGCGAAAAGCGAGCGCGGCGCGATCGGAAACCAGGCTTTCGCTCTCGCGGATGTCCTTAGACAAGGTCGTCATGACCGTCATCAGGCCCAGCGTCCCTGCGAACCGCGCGGCAGACTCGGTCACGTCGTCCTGACTGGCATTGCCGGACAGGATATCCTTGTTCTCGCCGACGGCGGTCATGGCGGCGAGGCTTGCCAGCCGGTCTTCGCCTTCAAAATCTTTCTGTAGCCGGGCAACCAACTGATTGCCCAGCATCTTGTGGGTCTTGGGATCCTGCATGGCCGGCAGCTCGGCAAGTTCTGAAATCATTTCATAGTCCGACAACTCGCCCGGACCTTTCAGCATGGTTTCAAGGCTGGCTCGGACGTCAGACCCGCGGGGCAACCGCTGGACATTTTCGAGAAGCTCGCCAACCAGTTCTTCCTGCAGATCTGCTTCCACTGGCAAGCCATGCCGCATCAGCACCGCTGCCGTCTGAGACCGCAATTCCGGCACCTGCAGGAATTTGCGGAGTGCTTGTTCCCGCTCAGGGCCACCCTGGTTCAGGTCGAGAACCGCACGATTGAACGACAGGCTTGGCGCGCGTCTTACTTCCTCGGCAGAGAAATCCGCCATCAGTTTTTCCGCCAAGAGCGATTGCCCCATGCGGTCCAGCGAGGGCACGGCCAGCGATGCTGTCCGGATCTTCAGCCGATAGGGCAGCCGCCGGTAGGTCATCAGATTGAGGTCGAGAAGGTTGACGCCCTGCTCATCGAGTAGCGAGAGGCGTGCGAGGGACAACCAGATGTCCCCGAACATGTTGCAGGCCGCAACCTGCTCAAAAAGTTCGATTTCGGATACCGCCCCATTCTCAAGCAGGTGGGTCAGATTGCGAATGTACCGGCTGTCAGGATCTTCCATGCCGGAAACCTGCAAGCGCGCTTCAGCATACAGGCCGATGGAAATGTATGCCATCGCTACGTCTGCGGGCGTCAGGCTGCCCCCGGTCACAACCTGTTCTGCGCGCCAGTTCAGAAAGTCCTCATACGAGGTGAATTCCTCAAAGGGCTGAGTGTCCAGTACCGTGTCGGTGATACATGTGGAATCCACCTCCACCGGCGCGGCGGCATCGGCGGGCGCAAGTCGCCCCCGGAAGAGTTGCGCGGGCGCAGGTACCGGCACCGGCTCAGCCGCCGGGACCTGCCCGGTAGGGGTCAACAGCCCCTCCCCGATTGCTTCATCTACGAAGTCGCGGAAATGCTCCGAAAGCTCATCGGCTTCCGCAGCGCGCGTCTCCTCAGCCGGCGCAGACGGCGCCTCTGCTGACGCCGAGAAGCCCGCCAAAAAAGCGAGCCCGGCAAGGAGGGGGAGACGGCGGGTCATCAGGCGGCCTGTTTCAACCCCCGAATAGCTTCCTCAACTTCATTGAAGGAGGGGCGAACTCGTGTCGGCGCGTGTCGGCGTGCGACCTCGACACAGATGTTGACCGGGTTCTTGTGCAGGTTCGACACGAGCACCTCACCGATCATCGAGTAGAAATTGTGCTCTTCCAGACGGATGTGTTTCACGCGGGACGCAAACGGCCCCACGATGCCATAGGCCAGAAACACGCCGAGGAACGTTCCGACCAGTGCGCCGCCGATCATGCCGCCCAGGATTTCGGGCGGCTTGTCGATGGACGCCATCGTCTTGATGACGCCGAGAACAGCCGCAACGATCCCGAGGGCCGGCAAGGCATCGGCCATGTTTTGCAGGGCGTGCGACCCATGCAGCTTTTCCTCGATCAGGCTATCCAGTTGCTTTTCCAGAAGCTCTTCAACCTGGTGAACATTGTCGAAGTTCATGATCATGGAACGGATGGTGTCACAGATCATCTCTATCGCGCGCTTGTCCTTGAGGATCTTCGGGTATCTGGCAAAAATCTCGGATTCCTGAGGCGCCTCGATATGCGTTTCAATATCGACCGGGTTCTTCTTAAGGACGTTCAGCAGTTCATGCATCAGGCACAACAGGTCCTGATAGTCCGTTTTCTTCCACTTGGGACCCTTGAAAGCGGCTATCATGTCTTCGCCGGCATGCTTGATCGTGGTCATATCATTGCCAGCGAGAAAGGCGCCTGTGGCGGCTCCACCGATCATCATCATCTCGAACGGAAGCGAGTGCATGATGATATCCAGATGTCCACCGGCAAGCATATACCCGCCGAAGACCATCACCACCGTGACAACCAGACCTGCTATTGCGTTCACCTATACACTCCTTCGATTCCTCCGCCGACAGCGGGGATTTGTTCAAATTTCCGCAATTTCCCTGATGACGTTCTCCGCCACCGGCAAGCGCAACTTCAGCGCCCTGAACCCCTTCCAGGCACCCAATTCGCCCTGGCTGATCGGCAGCGACCCGCTGACCGTGTCCGCGCTCAGGACCAATTTGTCCATCTTGGCGCCGGGCAGCGCTATCACCTGCCCGACTTCCAGTCGTGAACACTCGCCAATTGTCATGGACATGGAGTCGAGCACGGCATCCAGAACGACTGTCGTGCTCCGCACCCGTTTCCGTAGAACGTCCCGTCCACTCAAATCCTGTGACGCAGGCGCTTCCGTACTTTCCTGAAGCGTGCGGACGATTTTCTTTACGTCTTCCATCTTCAAGACCAGCTGAATTTCGGGAGTGTCCTCATCCCCTTCGATCAGCCAACTATCCTCGCCGCCATCACCGCCCAATGTGTAGAGGAGGCAGAGATAGGTTGTGTCCTGGCCGAACGTGTCGCCGGATGCGGAAAAGTCCGCCAGACGCAAGGAAGTGGCAGGGGCCAGCTTCGTGGCCGAGGCTCCCACGCGCAACCACAGCGCCCGCGCCGCATGCTCGGACATCAGCCGGAGAAACAGATCAGGGGCGTTCTTGAGGCTGCTGGCGTCCTGGCGTAGCCGCGTCGCCGCATATTTGCGGGCCCCTGGCGTATTGATCGCAACGGCAACAACCGGTCCCTCGGATTCGGAGACCGAAACGAATGCATAGGATCCCTCAAAACCCTCTGCCGGTTCGTTCCCTGTTAGGACTTTGCGGCTAGAAATCGTGGGAACGATGGTTAAGCCGTAGACTTCCTGCGCCCATTGGCCAATGGCGAGGGACAGCATGACCCATAGGGCTTCGCATTGCCCTACGGACGGAGGTAACCCTCCTCCAGCCCCTATCTTTTTCTGTAGCACAGACGACACAACGAGCCCACAATTCTGAATCCCAGTTCCGTCTGGTAGGATTTCAGTAATTTGGTTGCTGAATGGTTACCAAAACCAGACCAAACGGCCTGACGGGATTATCCGTAATTTGATTTAGCCCTGATATTACGGACATTCTTGAACTCAGGGCGGATTCCAAATGGTCGATCCCAAATCGGCAAACACGCAACCTATCATCATCAAGCGCAAGAAGGTGGTCAAAGCTGACGGCCACCATGGTGGTGCCTGGAAGGTTGCCTATGCTGACTTCGTCACCGCCATGATGGCGTTCTTTCTCCTGATGTGGCTACTCAACGCCACAACGGAAGAACAACGCAAAGGCATTGCCGACTATTTCAACCCGACCATTCCGATCAGTCGGATCTCCGGCGGCGGCTCGGACGGACTGAACGGCTCATCCATGTTCACGGAAGACACCTATGCCAAGATGGGCACCGGCGGCACGCGTCAGCAAACGGTCGACGCCCCGAAGGATGAAACCAAATCCGGCGCCGAGGCCAACACGCAGGAGATCGCGGAGAACCTCCACAATCTACGGGAAGAACTGAGCCAGAAATCAAAACGGTTGTCCGATCACCTTCTGATCAAGATGTCTCCTGAAGGCATGGTACTCGAAGTGATTGACTCCGACAGCTCACCCCTCTTCGCCGTGGGCAGCAGCAATCCGACCCCACTCCTGGAGGAATTGCTGGCATCCATTTCCGGGTCGCTCGACGCCTTTCGAAATGACATCAAGATCGTGGGACATACCGATAGTTTGCAATACCGTCTGAATGCGAACTATGACAATTGGAACTTGTCTACGGACCGGGCGAACATCATTCGCAAGCTGCTCCTGGAGCAAGGCATGATGCCGTCGCGCCTTCGCGAGGTCTCCGGCCGCGCCGATACCGACCCCCTTGCCCCGGATAATCCATCGGCTTCCCAGAACCGGCGCATCTCGATTATCATCCTGACGGATCAAGATCCCAAAGGTGAATCAAGGTTATCTGCTTATTAACAAATGCACTCCACTGATAGACCCACATCTGTCGTAGGAGTCGACCATGAGCATTTCTTCATCCCTTAATGCGGGTGTGATGGGGCTGAACTCGAATTCAAGCCGCCTTTCCGCCATTTCCGATAACATCGCCAACTCATCAACGTATGGATACAAGCGTAGCCAGGTTGATTTCTCCAGCATGGTTCTGCAGCAGCAGTCCTCCGCATACGCTGCGGGTGGCGTCCGGGTTTCGGCGTTCAAGGACATTTCAGCAACCGGATCGCTTATCTCTACAGGTAACGCAACCGATTTAGCTGTTTCTGGGCGCGGCCTTGTTCCGGTCACGGACAACACGGGCGTGAACTCACTTTCTTCCGAGCGCAGCCTGATGCTCCTGCCGACCGGCTCCTTCTATGCTGATGAGAGCGGCAACCTGAGAACGCAGAGCGGCCTGTTCCTGCTCGGCTGGCCAGCCAACTCCGACGGCGAAATCGGCAATGTCAGCCGCAACAGCGGCAGCAATCTTGAGCCGGTCAACATCGCCGCCTCCCAGTACACCGCATCGCCGACATCCCGCATCGAACTCGGGATCAACCTTCCCGCCGATGCCACAACGGCCGGCGGAACGGGTGAAAGCTACACGCTGCCTATAGAGTATTTCGACAATCTGGGCCGTGCCCAGACGCTTTCCATAGAGTTCACCCCCACCGTTCCGGCCTCCGGGTCGAGCAATGCCTGGTCTGTCCAGATCTTCGACAGCGCAGGCGATCCCGCCGTATCGATCGGCGATCTGGATATCACCTTTGCCGACAGCGCCGCCAATGGTGGCCGGATCGACACGCTCACCGCTTCCGGCGGCGCCGTGTATGATTCGAGCACAGGTAGTATAACGTTGAACCTGCCTCACGGCCCGGTCGATGTCTTCATGGGCCGCCCAAGCGACAGCGCAGGCATCACCCAGCTCTCCGCCAATTTCTCGCCCACCTCGGTCAGTAAGGACGGTGCACCCATCGGTGACCTCCAGTCCGTGGAGATAGACGAGAATGGATACCTCCAGGCGATATACAATACCGGCTTCCGCCGCACGCTCTACCAGATTCCTGTTGGCGACGTTCCGAATATGAACGGCCTGAAGGCGCTGGACGGTCAGGCCTTCCGCGTTTCTGCGGAAAGCGGAAACCTCTATCTCTGGGACGCAGGCACCGGTCCGGTGGGCAGCATCGAGGGTTACGCCCTGATGGAATCCACCACCGATATCGCGGCGGAACTGACAGATCTGATCGAAACCCAGCGCGCTTATTCTTCCAGCGCCAAGATCGTTCAAACCGTTGATGAGATGCTTCAGGAAACAACCAATCTGAAGCGCTGATCCGCAACCCTGACAGGCGAGCTCTGCTTTGAGTATTTCCCACGCCATCAACGCGGCCCAATCCGGCCTGAAGGTCTCCGGCCTTCGGGCCGACATTGTCGCCACGAACGTCGCAAACGCATCAACGCCGGGCTATGTCCGGCGTTCTGTGTTGTTGGGCGAGACGCTTGTGGGTGGGCGGACCAGTGGTGTCACGGCGACCGGCGTCACCCGGTCTGCGGACGCCGCGCTCACCGCCGAGCGACGGACCCTTTCCAGCGATGTGGCGCAAGCCAGCCTGATGTCCAGCACATGGCAGGTACTGTCATCCCGTCTTGGCGATGACGCCGAAGGCACCGGTCTGTTCAGCAAGTTCTCCAAGTTTGAAGCGGCCTTGTCGGCGTCTGTCACGTCTCCCGAATCCGGAACCCAACTCGCTGCCCTGCTCGATTCGGCAAACGCGGTCGTAACCGAGCTGAACAGCCTCTCGAAACTGGTGAGCCAGCAACGTTCGGAAGCTGATCGCGAAATCGCGGATGGCGTCAAGGTGGTCAACAAGGCATTGAAGCAGATCGAAGAGCTCAACGGCTTGCTGGTTGGCGTTGACGGCTCAACATCGCAAGCCGCTGCGCTGATGGACGAACGCCAGAGAACGCTCGACACGATCGCGGAATACTTGCCAATCGAAGTGGTTCCACGCGAAGGCGGCGCAATAGACATTATCACCGTAGAGGGCGTCTATCTGGTTGCCGGCAAAGCCAAGCAACTCGACTTCTCGCCGGCCAACTCGTTCGGCGCCGACATGACCCTGGACAATGGCGCCCTGTCCGGCCTGACAATCGACGGCCAGAACCTGACGCCCGGCGCATCCAGCTATGCGGCTGTATCCAGCGGCATGTTCGGGGCGCTCTTCACATTGCGTGACACTGACCTGCCCGCCTTCGGCGCGCAATTGGACACGATCGCCAATGACCTCGTCACGCGCTTGTCGAATGACTCCATTGATCCCACGAAGACTCCCGGCGATTTCGGCCTCTTCGTCGATACGGGCACGCCGGGCGACCCCGGCCTGGCCGGACGGATCGACATAAACGCCCTGATCGACCCGAGCCAGGGCGGCAGCCTCTGGCGCCTGAGGGATGGTGTTGGCGCCGCCGTCGAAGGCCCGCCGGGGGACAATTCAATCCTGTCTGCCATGTCTGATGCCTTCACCAAGATTCAGTCCATCGACTCGAACGGAATCCAAGGCAGTTTTTCCGCGGCAGAACTTGTCGCGCACGTGGCCTCCATTACCGGGCAGTCGCGCATATCCCATGAGTCTGTCCTCTCCTCGGCTTCGACCCAGCATGACCTGCTCATGGAGGCCGAACTTTCGGAAACCGGTGTCGACCTAGACAGCCAGATGCAGGACCTGCTGTCCATCGAACAGGCCTATGCCGCCAATGCGCGGGTAATCGAAATCGCCAACCAGATGATGCAGAAGCTGATGGAGATCTGACATGGACCGTTTTGCGATTTCTTCCGGCCTCATGACGGCCAGCCTCAGCCAGCACATTTCTGAGCTCCGCTCCAAGATCGGACAGACCTCCACCGAAGCGACGACAGGGCGGCATGAAGACCTGACCCTTCATCTGTCCGGCCGAATCGGCAAGGCGATGCTAAGTCAGAAGGCCCTGACAGACATTTCCACGGATCGAGAAGTCCTGAACCTTCGGGCGACCCGCCTATCGCTGATTCAGACGAGCCTCGGCACAGTGCAGGACAGCTCCAGCGGTATCGCCGCGAACATGTTGAGCGCGATCGGCGGCGAACATGAAACGGAAATCGGTATTGCCGCCCGCGATGCAAAGACTGCCTTGTCTGCCACCCTGTCTTCCCTGAATGCACGATATGGCGACCGCTTCCTGTTTTCAGGGGATGCCACAGCCACCCTGCCCTTTCCGGACCAGACGGCTCTGTTATCCGACCTCGAACTGATTGCAGAAACAGCCACCGACGCAGCAGATTTCAAGACGCAGCTCGATGACTATTTCAACTCTCCTACCGGAGGGTGGCTGCAAAACATCTATAAAGGCAGCCCGACAGCGTCCGACGCTGAAAGCGTTACTGCCGACAATGCCGCCATCAAGTCCCTGATCAGCGATCTCGCCGTGCTGGCTATTTCCGGGCCTGAGGGGAGTCTTGCCACCTTGAGCGGGTATTCAGATCTCGTCCAGGAAACGTCGCTGAGCCTGTCAGCAAGCGAAACAAAAATCACGAATTTGCGCGCTGATCTGGGTGTTTACGAAGAGCGCAACGCCATCAGCCTGAAAACACTCGACACGGAAGAAACGCTTCTGAACGCGTCGTTCAACGATCTGACGGCGCGCGACCAGTATGAAGCCGCCACTGAGCTGCAGTCGCTCCAGACCACGCTTGAGGCCTCCTACATGATCACGGCGCGCCTCTCACAACTCTCACTCATCAATTATCTGGGCTAAACATGATGCTTCGGAAAACACTCCTCGCCGCCGCACTCTGTTTTGGCCTTTTCGGGACCCTCTCCCCGTCCGAAGCCCAGACCCGCATCCGGGATGTGGTCGATGTCGAAGGTGTCCGGCAGAATGACCTGATCGGCTATGGCATCGTGGTCGGCCTGAATGGGACGGGCGACTCTGTCCGGAATTCTCCCTTCACCGAAGACTCCCTCACCTATATGCTCGAGCGCCTAGGCGTGAACGTGCAGGGCGAGGACATCAAGCCGAACAATGCCGCTGCCGTGCTCGTAACGGCGACCCTGCCCTCCTTTGCGCGAAATGGCTCGACCATCGACATCTCGGTCTCCTCCATCGGGGATGCCAAGAGTCTCGAGGGCGGCACGCTCATCCTCACCCCGCTCAAGGGCGCAGACAATGAAGTCTATGCGGTCGGCCAGGGCAGCATCATCGTCTCCGGTATAGACGTGCAAGCCGCGGCCGCCCGCGAGACCCGCGGCACGCCGACGGCCGGCGCCATTCCGAATGGAGCTCGGATCGAACGCGAGATCGGCTATGATTTCAATGACCGCGACAGCCTTACCCTTGCCTTGCGCGACCCGGACTTTACAACCGCTGCGCGGATCGAGGATGTTATCAATTCAGCCTATGGCGCGCCGGTCGCCTACACCCGCGATCCCGGCACCATCGATCTGGACCTGCGCGGGATTGACGGCTCGCCCTCTCGCATCCTTGCCGATATCGAGAATTTGCCTGTCAGCGTGTCGGTCCCTGCCCGCATCGTGATTGACGAGAAATCCGGCACCATCGTCCTCGGCGAAGATGTCACTATTTCCAAGGTGGCCATTGCCCAAGGCAATATCTCCATCAAGGTTGTGGAAAGCCCGGTCGTGTCCCAGCCGAATCCCTTCGCGCGGGGGGAGTCGATCGCCCTGCCTCGCTCACGCATCACGATTGGTCAGACCGGCAGCAAGAATATCGCCATGCTGAACCCGAATGTCTCTCTCTCGGAACTGATCTCGGGCCTCAACGCACTGGGCGTGACACCGCAGGAAACTGCCGACATCATCCGCACGATGAAGGCTGCCGGCGCCCTGCACGCGGACCTTATCATCCGCTAGAGCGGACTGACTCTTTCCAGATTGTCGTGGGAATGGCCTGGAGCCTATTCGTCTTCTTCAGGCTTTCCGACCTTGATGGCACCCTCGCGCTTGAGCGTCATCAGAGACATCAGAAATTGGCGCTGGATTTTCTCGGCTTTCTCCGCCGAGACCTGCGGCACATCTTCCAGCTGAAGTCGATACTGGTCTGCCAGGCGTGACGAAATATTGCTTAGCAGATAATCCGAAACTTCAGCGCCGCCCTCACGCAGACTAGCCAGAAGCTGGGTCATGGTCTCGTCGCCCAATTCGCGGAACACCACGGCCACGGCTTCACGCGGCAGAATTTCTGGAAGGCTGCCAATGGTGAACATGACGCGTTCGATGCTCTTCAGCTTGCTCTCATGCTCACTGTTCAGGAAGGCAAGAATCCGGTCGCGCTTGTCACTTGGCACCAAGCTTAGCATCTCACCGATCACTTCAAGGTGCGCTGTGTCTTCCGCCGCTCCAGCTTCCGGGCTTGTATTATTGAGCAATTCAATTTCGACCATGTGTGCCAGCACCGAATAGATTTCCGGTTCCGGCGGTTCGTCTTCGACAAGATGCCCGACAACCGGATCGAGTTGCTCATCATCCAGGAAGCCCACGATCTCGGAGGCCGCCGCCACATCCAGCTTTCGCAGGATGAGCGCGATGATGTTGGGGGTCAGCGTACGGAAATATGCCGCCGCCTGCTGGGGGTCATGGCGTTCCAGGCGCTCCCACGTATCGCCCGTCTCTTCGACGACGATTTCCTCTTGCGGTTCGCCTGTTCCATAGATTTGGTCATAGCGCTTCTGGTCGAGAATATTGGCGATGACTTCGCGGGCCTTGTCCTGGCCACCCGAAAACGACCCGCTTGCCGCACGCAATTCCTTGAGGAAATCGACCGCGATTTCGACCAGTTGCTCACGCGGGAGTTTGGAGACCGTCTCAAGGGCGACGGCGACTTGCGCCATGGTCTGATCGTCAAGGCGCTCCACGATGGGGCGCGCCTCGGCTTCACCGAGCATCGCGATCACCACAGCAGCCTTCTGGGCGCGCGTCAGTGTGATCATGCCCGGGGCGCCAGTCTGAGCGCCCGTTCTGGCAACGGCTTGCCTTGCAGCTGGTTGTTTCAACTCAACGACCGAACTCATCCGGCATACCCTCGCAGAAGTGCTTCTGTTATTTTCAACCAGCCATCGGCCAGAACTATGAATCCAACCTTAAACGGTAGCGAAACCACGGTCGGCGGGACCATCATCATACCAACCGCCATCAGGACAGAGGACACGACAAGGTCGATGACAAGGAATGGCAGGAAGATCACAAAGCCGATCTGGAAGGCATGCTTGATCTCGGACAGCATGAAGGCCGTCGACAGAAGGGCAAATGTGGGCTCCTCCCCGTCCACCACCGGACGGTTCACGGCATCGGCAAGGACGGGAATGGTTTCAGGATCAACGCGCGCGGTCATGAATTCGCGAAAGGGCGTCGTTGTGGCCGTCCAGGCCTGGGCCTCGTCGATCGTGCCCTCCATGTAGGGCGAAATACCCGAAGACCAGGCTTCCATGAAGGTGGGCTCCATCACGAAGAAAGTCAGGAACATGGCGAGCGCCATGATGAGCATGTTTGGCGGCGCCTGCTGCACACCGATGGCCTGACGCAGGAACGAGAACACGATAATCATGAAAGGCAGGCAAGTCGCCATCATGGCGATGCCCGGGGCAAGGCTCAGTACGGTCACCAGGACCAGCAGGAGTACCACAGACCCGCTCAGACCGCCCTCGCCACCATTGCCGAGGAATCCGTCCGGGATGGAAATCTGCGCCGGATCGACGGATTGCGCGTAGGCGGCCCCGGATACGGTGAACAGGAGAATTAGGATGAACAGGCCGCCCGCAAGGCGCGGCAGATGTTCAAGTCCCCGTGGCATCGGGATCCTCCGCGATCTCCGTGATCTTCACGCCCAGACCACCCTCTTCCGTTTCGATCAGTTCACCACGCGCGATGAGCCGGTTGTCGACCGACAGGGAGACAGGGTCCTCGATCCGGGCTGAAAGCGCGATGACCGAATCCGGCTTCAGGTCGAGGATTTCGGAAACGGTCAGCCGTTTCTGCCCAATCGAGACGATCACATTGACGGGAACATTGTAGATGGATCGGGAGACCTTACCACCCGGCAGGGCTTCATCCTGCTCAATCATGCTTTCATCCGAAGGCGTCATTTCAGGAATTGCCATCACAATGTTTCCTTTTGGTGCGATTGAAGGGATTGCAGCCGACTCATGCAGGCCTCCAGCAATCCGTCGAATTCCAGGGACACGCCTCCGGTAACCCACGAAACTTCCACATCCTGAGGCGCAGAAGCGGGCGTCGGAGACACCGCGCACAGACTGGCAAGTTTGTTTGAGCGCTGCACAATGTCCTGGATTTCATTTGCGAGGGGTTCGGGTGCGGTAATCTCCACACGATTTGCAGACTCAGGCAACAGGCTCGGCAATTGCAGGCCGATTTCCTCTGCAAGAAAGGTCTTGGACAATTCCGGGAACAGCCTTTCTGCAATCGCCGTCACCCATGAGGTCGTCTGTGCCAGCACACGCTCATTGGTGCGCTCGACTTCATCCGACAGGCGCTTGAGAAGAATTTCCACGTTCGGATCGAGTTCCGGTACAATCTCGACCGGTTCTTCAGGCACCACATTCTGAGGACTTTCTTCCGGCGGCGCAGCAGTCCCGATGCTCATAGCCCCGGCCACATGGTCCGGGGATTGATCAAATCTCGGAAGGTTGGCGAACGGCGACTCACTCATTGACCAGCGCCTTCCGGTCTTCGTTCAACCATTCCTGAAGCAGGTTTGCCGTCTCATCCTGGCGCTCGCGCGTATAATCCTTGAGATAATCCAGCGCATCCGGGGCTTCGTTCGTCAATGCGGGAGCGGCGGCCGCGCCGACTGCGGTATCCAGACCGGATTTCGGGCCTTGGGACAGTAAGGGCCGCACGACGCCAAAACCGAGGACGATCACCACAAGGCCGAGCAGGATCGCCTGCAGGGCGGACCAAAAATAGCGCTCGGTCAGGGTCTCGACGAGGCCGGGAGCAGGCGTGAGCTCCTCGACTTCCATTTCCTGGAACGGCATCAAATCCACTGTCAGCGAATCACCGCGATCTGCATTCAAGCCCGCGCCCGACAGGATCAGCTGTTCGAAGTCAGAGACCAGGCTGCGCATCAGCGGCGCCGAATCCTCGGCATTGGTATCAAAGCCCAGCACTTGCTCGTTGAGCAACACGGCGACCGAGATGCGTTCGATTTCCCCCGGCAGGGTTTCGGTTTCCCGGCGAGTTTCGTTGATGTCGTAGACGACGCTTTCGGTGGAGTTCTTTACCGTGCTGTTGCTGCCGCCTGAGCCGCCTGCCCCCTGAGGCAAATTGCTGGACACCGTCACGCCGCCACCGCCTCCGCCACCACCACTTGCTTCGCTGATGTCATTGCTGGTGCGGTTGCGAATAACGCGTGAGTTCGGATCGAAGACAACTTCAGAAACGCGCTGGCGCTGGCGGTTTACGTCTACCGTTACAGATACGCGCGCATTGCCCGGGCCGACGCGAGCTTCGAGCAGGCGCAGGATCTTCTGTTCCAACTGGCTGGACTGGCCCTCCGCCATCACACCGGGCTCTTCCATCCGGTCGACATTCGGCCCGGCCAGCAGGCCGCGTTTCGGATCGATCACCGCCACGTCGGCCGGTTCCAGCCCGGATACGGCAAGCGCGACGAGATACTGGATCGCTTCAGCCTGGCTGGCGCTGATCCGGTTGCTGGCTACCAAGGTTACTGAAGCGGTCTGCGACGGGCCGGACCGTGAGAAACCAGACCGCAGGCTGGCCCCGATATGCACTCGCGCCGAGGCCACGCCCGGAATGGCCAGGATGGTTCGGGTAAGTTCGCCTTCCTTGGCCCGCCAATAGGT
>DHZF01000136.1:1414-38706 GCA_002414505.1 Hyphomonas sp. UBA5111 | reverse complement strand
TGGCCCGCCAATAGGTCGCGTTGTACATTTCCGACGTGACCGAGAAGCCGTTCACGTCATCCAGCAATTCGTATCCCCGCACGGATTGTTGCGGCAACCCATCCTTTGCGAGCGAGAAGCGAACCGAATCACGCTCGGAATTTGGAACGAAGATCGCCTCGCCGCGAATCTCGTAATCGACCCCGCGTTTTTCGAGTTCAGCAATCACTTCGCCCGTATGCATCGGGTCGAGCCCGGCATAGAGCAATCCCATAGGTTGTTTGACGGCGCCTTGCATCAGCATCGTCATGGCAATCACCACACCGGCTAGCGCGCCTGCAAGTGCGAGCTTTTGCGCCATAGAGAGCGCCTTCAGTGTGTCCAACAATTTCATAGGCCAGAAAACCCCGATCCCAACGCCCCAATCAATTAGTTAACATTTTCCCCGAAATCATTAACGCTTCCTTTACCCAGAAATTAATATGCGTTGTCAGCGACATTTTTTGCAAAGGTGTGGTCTTGGCTACAGATTCCGACACAGAGCCTCTTGAGAAAAAGTCGTCCGGCGGTGGCTTGATCCCCTTGGTCGTCTTGGCTGTCGTCAGCATGGCTGGCGCGTTCGGGGTCGTGTATTTTCTGTCGCCCAGCCCGAATCCTGCGGCCCTCGCATGCGCACAGGGCGCGGACGGCGCGCCGGCGCATGTCCCGCTCGCACTGGAGGATCACGTCTATGTCGAGTTGCAGGAAATCCTTGTCACAATCGGCAACGAGCCGGCCACACGCTACGTGAAAATCAAGACGTCTGTAATTTCCGACAGCAGCCATATGGGGGCCGTCAAGAAAGCCGAGCCCATGCTGGTCGATGCGTTTGTCGGCTATCTGCGGGCGCTTCAATTGTCCGATTTCGAATCGGCCGACTTCTATCCCAAAATGAGGGAGCAACTTGCTATGCGATCCGAAATCGTGCTCGGTGCGGACACGTCGCACGGCGTGCTCATAACCGAATTCCTACTACGGTGAGATGATGCCTCTCGATCCCTCCGACATCGCGCTCTTCCTCGTCTCATTTGCGGCATGCCTGTATTGCGCCTTGCTCAGCCGGCGGCTGAAAGCCCTGCAGAATACCAAGGATGGGCTCGGCGCCTCGATTCGGGCCATGTCCGAATCAGTTGCTGCCGTGTCCTCCGCCAAGCACGAGGCGCAGGCCCAGTCCGGAGAAATCGCCGTTCGATTGACCGCAATCCTTACCGAAGCGCACGAAGCCGGCAAGAAGCTCACCGAACTGAAAGATGCCCTCGAGATGAAGGACCGCGAAACCTCGCGCCGCATCCAGGCTGCTGACGCGGAAATTCGCGGCACCATGCGCGACGCGCTAGCACAATCCTCCGACCGGGTCGCCGAAATCACCCGCCTCACCACACGCCTGGAAGGCGTTGCCAACCGGGTTGCCTCCAGCCTGGACAGTTCGGACTACCTTTTCGAAGACGACGACAAGGCCAAGACCAAAAGGGTTTATGAGAGCTATGGGCATAAAGAATAGCGGACGCACACACGTTCTTCTCACCATCGGGGTCCTGTTCACGATCGCGGGCGGCACACGCTGGTTACCGCAGGCTTTTGCGACAACCGGGGCTGATTCCCTCAGCAGTCGTCCATCCGACGCGCTTCCCAAGAGCTACGTTGATGAGTCCGATATGGTCAGGAAGGTTTGCCTGACGGGCGACCTTGTCGAAGCGATGGAGCAGGACCAGAAAAGCATCGAACAGCGTATTTCCGACCTGCGGACAGAAGAAATACGCTTTCAGAACCGCAAGATGGAACTCGACCAGCAGGCAGAGGATCTGAAGGCCATTCAGCAGCAACTGGACGACAGGTGGCAGCGCATGGCGGAGGCCGCCAATCAGGACATCCAGCACCTTGCTCAGATGTATGGTGCGATGAAGCCCGACCAGGCGGCCGGTATCTTCAACCAGATGGATGCAGGATTCGCGGCCGGATTCCTTCGTCTCATTCCGAGCGATCAGGCGGGTCTTATCCTGGCGAATATGGAAAACGAGAAAGCCTACATTGTCAGCGTGAAGATCGCATCGACGAACAGCGATTTGCGGAATGACATGGTAACGCCCTAGCCGCGGCCTTTAGTGAACGGCGTACATCCTTCCGCCTCTCAGGCGAAGATGGACATGTGAACATTGATCGCGCGATTCACCGCTTCCCGAACCCGCCAGATATCAAAGGGTTTGGGAACAAGTCCGTCCTGGCCGACAGAACCCGCATCTTCAAGCCGCTCAGGGTGCGCGGTAATATAGATGGTGGGCACATCATAGCCGAGCGTCTCGCGAATCGTGGTGACCGCCATTTTGCCACAGACTTCTTCGCCAAGCTCGATGTCCGACAGGATGAGCCCGAAACTCTGCTCGCCTGCGAGCTTTACGGCCTCGTCCCGCGTGTGAGCGACTCCTGCCACCCAATGACCGGTCTGCTCTACCAGAACCGACAACAACTCCGCCATATGAGGATCATCTTCGATGATCAGGACGCCCGTTCGCGTGGCCGCATGGACAACGGTTTGAACGCGGGCGAGCACCTGCCTGATTTCTGGCTCATGCAAGCCAGTGATACGAGACAGTTCCGGGATATTGAAGCCACCCACTATGCACAAAAGCAGCACCCGACGCTCAATAAGCGTCAACTCATGTAAAATCGGATGGGTGCACTCGTTCTCCATACGCTCCTGGGCCAGAGGGTACAGCGCTTCATCGAGCTGTTGAAACAAGGATGTGCGGTCCATACCGCCCATGTCGGCGGATGTCGCGGTTTCGATCAGACCTTGTAGAACATCACAAACAGCTTGGTCGCCCTCATCGGGTGTCCCCAGCAGGAGCTGGGCATAGGATCTCAAGGATCTGAGTTCTGAAGATACGATATCCGAAAACATCTCAGCCTCTAACGTCCCGCACCTCAACCTGAGGATTACAGCAAACCGCCCGCCCGATCATTTCGACAAAGGAATTTCGCCCACTGCGGGAAAACCGATGACCTAAACTCAATTGCAGCAAGTTTCCACACAAATCCGCAGTTCACTTGCAGTCGCCCCAGCAGCACGGACGATGATGATATCGCTACCAATTTCCAAGTGTCTTCGACGACATGCAGAAGGTTGAAGCGCTTTGAGAGGACAAGACATGCGCCTCTCCATCGTCCTACTGAGCAGCTCATTCTGCTCGCCTCACCCCTGTTAAGATAATCTTGCCTTGTTATCGTTCTAATTTGAAACTGTAAGCCTTACGGAATTCAACGTTCAGGTGATTCATTCTACGACTGGCGATGCTTTATCCCACCATGTCTTCTGTGCACGCCTATATATGAACAATCCTAATTGCGGATTTGATCCATGTCCCATCCAGACCCGGCCATTCCAACACACTTCGGACAATCCCCTCGTCTTCGCGGGCCTCTTGTCTCGCTCGCGCGGAATATTGGGGTAGGGATACTCGTCTTCATCGTGGCAGCCACGATGATTGAGTTCACACGGGGCGCCGGACGCGTGGCCGCCATCTGGCCGGTCAATGCAATGCTGATTGTTCTGCTGCTAAAAATTCCGAGGAAGAGCTGGGCCTCGCTTCTCATCTCAATGGTGGCAGCATTGTTCCTGGCCAATCATTTCGCCGGAGACGACATGCTTCGCGCGGCCGTTCTGGCGCTGGCCAATCTGACCGAAGTTTGCTGCGTAGCCTACATCTTCACGAATCGACGCAAGATTCGCTTTATCAGCCTTGCCGGCATGTCCACGCTGGTCGTGGGGGCCTTTGTGGGATGTCTCCTATCGTCCTTTATTGCGGGGATGGGATTGTCGACCACAGGCGAAAAGGTCTTCCTTCCCGATGCCCTCCTATGGTTTTCGGCAGATTTCCTAGGCATCATCCTGTTCGCACCCATCATCTGGTCACTGGCAGACCGGTCCAGGAAATTCGTCAGCACAGCCCCTGACATCCAGTATATTCTCAAACTCGGATTACTTTGCGCCACGACCTTTTTCGTCTTCGCGCAGAGTGATTACCCCTTTCTCTTCCTTGTCCCCCCGGCCCTCGTATTTCTGGCCTTTAGCGGCGGAGTAAAGGCGGCGGCTATCGGGTTGCTCATGATCACGGCCATTTCTCTGCCATTTACACTGGCGGGAACGGGGCCGATCAGCCTGATGTCCTCTGACTTCACCTCCAAAATTCTGGCTCTGCAATTGTTCCTTGCGACCAATTCTATTCTGGGGCTCGCGATTGGTGCGGCCGCCTCCGACCGCCGCCGTCTTGTGAACCACATCAAACGCTCTCGGGAACGACTGACACGCAAATCCCGCGAGCAACAGGAAATGCTGACAAAGGCCCGTCTCGCCGAACGTATGGCGGGGGTCGGGCATTGGACCCTTAACCCGCTCACACAGGAAGTGGACTGGTCGCCGGAAGTCTATACGATCCACGGTGTAACTCCTGAAGAATTCAATCCGATGTATGGCGACGCCATCATGTTCTATGCGGAGGAGGATCGCGACCGGGTCCGCGGGCTGGTTCAGCGCGCGATCACCGGGGCTCAGGGGTGGGAATTTCAAGCCACTATCGTGAGAAAGTCAGATGGCAAACGGCGCCGGGTGCGCTCGATTGGGGACCATCTCACAGACGAGACTGGCAAGGTCGAGCGCGTCTTTGGCGTCTTCAAGGATGTCACAGACGAGCAGACCATGATGGAAGCCCTGGCCACAAGTGAATCCAAGTACCGAACCCTTGCCGAAAACTCGACCGATATCATCGTCAAGTTCGGCATGGACGGAATCATCACCTATGCCTCTCCCGCCTGCGAAGTCTTGGGTATCTCGCCGGAGGATGCGATTGGCCTCTCAACGCTGGACTTTACGATCCCGGAAGATCGGAAGTATGCCACCGAAATCACAGAGGATTTGTTCAAGAGCGACGGGATTGACCCATCTATACAGAGAGAGTTTCGGGTACGAGACAAGAATGGCAACATCATCTGGCTCGAAGGAAATCCGAAAATCATCAAAGGGGGCGACGGGCGCGCGCGCGAAATCATTTCGACCTTCCGCGACATCACGGACCGCAAGGAGCGCGAACAGGCCCTGGCCGAAGCGCGCGCAGACGCCGAGGCAGCGGGTAAGGCGAAAGCCGAATTCCTCTCCAACATGAGTCACGAGATACGCACTCCCCTGAATGGTATTCTGGGTTTCACGCAATTGTTGAGCGACACGCCCCTCGATAAAGATCAGAAACTGTTCGTCAGCCGCGCCATGTCGGCAGGGCACCTGTTGCGCGATATTGTCAATGACATCCTGGACTATTCGAAAATTGAAGCCGGGCAGGTTCAGTTGGAGGAGCGCGCCGTCGACATTGCGCAGGTCGTCCAAGAAACAATCGATCTGGTGCATGCGGGTCGAAACGGCAAGACCGTGCCCATGACATCCCTCGTTGAAAGCCGGGGAGCCTTTGTCGACGAAGTCCGACTGAAGCAGATACTCACCAATCTGATTGGTAATTCCGCCAAGTTCACTGCGGAAGGCACCGTCCAAGTCAGCGCAGCCATTGAAAACGAGCAATTGAAAATAAACGTCACGGATACCGGCCCGGGCATTCCTGAGGCCAAGCTGGAAAGTGTGTTCGAAGGCTTCAAACAGGCGGATAATAGCGTCACGCGCAAATTCGGTGGGACAGGTCTGGGCTTGTCAATCAGCCGCTCGCTGGCGCGCCTTATGGGCGGGGAACTTCAGTTGGAGAGTAAGCTGGGCGAAGGCACGGTCGCAAAACTGATTCTGCCCTTCAAGCCGGCAACCTTGCCAATGCCGGATTCCCATGAGCCGAAGTCGCACCTCCCAGTTGGAAAGTTGCGGGTGATGGCCGTCGACGACGTCTCCATGAATTTGGAGCTGCTGGAAATGGGACTCGGAAAGTTTGGTCACTCGGTCCACGGATTTCTTTCCGCTCATGACGCACTTGCATCCCTGCGAGACGGCGACATGTATGATGTTATCCTGATGGATGTCCAGATGCCGGAATTCGATGGCATAGCCGCTGCACGTGCCATCCGGGCCCTGCCAGGGCATGCGCGAAATCTGCCTATTGTGGCCCTGACAGCCAACGTGCTGCCGGATCAGATCGCGTTATGTATCGCGGCCGGCATGACCGATCACGCAGCCAAACCGATCGATATCCTTCACCTGAATGTACTGATCTCCTCGCTTTCCCCCGCGAAGGCCCTCCCTGTTTCCGAGACAGGGCCGAAACAATTTGTCGATGATCCGCTCGAGAAATTGAAACTCAAGTACAAGGAATATCTGGCAGGCATACCTTCCGAATTCGCAACAATCCTGAACCAGGAAGACCGCAGGGCCGCACTCAAGGAAATTCGGAACCTGTGCCACTCGATCGCAGGCAGCGCAGGTAGTTTCGGCTTCGGGGAAGTGTCAGAAGCCGCCTTCTCGCTTGAATATATTGCGCAGGAGACGAGCAAAAGCGGACAGTTTACGGATGAACTCGTGGACAGTCTGAGCGAGTTTATCCGGGTGACAGAGCAGGTCGTAGCCTGATGTTCCAATTGAGCCGTTAATCTTAAGGGAGTTTCTGGACACTCGCCCGCACGACAAGTTCGGTTGGCAAGATTTCGTGTGTCTTCGGCATGGTTTGACCCCGCAATATGTCGCACATCAGCGACATGGCGACTTCGCCGATCTGTTCCGCGGGCTGCATGACAGTTGTCAGAGGCGGCGTGCAGTACTTCCCGAATTCGATATTGTCGAAGCCGGAAATGGACAGATCCCGTGGCAGGATGAAACCCTGATCATGGGCGGTTCGGATTGCGCCAATAGCGATTTCGTCACTCATGCAGAACAAAGCCGTCAGGTCGCCTTTACGTGACAACAGGCGTGTCGCCGCTCTTTCCCCACCCGCCATGGAATACGTATCATATTCTACCGCGACCTCATCAAAGGGCACATCAACCGCCGCCAAGCTATCTTTGAATCCGGCCAGCCGTTCCTGGGTCACCACGCGATTTTCGAGCCCGGCGAGTACGCCGATCCGGCGATGGCCCTGAGACAGAAGATAACTCGCCATCATCCCCGCCGCTTTCCGGTCATCGATTCCGACTGTGGGATAACGACCCCGCGGATCAGCACTGATCGCCTGCACAAAGGGGATCGCGCACTGCTCACCCTCAGGGTGCAGCTCACTGAGTGGCCGCTCTCCCAATTGTATCACGCCATCCGCGCGATAGGTCTCCACCATTTCCACGCCCACCGCTTCGATTGCCGCGTCGTCGCCGGTATCCGAAACAATCAGATTATACTTGTTCTCGACAGCTACGCGCTCAATGCCGGAGACGACGCGAGCAAAAAGGACGTTGGCAATATCCGGCACCATGACCAGCACGGTATTGGTCCGCTTTTCACGGAAAAGCTGGGCCAACGAACTTGGCTTGTATTTCAACTCATCAGCGGCGGCCAAGACGCGATGAAGCGTCGATTCCGACAGTTTGCTGGGATCTGAATACGCGCGCGATACAGTCGCAGGGGATACACCCGCAAGCTTTGCGACATCCCTGATCTGAGCCATCCAATTCCTCCCACGAGCCTTTTGGCTTCTTGAGGTCCCGGACCCGGTATCCCGTAGCTTACCGAAACTTCTGCGTCATCAAACACCATGACGGCTTGCAATGAAACCGTTTGTAATGAATGTTCTTGAGGTCAGGCATGCTCAGAACAAAGCCAGCCTCGCTTCATGAGGCTGTAGAATAATGTTGGCGGCGTCACCTCAGATATTGCTGAGGGGCCCTCGCAAGCAAAGGGGCCGGAGACTTGAGTTTGCATCCTATCGATATGGCGGTGATCGCGGCATATATCGGGCTGACACTCTTCATCGGCTTCTGGATTTCCAATCGAGCGAACACAGGATTGCGCAGCTATTTCCTGGGCGGCAACCGTCTGCCCTGGTACGCGCTCGGCCTGTCCAACGCCTCCGGCATGTTCGACGTGGCCGGGACGATGTGGCTGGTATCCATTCTCTTCGTCTATGGGCTCAAGAGCATCTGGATCCCCTGGCTCTGGCCCGTATTCAATCAGATATTCCTGATGGTATTCCTATCGATCTGGCTCCGACGGTCAGGCGCCATGACCGGCGCGGAATGGATTACGTTCCGCTTCGGAGATGGCCCGGCCGCACGCTTGAGCCATCTGATCATTGTTCTCTTCGCCCTGATCCTTGTGCTCGCTTACATGGCCTATGGCTTCCTCGGAATTGGAAAGCTCGCGGTCCAGTTCATTCCTGTCGACCTCGCCGGCATGTTGCAGCTCGACCTCTTCCTCCCCGTCAATTTGCGGACGCCGGATCTCACAGGCGATCTCCTGGCACAACGGGAAGCCGCGATGACGGCCCTGAACGAGAAAGCCTTTGGCGTCTTCCTGATCTTCCTGACCTCGCTTTATGTCATCAAGGGAGGCATGTACTCCGTCGTCTTCACCGAAGTCCTGCAATTCATTGTCATGACCATTGCCAGTATCGGCGTCGCGGTGATCGCGATGTTGCATGTGTCACCCGATATGCTGGCCGCTGCCATACCGGATGGGTGGACCAATCCTTTCTTCGGCTGGGAGCTTGGCCTCGACTGGTCGGACTTGTTGCCATCGGCGGATACCAAGATCGCTAAGGAGGGATATTCGCTCTTCTCGATCTTCTTCATGCTGGTCCTGTTGAAAGGCATCTTCACATCGCTCGCCGGGCCCGCCCCGAATTATGACATGCAGCGCATCCTGTCTGCGCGAGGTCCGGTCGAAGCAGCGAAGATGAGCGCGCTGGTCAGCATTGTGCTGAACCTCCCGCGCTACCTGCTTATAACGGGCCTGACCGTGCTCTCTCTGGTCTATTTCAGTCCCTATCTGCGGGACATGGGGGCGGACGCCGATTTCGAAGCCGTTCTGCCATTTGCGTTGCGCGAGTTCATTCCGGTCGGATTGCTCGGCCTGACGCTGGCCGGCCTGCTGGCCGCTTTCATGTCGAGTTTTGCAGCCCCCCTCAACGCCGCCCCCGCCTATGTCGTCAACGACATGTACCGCAAATACATCAAGCCCGACGCCACCGATAAAACCTATCTGCGGATGAGTTATATCGTCTCCACGGTCTTCGTAATCGTCGGCACACTGTTCGGCCTCTTCCTAACCAGCATCGATACCGTCATCAACTGGATCACGGCGGGCCTTTATGGCGGCTACACCGCAGCCAATGTCGTCAAATGGTATTGGTGGCGCATGAATGGCTATGGCTATTTCTGGGGTATGCTGACGGGAATCGTCTTCGCACTCATCCTGGGCATGCCCCAAATAGATATCAATCCGCTCCAGGCCTTTCCTGTCTTCTTTGCCGCCTGTCTGGTCGCTGTCATAGCCGGGTCGCTGCTGACGACGCCAACCGAGATGGAAACGCTGGAACGCTTCTACCTCAAGACACGGCCTTGGGGCGCATGGGGGCCAGTTGTGGAATCACTCGTCGGCAAAGGGCAGCCCGCGTCCCGTAACCCGGATATGAAGCGAGACCTTGTCAACGTGGCCGTGGGGATTGTGTGGCAGACCGCCTTGATCTGCACCCCAATTTTCCTGGTGATCCAGGATTGGCCAAAAATGCTCGCCGCCCTGGCAGTTCTCGCCATCACCAGCATTTTCCTGAAGCTCAACTGGTACGACCGGATGCGCGACTATCCGGAAGATTTTCCCCATGCAGAGGAGGCGGCGCCATGATCCTGCGCCGTACCTGAATTCATGACTGATCCCTCCTCGACTACACTCACACTTTCGCACTGGCCGAAGCCACACCCCCCCAATCTTCACTGTCCAAAAACGGAAGGGATGATCACTCGCATCATCGACTGGCTTACGCCTTCGCAAAAAGTCGGGCAGATCATCCAGGCCGACATTGACTCTGTGACCCCTGACGATGTGGCGACCTATCATCTTGGCGCCGTGCTAAATGGAGGAAACTCCGCACCGAAGGGGAACCAGCGCGCCAGTCACACCGACTGGTTGGATCTGGCTGATGCTTATTGGACCGCTTCCATGCGCGCAGATGGCCCCCGTATACCCGTGCTCTGGGGCACGGATGCTGTACACGGACATAATAATTTGGTTGGCGCGACCATCTTTCCCCACAATGTCGGTCTAGGCGCCACAAGGGATGCTGATCTCGTGGAACGGATAGGAGCCGCCACGGCCCGGGAGGTTCGCGCAACGGGCATGGATTGGACGTTCGCCCCTACAGTCGCGGTCGTACGCGATGGCCGGTGGGGGCGCACCTATGAGGCCTATGGGGAATCTCCTGAGCTCGTCGCAGAACTCGGCGCTGCTTTAGTACGCGGCCTCCAAGGCGTTCCGGGCGAGAGATCCTTTCTGGGCTCAGACAAGATCATTGCAACCGCCAAGCATTTCATCGGGGATGGAGGGACGCGCGCCGGCAAGGACCAGGGAGAGACAATCGCAACCGAAGCGGATATGCGGGACGTACACGCCGCCGGCTACTATTCGACACTTGATGCTGGGGTCCAGACCATCATGGCCTCTTTCTCCAGCTGGGGTGGCCGCAAGATGCATGGCCACCAGGCCTTTCTGACGGACTTGCTCAAGGCCCATTGGGGGTTTGATGGTGTCGTCGTGGGCGATTGGGATGGACACGGACAGATTGTTGGTGCGAGCCCCATCGATTGCCCGGACGCCCTGATGGCCGGCCTCGACATGTATATGGCCCCTGATAGCTGGAAAGGTCTTCACGCGTCGTTGCTGCGCCATCTGGAATCAGGACGCATACCTGTAGAGCGTCTGGACGACGCAGTCCGCCGCATATTGCGGTTGAAATTCCGTGCAGGGCTCTGCTCCCAACCGGTGCCAAGCGAGCGGCCTCATAGTGCCAAGACGGGTGTAGTCGGATGCAAGGCACATACAGAGCTCGCGGCCGAGGCCGTTCGCAAATCGGCCGTGCTCTTGAAAAACGCAAACCACACCCTTCCCCTCAAATCATCGCAGCATATTCTGGTGACGGGACTGGCGGCAGACGATCTCGGCATGCAATGTGGCGGCTGGTCCCTCTCCTGGCAGGGCGGCAATCTGAAGCTACAGGATTATCCGCACGCCGAGACCCTCCTATCCGGCATTCGACGTGTTGCAGAAAAACAAGGCAGCGAAGTGTCCTATGCGCCAGACGGACACTTTGACAAAAAGCCCGATATTGCCATCCATGTGTTTGGCGAAGCGCCGTATACGGAGTTCCGAGGGGATTTGTCCACTTTGGACTTCCAGCCAGCCAATAGTGGGGATCTCGATCTCCTGAGGCGGTTGCAGGATGCCGGCATTCCGATTGTCTGCATCTTTCTTTCCGGCCGACCCCTATGGGTCAACCCGGCGCTAAATGCGTCAGATGTATTCGTGGCGGCTTTCCTGCCCGGCACGCAAGCTGGCGCGTTGGCGGACCTCCTGTTTGCCACTGACGGCATGTCCAATCTGGACTTTACCGGAAAGCTTCCCTTCTCCTGGCCAGAATATGCCGATCAGTATGATCTGAATATCGGATCGCACTCCTATGACCCTTTGTTCCCCTACGGGTTCGGACTCTCCCTTATGGACAATGGCAATCTGCGCGTTCTCCACGAGAATGGCATGCCCCCTCAACCTGACCATGGCACCATCTTCGACCGCGGTCTGACCCGGGGCGGCTGGTCCATTCGACTGGAAGGTGCTGCCATACCGGCATCATGGCAGGGGGGTACAGAGCGGTCTCTATCGGGGGCGGTGGAGCTGAAGGCGGCAGATCTTGGCCAGCAAGAGAACGCCATTGAGATAAGCTGGACACAGGCGCGAAGTGCGCCGGTCATGTTCTCTCATGATCCGCTTGACCTGACGCGTGAGACCAATGCCGGGTTCTGCTTCACGCTGACGACGGCAAAACATATAGGCACAGCCAACGACCTTACCTTCTCTATCCATTCGGGATCAGGCCGGACGGAGATTGGCGGCCTATGCCGACTGAACTCGCACGCATGCACCGATACCACCCTGACGTTTGAAATCCCGCTCAGGACATTGGTCGAAGCCGGTGTGGACATGTCCCACTTTGAAGGCATTGAACTGTCGGCCCGTGCGCCGGCCCGGCTCACCGTGTCACGTCTGGCACTGGTGATGCCGAACGGGTGACAGCGCCGTCAGGCATCGTCGGTAACTGGCCGGTCCTTTTGACGGAACACGAACTTCATCAGGCGCGAATCCGAACCGGATAGATCATCCCGGTCGCCCAGGAATTTTCCGAAGCTCTCAAGCCCGTTGACATTATCGGACACGACTTTCGCCATGAGCAGGATCGGCGTGGACAACAACATGCCCATGAACGACCACACCCAGGCCCATAGCGCGAAAGAGATAAACACCACGACTGCATTCAGCTTGAGACGACGGCCCACAAGCACGGGCGTCAGAAACTGACCTTCGATCGTATTAATGAGCCAGTAGAACAGGGCCGGGAGGAGCGCGTGTACCGTATTGTCGAAAGTGACCAACCCTGTGACCAACGTAATCGCAATGCCGCCAATCGAGCCAATATACGGAATATAATTCAGCAGAAAGGCACCCAGTCCGAAAAGGAGCGGGTTTGGCATGCCAATGGCCCACATGACCAATCCGATGATAACACCAAGCGCAGCATTGATGGCCGTGATCGTGAACAGATAGGTGGAGAGCTGGTTCTCAATGGTCCGCGCCGCGGCGAGCGCCCGCCTTTTGTCCTTCAGTTTCGGCATGACCTGAACAAGCTTCTCATAGAACATATCGCCAGACGCGATCAGGAAGAAACTCAAGGTGAGGGTGACGACCAACTGGCTGACCACAGCAGGCGTGGCCTGCGTCATGACGCTGACAAATCCTGGTTCTCGGATAGCAACTGTCTGCTGACCCCCTTGCTTTGTCAGGGCATCGATTTGGTCCCCGGCCTTCAGGACAGGCTCAATGGTGCCGAACAGGCCGCTCAATTCCCGGCGCACCTCTGCCGCAAAAGTCGGGGCATCGCTCAGATATTGCTGGAGGGCCTCGGATATGAAGTAGAAAAGGACACTGAATACAATCAACAGGCTGATCATGATGATCCCGGCCGCCGCGCCTGGAGGTATGCCAATACGCCCCAGCGCCCGCCGCACCGGACTGAAGGTCAGCGCAAGCACAAAGGCGGAAATGATCGGAACAAACACTCCCTGCGCCAGGCTGAGCGCACCAAGCACCAGGATCCAGAAGATTCCGGTGATAGCCCAGTTGCGCACTACATCTCGCTTGTCGGGGGCTCCAGTCAGGGAGGCCGTGTCTTCTTTCACAGGCTCATTACCCTCCCGTCCACATTGCGATTAACATACGCGCAAACAGCGGAGGGGTTCCCCGAGATACAGCACGGCCATATCCCAAAAGAAAAAGGGCGTCGCAGTCTGCAACGCCCTTTTTATGTGTAGTCTTCATTCATCAGGTCACGTTTCGTCCACGGACGGCCCGCGCAACAAATGACAGGACGAGAAGAACGAGGAAGACGAAGAACAGGATCTTGGCGATACCGGCGGACGCACCTGCGATACCACCAAACCCAAGAACTGCGGCGATTAGCGCCAGTACGAAAAATGCAATTGCCCAACCGAGCATGACTATAACTCCTTTTCAATCAAACAAACCGGCCTATGCATGCCGATGAGATGCCAGTACAACCCGAGTCCGTGCACCGAAGTTCCCGAATATTTTTTCTGCACGCTCTGGAACCAAGCCAGAGGGGTAACGTTCCTTCCCTGCTTAATGCGGAAAGGACTCACTATGAAAAACACCGTGAAGATCGCAAGTCTCGGCGCCCTCGGCGCACTCGCCACCCTGCTGGCTGCCTGCAACACTGTCGATGGCGTCGGCAAGGACGTTGAAGCCGGCGGCGAAGTTATCCAGGATACGGCTCAGGACGTTGAAGAAGATATCAACGACTAATCCGGGTCATTCAAGACCGAACCAGACACGCCCCATCCGGGGCGTGTCTTTTTTTGTGCTGTAATCAGAAATAGACATGAACCCACGCCAAGCGTCTGGCTCGGCATCAAATACCTGTAGAGATATAGAAAAGAGAACAGTCAGCCTGAAAAGGAAATGAGCAAAACACGGGTGCGTCTACCCGAACGCATCAATTCCCTGTGCTTTCTCATACAGGCCCATACCTGTCCAAATCCAATAATCAGCAGAGAAACTACTCGGCCGAGCCGGCCTGGGCCGCTGATACGCTGGAAGATACGAAACTGTGAGGCCAGCCCGCGAGACCTGCGTTGAATATCTATCCGGGGGTGGGCTGTGGTCATCATGACAGACTTACGCGCATATGCACCGCTGGTTCCGCTCGTACCTTAAGGATGACATAACCAAAAGAGGGAGGGGGGCGTTAGGGAACCTGCCGCTCCATTCGGCGTTTTAAGGGCGCAGACGATAAGGAGTCAGCCATGAAAAAGATGATGCTTGCGACAGCCTTCCTCAGCATCGGCACTTTCGCCGCCTGCGATGCCACGGACGAACCCGACGAGGTGAATATCAACGTCGAGGAACCGGACACGCTTTCGGGCGACCTTGAAGAAGCCGGTGATGCAATCCAAGACAGCGCCGAAGACGCCGCAGATGAGCTTGAGGAAACCGGCGAGGATGCCGAAGCGGCCGTGAATGATGCGGGCGAGGCCATGACCGAGACAACCGACACCCCGCAATAATACCCATTTTCACAGCATGAAAATACGAGAAGCCCGGCACGCTGGCCGGGCTTTTCCGCGTCTGGCTATTAGAATGGCATGACCAATTTGTGTGAGCAGCCAAGGCCGGGGCGCGCTTCCGTCGTGAATTCGGCTGACAGCTGGCGGGCGAAGGCCACCATCAGCTTCGAGCCGAGACCTGAACTGTCATCTGTTGTGTCGTATCCGAGCCCGGTATCCCTGATCTCCAGCGTGACCTGATCATCCGTTGCAGACAGACAGACCGATACTTCACCTCCATCTTCCTCGAACGCATACTTCATCGCATTGGTGACGGCCTCGACAATGAACAGCGCCATGGGGATGGCATCGTCCGCATTCCTCTGGATTTCAGCATAGGACTGAACGAGATTGATGCCCGCTTCCGACATGCCCAGGGCATCCGAGAGATGATTGAGAAGCCCTGTCAGGAAGGGGCGCATGTCGACGCTTTCGAGCCGCTCATTCTGGTACAAGGTCTGGTGAACGATCGCCAGCGCATCGATCCGATGCCGTGTGGCCGCTATAGCTTCCTTGGCTTGCGGATCCTTCAGCTGACGGCCCTGAAGGTTCAGGAAGCTCGTAACGATCTGGAGATTATTCTTCACGCGGTGATGGATTTCCTTTACCGCCGCATCACGGGTGGCAATCGCTTCTTTCAAATCCCGGTCACGATGATCAATATCCTGCGCCATGACTTCCATCGCCGTTGCAAGGCTGCGAATCTCTGACGGCGCATCAACAAATGAATTGCCTGCCTTGAACTGGTACCGGCCGGCGCCATAGATCCGTACCGTCCGTGTCAGGCGGGAAATCCACCGCAGCACCAACCCGTCAATTGCCATCCAGGCCGCTAGAAGAGTCACGGCAAAAGCCAGCAGCGGCAGACCAAAGGAGGTCGCGGGGCGGACAAAAAAATCATTCCACAGACCATAAGAGGGTCGGGCAATGACGGCGAAGATATTGGAGTCGCCGACCGGTCTCAACACCACATCCACGGATGTACCATCTGGATGGTCGACCCGGAACAATTGCGCATCCTGGGCGCGCCTCACGCCCTCGATCCATTCAGCCGGGATTGGCCCGACAAGAGGATCACCGAACACGCGGCCCGTTTCGTCGGCAATGGACAGCGAAACATAGTCCGGTAGATATCCCGCCCGCACGAGGTTGGCCAAATCTATCGCCCCAAGCGCAAACGTATTGATGCCTGTGAAATTTCCGGCTTCGTCTTCGACGCGCTTGTTCAGCGCGAACACCCATTCATCGCTGGCCGATCCGAAGAAGGCATCACTCCGCGCGAAAGAGTCTCCCCCTGCCCGCAGGCGGTCATGCAGAACCTGATTTTCGCGGCTGAGAGCCGGTGTGCCCACGGCCGAGCAAATGACTTCGCTGTTTTCATCAAACGCGACGACATTGGTCAGGGAGGGCAGGTAAGCTGACAGTTCATTGTAGACGCCACTGCATTCCCCGGCTGCCAGCCGGGGCTCGTATAGAGAGAGCAAGAGTTCCGCCTGTTGTAGGGACTGGTTGACGCCATCAATCGCCGCGCCCGCAACGAGCACGAGATTCTGCGCCTGGCTGTCTCGCACATCGCGCGCATCAATATACGCTTTGAAGGCAGACAGTAGCAGGACAGGCGTCAGCGCCGCCGCCAGCGTCAAGACAAGCTTGTTGCGTAGCGGTGCGGCGCTGGGAGCCCGGCCATCCTGATTTAGATCGGCTTCTTCATCCGACACCGGCAATATCATCCGCTTGCCGCATGATATCGTTGAACGCGTCTTCCGCTTTCATGTTGGAGTCGTCGCTATAGCCCGCACCATTGGATTCAAGGATTTCGACGACAGCCTTTCGCGCACGGGAGACGCGGCTCTTGATCGTGCCGACGGCCACACCACAAATCTCGGCAGCTTCTTCATAAGGAAGTCCGCCCGCCCCCACCAGGATCAGAGCTTCACGCTGATCTACCGGCAATCTTCCGAGCGCATTGCGCATGGCAAGCAGGTCCAGCGTGTCAGATGGATTGCTGTTGGATACAAGCGTTGCCTCGGCCACTTCCGGGTCAAGCGGTGTCCGGCGCCAAGACCGGCGCTTCTCGGAATAGAAGACGTTTCTGAGGATCGTGAAGGCCCACGCCTTCATGTTCGTACCGGCTTGGAAGGATGCGCGGGCATTCCACGCCTTCAACATCGCGTCCTGAGCGAGATCATCGGCCAAAGTGGCGTCGCCACACAAGCTGCGCGCAAAGGCCCGCAAATGGGGGATCAGCGCAGCCAGCTCGCGTTTGAATTCAACGTCGCTGAGTTTTTCCGTATTGTCTGTCATGGAAGCCCCCTCAGGATTTATCTGAGGTGGAAGAGGGCCGAGCTTTGTCGGCTTCTTCGAGAAGCCGCAGAAACTCGTCTGGCACGTCTTCTTGCGCAACTTCGTCGTATACGCGGCGCAATTGTTCCCCAATGCGCTGCGTCCGCCTCTTACTGCCGAGGTCGGATTTGACGGAGTTTTTGCGTCCGTTTTTTTCCATTCCGGTTAAACTATCCTGATTCACGATCTAAATACCTAACTATATGAGTCTGATAGTTAAACAGCCCAATTGCGCATTAGTTCCCACATAGTGCTGTTTTTTGCACTATCGTGGAACCAATACGGTTTTTATGAATTGTTAATGCGGTCCCAGAAGAGAGGTTCCCCATGAGTTTGGTACAATCGTTTGCCCCCCATTTGCCGTTTCTGCGGCGGTATGCGCGGGCGCTGACAGGCAGCCAGGAAAGCGGGGACGCCTATATTCGTGCGTCACTCCAGGCGCTTGTCGAAAACCCGGAAGTCGTTGATAATTTGGAAGATCCTCGGCTGTCGCTCTATCGCTTCTTCCACGTGATCTGGGGTACGACTGGCGCCCAGCTTGAAGGAAAGGATGGTCCCGCAGGCGATCCGGCCGACAAGCGGCTTCAATCCCTTGCCCCGATCCAGCGCCAGGCTTTCCTGCTGACAGCCCTGGAAGGCTTCTCCGCCTCGGAAGCAGCCTACATTCTCGGAATTTCCGAAAAAGAGCAGCGCGTGCTTGAACAGGACGCCCAGAAAGAGATCGAGGGCGAACTCGCCACCAAGGTCCTCATCATTGAGGATGAGCCCATTATTGCGGCCGATCTGGAGAGCCTTGTCGAGGATCTCGGTCATACCGTTACCGGCATTGCGACCACCCATCGCGAGGCGCTTTCCCTCTTTGGCGCCAATCAGCCAGGCCTTGTCCTGTGCGACATCCAGCTTGCCGATGGATCTTCCGGCATCGATGCGGCCCACGATATCCTGGCCGATCATGATGTGCCGATCATCTTCATTACGGCCTTCCCGGAACGCCTGCTTACCGGCGAGCGGCCAGAGCCAACCTATCTCATCCCGAAACCGTTCCAGGAGAACACGGTGAAAGCGGCGATCGGTCAGGCCCTGTTCTTCCATCCGGCAAATGGCGCGCGAGTCGACGCCTAAGCCCTCCAAGGCAGATAAAAAAAGCGCCCCGAACATGGTTCGGGGCGCTTTTTTTGAAATCTATACCGACTCTCGGATTAAACCCCAGATGGTGAAAACAAGCCGGTTGCCGCCAGCGCCAGAAGCATGCCGACGAGCGCGATCACAATGCCGATCCCCATGACGCTGAGCAGGCCCATACGCCGGCGTCCCTGACGCGCTTCGACGGTCGACAGATCATCTTGGTGTGTTGAATGTTGCATGAGGTATACTCCAGTTTGTTTGAATCTTGCGGTGAGACTATTAATCGTCGCGAGGCATTCGGGGGGAATTGGCTTGGCTCGGTATCACGCCATTGGGCCGGGGTATGTCACTGCGGCCGCCAAATTCCGATGGCACGGCAAAGTCGAGCTTCCGGGCGTGAAGATAATCCGTGTCGAACTGCGACATGCATGCCAGCTTGCGCTTGTCGAGAATGGTTACCTGTCCACGCGACTCGTCGATCAGCCCTGACCGACGCAAGGCGGACATGGTACGCGAGACATGGACGGGTGTGAGACCCAAAGCATCGGCCAGATCTGTACGCGTCAGCGGCATGGGCAGATGGTTTTCCGAGCCGCCCACAGCCGCGTAAAGGCGCCGTTGCAGCTCCAGCAAGAGGTGCGCAATACGTTCCTTCGCGGAGCGCCGGCCTACACGGACGATCTGTTCGCGTAAAATGGATTCTTCCTGCACGGCCGCCCACCAGAAAGCGGAGGCGACATCGGCATCATGCCGCAACACGGAGATAAATTGTTCGGCGGATATGGTCATCACGACCGTGCGCGTGACCGTGGTAACCGAGTGGTCGGCTTTGACACCCGCCACAACCTGCATGTCGAAAACGTCACCAGGCAGCATGAAATTCACGATCTGCCTTCGGCCATCATCCAGGGACCTGTAGCGTATGGCCCAGCCATCCTTGACGAAGAACATCTTCTGAGGGGTTTCCCCAACGCGGATGATGTCATCTCCGGCCTGATACACACGAGACTGGAAATCGAGCTGATCGAATTTTTCCCAAGTATCATCCTTGAGGGACACATATTGGGAAAGTCTGTTTCTGAACACATCCATGCGAAGCCAACGTGTCGTTACGGGCTTTGTTCCGCCGTGAAGAATCGCGATTCCTGAGTGGAACGAGTTCTGAGGTCGGGCGTTGAATTAGCGCACACGAAATCAGGAGATTTAACGTGAACACCAAGACAGCGACTACACTGAAAGCTGAAACCGAAGGCGACTACGCGGCATTGAAAGATGATATCGCCATGCTGCGCGGCGACCTGAAGAACGTCATGGAAGACGTGCGCGGCCTCGCCAAGGTGAAAGCCCAGGCCGGCGTGGAAAAGGGCAAGGAATTTGCCGATAAAGCGTCCGGACAATTCAAGGAAACCCGCGCCGATGTCGAATCGGAAATCCGCAAGAATCCCCTTGCCGCAGTGGGTATTGCATTTGGGGCTGGCCTCATCCTCGCGATGATGAGGGGCAAATAATTCATGGATGCGACCAAGCTTCGGCTTTTCGCAGCTGTCGCCGGAATCGTTTGCGGTTTCGGCGGCATGTTTGCATTATCAGTGGCCGGAATATTAGCGCTGGCCTCTGTAATAGGCCTGACGGCAGCTTGCTTCACCATCGCGGCAATCCTCGTGGCTATCGCAGCACTGATGCTCTACATCTTCCTGCTGCCCTATCGCAAATCCTCCGAAGAAATCGTTGATCTGGAAGAGTCGACAGCCAATGCATTGGCCGACCTGCCCTTCGACACGCTGAAATCGCTTGTCCAGAAATATCCGGTTTCAGTCTCCGCAGGCGCCATGCTGTTGGGGTACACGCTTGTGCGCGACCCGAAAACCGCCACACGACACGCCCAACGGCTCCTGCTTGGACTGCTCTGATCACAGCGCGTCGTACGTCTTGCAGACAAACCGCAGCAGGATCCCTATATTGTAGATATGAGATCCATTCTGCTCATTGCATCGGCGGTCGGCGCCGGACTGGCCTTTGGCCGGAAGTATCTTGAACGCGGTGTCTCGGCCCAGAAGAACAAGGCCATTGAATCCGCTGCGGTCGAGACGCGTCGGCAGATCAAGCGCCATGCCGATGACTTCCTCCGGAAGAGCTTTCGCTCATTCGCGATTGCGACGGGAATCAAATTACTGATCCTGGCTAGCCTCTGGGGTCTTTCCCATGCAGGCGTGTTTGAGCGTCCTTATTTCATCTGGAGCGTGACCGGCGTCCTGGCGGTGTTCCTCATCCGGGATATCTGGGTCACCTGGCCCTTTGTACGGCTGGGGGTGACGGAACTGTCGCGCTATGGCTGGCACCCGAAGCGTGCTCTCGGAGAAGTGGTCGCCGGCCATGTCTTTCAGCAAGTGCTGACCGAAGCCCAATCCGTGCCAGCCTCACGATCTTCGAAAGTCATGCTGGTCCTCGCCGGCCAATCGCGCGAAGGGCTTGAGCACGACATCGCAACATCCGTCGCCGCAATCGCCAGGGACACATCCTGGTCAGATCTCCGTCCATTCCTGATTTCGGCTGGAATCAAGACAGGCGCCTTGATGATAATCTATTCGGTGAGCGTGTTCCTGCTCATGGCCTGATCCCGGATCAGGCCGCTTGCCTCATCAAACCTTCGGCATAGACCACCAATTCGTGCAGCGTCGTCTGGTCGGGCTTGCCCGTCAGGTCATTCGAGACGAATGGCACAACACCGTTCAACTCGTCCACCAATATGGCACGCGCCCGGTTCACCCGGCTTTTGATGGTGCCAGGCGAGCAATTCATGATGACGCCAGCTTCTTCATAGGTGAGCCCCGCCGCCAGAACCAGAATGACCGCATCCCGCTGCTTGATCGGTAGCGCGTAGATCGCCTGGATCGCACGGGACGCATCGCTCAGCATTTCCGCCGATGTATGATCCACCAATACCTCTTCGAGGAAGCCGCTTTCGACATCAACGTTTCGCCAGGCGCGCCGGCAATGCTGGAGGTATTCATTGCGCACAATGCGCAGGATCCAGGGCCGCATCTTGGCGGTGGGGTCAAATGTTGCAGAGGCGGCCCACGCCTTCAGACATGCTGACTGGACCATATCGTCGGCAAGCGTGGCATCGTGGCAAAGGCTGCGCGCAAATGCGCGCATCTGGGGCAACAAAGCTTCCAGTTCATCGACGAAAGACCAGTGTGGAGCAATAGGTTCTTGTGATTGCGTCATGCAGTCCGAGCTCCTGTCGCTTTTTGGGCGTCTCTGCTGGCTTCAGCCGAGCTAGGAACTGATGGGAACGACACAGAGCCGCACGCGCATACCGTCAAATCAGGAGTCGCCCACTCACAAGAGCTGCTTTTCCAGGCACTCAAAATACAGACCATAAATACGTCCCCACGCCTCAAGCTGGTTCGACCAGCTTGGAAAGTAAAGCAGCACCAGGTTAACGAATTAACAATTACTCTTGGTTGAATTTTTTGCTAGCGAAGCCACTTATACGCGAAGTCATTGCAAAAATTCGCCTTGTGCAGTCTGCGCGACAACACGAGGGAATTTATCGCGTCGGAACAGGTTCTGGCCCCGAATAGTCATAGAATCCCTTACCAACCTTTTTGCCGACCCAGCCAGCCTCGACATATTTCACAAGCAGCGGACAAGGCCGGTACTTGGTATCGGCGAGGCCATCATGCAGCACCTGCATGATCGACAGGCAGGTATCCAGCCCGATGAAGTCAGCCAGGGTAAGCGGGCCCATGGGGTGATTGGCGCCAAGGTGCATCGCCGTATCGATGCTCTCGACCGTTCCGACCCCTTCATAGAGGGCGTAGACGGCCTCATTGATCATCGGCACGAGAATCCGGTTCACGATGAAGGCTGGATAGTCCTCGGCATTGGTAGTGGTCTTTTCGAGGCGGCCCGCAAACTCGATCGCCGTCTCATAGGTCTCCTGACCGGTTGCGAGACCGCGAATCACTTCGACCAGCTTCATCAGCGGGACCGGGTTCATGAAATGCAGCCCGATGAACCGTTCTGGACGGTCGGTTACAGACGCAAGGCGCGTGATGGAGATGGAAGAGGTATTCGTGGCCAGATAGGTGTCTGCGGGAACAATTTCGCAGATCGAGCGGAAAATCTGTTCCTTGATCTCACGCCGCTCGGTCGCGGCCTCGATCACCATGTTTGCCGTCTCATGATCCTTCAACACCGTGGTGGGCTTGATGCGCGCCAGTGCTGTATTCATGGCGCCCTGGTCATACTGGCCGCGGCCAACCTGGCGCGCCATATTGCGTTCGATGGCTTTCATGCCCTTGGCGAGCGACTCGTCCGAAATATCGCTGAGGATCACGTCATATCCAGCGAGTGCACTGACATGAGCAATACCGTTGCCCATCTGGCCCGCGCCAATCACACCAATCGTCTTCAGGTCTGCCATAGAATTCGTCCAGAACGTGGTAAAAAGGAGATGTCATATCCTGTTTGTGCAGTGCGTCAAATACAAGTCTGAGACGCAGCCCTTGGTCGCGCCTCCACAGTCCTGGATGGCGCGCCCAACACAACGGGTGAAAACCTCCGCAACGGGAATGACCCTGTTTTACGCCGTATAGATCATCTTCCGCGTCATTCCGCCGTCGACCGTCAAAACCTGCCCCGTCACAAATCCGGCCTCGGACAGGTACGCCACAGCCTGCACGATGTCCTCAACCTTGCCGACACGGCCGACAGGATGCTGGGCGTGCGCGTCCTCGGACAGCTCCTCCTTCGCTGAATTGATCCAGCCTGGTGCAATCGCATTGGCCCTTATGTCAGGGCCAAGACCAATCGCCAGAGCATGCGTCAGGCCGACAATGCCGCCCTTCGCCGCCGCATAGCCATAAGTGTCTGGCTCGGACTGGTACGCGCGGGTGGACGCCATGTTGACGACGCTGCCCTTCGCGGCGCGCAGAAGGTCAACGCACTCCCGTACCATCAGGAAGCTGCCGGTCAGATGTGGCGCGATCCAGCTGTTCCAGTCAGCGAGGCTCATTTCCCCGATTGGCCCCGCAACAGGATCGGCTGGCCCGCCATTATTGACCAGCAGGTCGAGCCGATCGAAGCCGGCTGCCGAAACGGCCGCGCGGATGCTGTCTTCCGAGGAAAGATCACATTCAATCGCGCGAACGGAGTCTCCCAGAGTGGCGAGCCCATCGCGATCAATATCGAGCGCGGCGACTTGCCAGCCCTGCCCGGAAAAATGCTTCGCCACTGCCCGGCCGATGCCGGATGCGGCCCCTGTCACGATAACTGTCTTCATGGGAATCTCCTGTCTGCCTTTGACTTGCGCCTCAAACGAAACAACCCGCAACTCCGGCAAGGAGTTGCGGGCTGAATTCAGTCCGGGCTTAAAAGCTTACAGGGCTTCGGTCAGCTCCGGCACGGCATTGAAGAGGTCTGCAACCAGACCGTAATCGGCAATCTGGAAGATCGGAGCCTCTTCATCCTTGTTGATCGCCACGATGATCTTGGAATCCTTCATGCCGGCAAGGTGCTGGATGGCGCCCGAGATGCCGACTGCGACGTACAGCTCCGGGGCAACGATCTTGCCGGTCTGGCCGACCTGATAATCGTTCGGGGCGTAGCCAGCGTCGACAGCAGCCCGTGACGCGCCGACAGCCGCTTCCAGCTTGTCCGCCAGTGGCACGATCAGGCGGTCGAACTCTTCTTTCGAGCCCAGCGCGCGGCCACCGGACACGACGCGTTTTGCGCCGGCCAGTTCCGGACGGTCGGACTTGACCATCTGCTCGGAGACGAATTCGGATTTGAATGGACCTGCAGGTACCTCTGCAGTCTCGACCGACGCCGAACCATCTTCACCCGCCGCTTCGAAAGCCGTGCCGCGAACCGTGATGACTTTCTTCGCATCGGAAGATTTCACGGTCAGGATGGCGTTGCCTGCATAGATCGGGCGCTCGAAGGTGTCGGTGTCGATGACATCCGTGATATCCGTCAGCTGCATGACGTCCAGCTTCGCGGCGATACGCGGAGCCATGTTCTTGCCCGTCGTCGTGGCCGGGATGAAGACGGCATCATAGCCGGACATCATTGGCACCACGAGGGCTTCCATGGCTTCCGCCATTTGCTTGGCGACTGCAGCGCCGTCCGCATGGACAACCTTGCGAATGCCGGAAACCTTGGCAGCCGCAGCCGCCACGTCGCCTGCGCCTTCACCAGCCACCAGAATATCGACGTCGCCGCCGAACTTCGCCGCTGCGCTGACAACCTTGTGGGTCGCGTCGTTCAGGGACGCATTGTCGTGTTCAGCAATAACCAGAACAGCCATTAGATCGCTCCTGCTGATTTGAGTTTCGAAACAAGCGTCGCAACGTCTTCGACCTTTTCACCAGCCTCGCGGACAGGCGGCTCAGTCACTTTCACAACCGAGAGGCGCGGCGAGATGTCGACGCCATAATCGCTCGGAGCTTTCTCATCGATCGGCTTCTTCTTCGCCTTCATGATGTTTGGCAGGGACGCGTAGCGGGGCTCGTTGAGGCGTAGATCGACGGTAACGATGGCCGGCGTGGCCAGTTTCACGGTCTGCAGGCCGCCATCCACTTCGCGGGTTACGGTCAGGGCGTCGCCGTTCTTCTCGATCTTGTAAGCGAAGGTGCCTTGCGGCCAGTCCAGCAGCGCGGCCAACATCTGGCCGGTCTGGTTGGAATCATCATCGATGGCCTGCTTGCCGAGTAGCACCAGGTCCGGGCTCTCGTCGGCAACGACTTTTGCAAGGATTTTCGCAACGGCCAGTGGCTCGACGGTTTCGTCGGTATTGATCAGGATACCGCGGTCGCCGCCCATGGCGAGCGCCGTGCGGATGGTTTCCTGAGCCTGTTTCGGGCCGATCGAGACGATCACGACTTCGGTCGCCGTACCGGCTTCCTTCATGCGAACTGCTTCTTCGACAGAAATCTCGTCAAATGGGTTCATCGACATTTTGACGTTTGCGAGATCGACACCCGTCTGATCGGGCTTCACCCGAACCTTGACGTTATAGTCGATGACGCGTTTGACCGGCACCAGGACCTTCATACAACCGCTCCAGACATTTGTTGGAATTAAACTCGTGTGGGGTGTGCCTAACGCCCGCGCATAGAAGACGCAAGGTTGACGTTGACGTAAGTGTCAATTTGGCGCGGAAAAATTTGCAAAGCGCGGCCCTGCGATCTGCAAAAACGCAATTCCGGGCCCAAAAGAACCCGTTACACAGTGGGAGCTTGGCCGTTTCGCAAACCTGCGCTAAACGCCTCCCTTCTCCTGATCAGACCAAATTCGACGAGGGCTCCATGGCAGGCCATAGTAAATGGGCAAACATCCAGCACCGCAAAGGTGCGCAGGACAAGAAGCGCGCCGTCCTTTTCGCGCGCCTGTCAAAAGAGATCACGATCGCGTCCAAGATGGGCGGGCCGGATCCGGACGGAAACCCGCGACTTCGCCTCGCGATCCAGAACGCCAAGGGCCAGTCGGTCCCCAAGGACAATATCCAGCGCGCCATCGACAAGGGTCAGGGCGGCGGCGGCGAAGATTATGTGGACATTCGCTATGAAGGCTTCGGCCCCGGCGGTGTCGGCGTGATCGTTGAAGCCTCAACTGACAACAAGAACCGCACGGCGACCGATGTGCGCACAGCCTTTTCAAAGAATGGCGGCAATCTCGGCGAAACAGGTTCTGTCTCGTTCAGTTTCGACCAGGTTGGCGAAATCGAATATCCCGTGAGCGTGGGGACGGAAGACGAAGTCATGGAAGCGGCCATCATGGCGGGCGCACAGGACGTGGAATCCGATGCCGAAAGCCACTGGATCTATACCGCCCGCGAGGATCTCCAGTCTGTGGCGGACGCGCTGACCGAACATTTCGGCGAAGAGGTAGAAGCCAAATCCACCAAGCTCATCTGGAAACCGCAGAACAATATTCCGGTCGATGGCGACGCGGCCGACACGCTCATGAAGTTGCTGGATGTGCTCGACGAGCTGGATGACGTGCAGAACGTCTATGACAATTCCGAACTGTCCGAAGCGGAAATGGCCCGCCTCGCAGAAGGTTGAGCCGCCCTTCTAATCAAATCTGAAAGTCCAAACAGGCGGCCATGGATCTGACTTGACATTTCCGTTTATCAATATACTTTGTTTTTCAAAGTTATTTGCGGAGACCAAAATGAGCCCCCAATCCCTCACCGATGATCTTGCCTATGTGCGCGACCTGGCTGAAGCCGGACAGAAAGCGCCGCTACTCGGCGGACGCTTTCTCGTGTGGTGGGGCGGGCTGACAACGCTCGCCTATCTCGGCCACTATGCCGTCACGACCCACATGTTCGGGTTGGCACCTGTAGCTTTTGCCTTTCTCTGGATCGGCTATATCATCCTTGGCATGGGCGGCATGTTCGTGATGCAGGCCAGCTTTTCTGCTCACAAGCCCGGTGCCGCGTCAGTAGGAAATCAGGTCTCGCGCATTGTCTGGCAAGCCGCCGGGTATTTCCTTGGCGCCTACTTCATGGGAGCTTTCATCGCGGCGCTCTTGGGCCAAGGCACGGCCGCCTTCATGTGGTCTGTCCCGATGGTGATCGGTCTTTATGGTCTGGCTCAATACGTATCGGGCGTGATGGCACAGAACCGAATCCTGTCGCTCAGCGGCAGCGCTGCCATCGCCAGCACTGTGCCAGCGGTGCTCCTGATGCATACGCCCTACATCGTTCTTCTGGGATCAGCCGTGGCCGCTCTATGCGTCTTGTTGCCTGGCCTTCTGTTGGTGCGGAACGAACCTTCGGAAACGGTATAAGCCCAATGTCAGAGGAGAACCCCTTCGATCATAATGACATTGATGATGTCATCCATGGGCGGCTTCGTCTGGGCATCATGGCCTACCTTTCCAGCGTCACTCCCGCAATTTTTGGAGAGCTGCGCGACAAGGTCGGCGCCACGGATGGCAACCTGTCCACGCATTTGCGAAAACTGGAACAAGCCGGATACGTCGAACTGGAAAAGCGCTTTGTCGGCCGACGCCCCCAGACTCGCATCCACCTGACCGAAAATGGCCGGAAGGCATGGATGGCCTGGCTGGACCGGATGCAGGCCCTCATGAGGGCAGCAGAATAAGCGTCAGGGTCCGATCAGGCGAATCTGCTCGTGGCCAGCCTCGCCGGCCTTGGCCAGCACTTTCCAGCCGAGCGCCTCATAGGCGTCCCGCGCCGCTGTATTCTGTGCGTCCACATCCAACAATAGCGGCTGGCCCATATCTTCCCGTCCGACATGCAACAGGCCCCGGCCCACGCCGCACAGGCGCCAGTCCTGCGCGACGAAGAGATGATCGACATAGCCGGAATCCGGGCGCAGAGTCAGGAAGCCCACAATTCCTGCTTGCGGTTCCTCAGCCACCCAGGCCCGCGCCGTCGGCAATGAATTGAATAATTGCCGCAAATAGGGGGCTGCCGGGCCGCGCCACGGAAACTCCTGCAGGCAGCCACGAAACAATTGATAGCACGGGCGATAGTCCCGACGCTCAAAGTCGCGGATATGCCAGCCTGCTCCGGAATGTGTGTACATGTGAAAAGAGTGGGCCTGATGCAGGATCAGGTCCACTCTTTATCTCAGACATATTTCGGCAATTGGCCGAATGCCTACATTTGCATCGTCCAGCCTTCAATGCCCATTGCGGCCTGACGAACCGCCTCCGACAGGGTCGGGTGAGCATGGCAAGTGCGGGCAATGTCTTCCGACGCCGCCCCGAATTCCATGGCAACGCAGACCTCCGCGATCAGCTCGCCAACCCCGACGCCCACCATGTGGACCCCGAGGATCTTGTCGGTCTTCTTGTCGGCCAGCATCTTCACGAAACCGTCAGTCTCATGGTTCGTGCGGGCACGGGAATTGGCCATGAAGGGGAATTTGCTCTTCACATATTCCACGCCAGCCTCTTTCAGCTGGTCTTCGGTTTGGCCAACCCATGCCATTTCCGGTTTCGTGTAGACCACGCTCGGCACGAGGTTGTAATTCACATGACCCGCCTTACCAGCAATCAGCTCGGCCACGGCAGTGCCATCATCCTCAGCCTTGTGCGCCAGCATCGGCCCGTGGATACAGTCGCCCACCGCCCAAACGCCATCGGCCACCTTGAAGTGACCATCGGTGACTTGCACAACGCCGCGCTTGTCAGTCGTTCCGCCAACGGCCTCCAGGCCGAGGCCTTCCGTGTACGGCTTGCGACCGATTGCAACGATCACGACATCGGCGTCCAGCACTTCAGTGTCGCCGCCTGCGGCAGGCTCCATGCTCAGCTTCAGCTTGGATTTGAGTTTCTCGACGCCCGTCACCTTCATGCCAAGACGGAAATTCAGGCCCTGTTTCTTGAAGATCTTCTGGGCTTCCTTGGCGACGTCCGCATCGGCGCCCGGCATGATGCGGTCAAGGTATTCGACCACGGTCACGTCCGAACCGAGACGTGCCCAGACCGAGCCCATTTCGAGGCCGATCACACCGGCGCCGATCAGGACAAGCCGTTTCGGAATGGAGGTCAGCGACAGGGCGCCCGTATTGGTAACGACACGCTCTTCGTCGATCTCGATGCCCGGCAGGCTGGTCGGCTCGGAGCCCGTCGCGATCACGATATTCTTCGTGTCCAGCGTCTGGGTCTTGCCGTCGAGGCCTTTGACTTCGACCTTGCCCTTGCCGAGAATCTTGCCGCGGCCCTTGATGTAATCGACCTTGTTCTTCTTGAAGAGGAATTCGATCCCCTTGGTCAGGCCGTCGACCGCTTCGGTCTTCTGCGCCATCATCTGGTCCAGGTCGATTTCCAGTTTTCCGGTCTTGATACCCATGCCGGCAAATTCATTCTGCGCCGTGGCATAGAGTTCCGAGGCGTGCAGCAGGGCTTTGGACGGGATGCACCCGACATTCAGGCAGGTGCCGCCCAGCACACCGCGATCTTCGATACAGACCGTTTTCAGGCCGAGTTGTCCGGCACGAATTGCGCAATTGTAGCCGCCGGGGCCGCCACCGATAATGACGACGTCGTATGTCTCAGCCATGGGGAAATCTGCCTTGCTTAGAGGGCCCAGTAGGATTGAGCCGCCAAACTAGGCATTTTGCTTCTGAAATCAATGCGGCGGGGCCTGCAAGTTTGGATTAGCTGCGTTTCGTCACGACAAGACCCACAAAAAGCACCCAGAGCACGCCGCTGATCACCGCCTCATCAGTCCAGAGAATCGGGTCGGCGCCAGACGCCACCATCAAGCCGGCCAGAAGGGTGAACAGGAGGATTCCTGCGAGCGCAATCCAGCGCCCGAATCCCTTCCCCGCCATGATCGCCAGACCGCCGAGCAGGACAAGGCCCGTCGCCACCAGTCGCACAAGACTCGTCGGGGGTTGCATCAGGGCGTCTGACAGGCTGCTACCCCGGTTCACCAGAATATTGACGGTCGCTGCGCCGCCCCAGAACAGCCAGCCGCCCACCAGGGCCAATGCCAATCCAATGATGCGTTTTATGCTCATCCCGTTTCCTCCTCATCCCTTTTCAAAGGAGGGTAGGCTCATGCCGGCATGCCAGCAAACGCAATTTGTCAGGACAGCCTCAAACCGCGCGGCGGCGCCGGGCGTTCATCTTGCGACCGTGCATGGCGAAGCTCGCACGCTGACGCGCAATTGCGGCGGGCACAAAGGCCGGACGGGCGGGCTGGGCCGGAACCGGGCGCTGGCGTGCTTCCGGTAAGGGCTCACTGACGAGCACGGGTTTCGACAGGACAAGGGGGGCATCTTGCCCCATCGCCTCTGCTTGGCGGGGCGCCCGCAGACGCAATTCCCAGACGGCGAGCATCAACAGCAACGCGCCTGCGCAAACACCGGCAATGGCGCCTTCGGCTGCGCTGGGATCATTCCACCAGCCGGGTTCGAACGTCACGAGATAGAGACACGGGATGCCCGCCACGACCCCCATCAGATACCAGAGCACGCCGCCGGGCCGTTTCGCGGCGATCATGGCAGCAGAACAATAGAAACAGAGGGCGGCGAGCAGATAGGGTCCGCCATAGGCGATGCCGAGCTGTCGCCAATCGACGCCTTCAAGCCCGCCCGCAATATTGTCCTGAACCACCCAGCTCAGCGCCATCATGATCGAGGGCCAGCGCACAGCCGTCAGCGCGCCAAAAGCAAAGGCGATCGCATACACAGTCAGGAGGATGGCAATCAGGCGGCGAAGCATGTTTTTCGCGTAGCATGGACAGGGTAACTGCCCGCTGAACACGATGTTGCAAATTTGATCGATTTGCCGGTGGGCCCACCGCTCAGGACGACCCACCGGCATCCCGGATCAGACCAGCTCCGCAACCGGCCAGAGATTCTTCGCGAAGTACCGGTCCTGTATGCGGTCCATATAATCCACGAGATTTCCATGCCCGCGCACAAGCCCCGTCAGCGGCGTATCGAAATATTCGGTGCCAGCACTGATAAGGGCGGCCGAGACACTGGCATCTGCGACGCTGGGCGCATCGCCAAACAGGTAGGGCTTGCTCCCAAGCTGGATGGCGATGGCTTCCAGATCCAATGCGACGAGCTGCATGCGTTCGTCCTCGGAATGGCGGCCGAGGCCACGGGCGTAAAAGGTCTGTGCCATACCATCGCGTATTTCCTTGACGATGGCGTCCCGGGCCAGCGGCGGAACATCGTTGAAGAACAGCATCGGGCCTTCAAAGAAATTCTCGTCCTTCAGCCAGCGCTCCATGGCCAGCACGCTGTTGATATGATCTTCCGCCATACGCTCGAAGGCCCATGAGGCCGCGCGATGGTCATCGCTGAGGCCGTCATTGAGCGACTTGCCGAGTTTCCGTTCAAAATGAGCCCGAATGAAATTGCTGTCCTCGACCAGCAGGTCGCCATCCATCACATAAGGCGCCTTGTGCTTTGGCACGGCATCAAGGTCCGCAATCGCGCGGTCGAAATCGACCCCAAGCATTTGTAGCTGAATGTCCGATTTCATCACATAGGGGCTGGGTGATGGACAATCGAACATCGGGCCCCATCCAAAAAGCGTAATCATTGTCTGTCTCCATGTCTTGCTTCTGATGAAGGCTTGATAGATGAGGCCTGCTGACAGCATGGTGTCAGCAGCGTGGCAGTAGGCTCCAGAAAATGAGACGTACCGAACGCCTGTTCCAAATCATCCAGATCCTGCGCCGTCACCGCGCGCCGGTGACCGGGCAAGCGTTGGCGGAAGAGTTGGAAGTCTCGCTTCGTACCCTCTACCGCGACATGGCGGAACTGATTGCCCAACGCGTGCCCATACGGGGTGAAGCCGGGACCGGATACGTGCTCGACACCGGCTACGACATGCCGCCGCTGATGTTGACGGCAGACGAATTGGAAGCGGCGGTGTTGGGCGCGCAATGGGTGGCGGTGCGCGGCGATGAAGCCTTGGCGCGGGGCGCGCGGGACCTGATCGCAAAACTAACCGTTGCGGTCCCTCGTGACCTGCAACCCGTCATTGTGGATGCGGGCTTGGTCCCGGTCAGTTTCAAGACGCGCGCGGAGGACAGTTTCGATGTCAGCATCGTGCGCCAGGCTATTCGCGGGCAAGCCAAGGTGCTGATGGATTATGGCGATGAGACAGGAAACATCACTCGGCGAACCGTCTGGCCTTTTCTCATCGCCTATTCGGAAGACATCAGAATGGTGTGTGCGTGGTGCGAACTCCGACAGGATTTCCGGCACTTCCGGACAGACCGGGTGAAGCGACAGGAAATGCTGGATGAGCGATTCCCGGAGCGGGTCGCCACCCTACGCAAACGCTGGAAGGATCAGCGCGAGAAACTGCGCACCTAGAGCCTTCGGGGCAGGTCATTCGGAGGCGGATGTATCCGCGCCGCAAATGCGAGAATCGATGCAATAGTTTAGCACACCCATCGCCAGCTTGGGCTCCTGAGGAGCCGCCTCGGTTTCGGCCTCGGAGTTACTCTCCGGCACACGCTCTGCCTCAACTGCGGCGATGCGGAACAGGCCCCGCACGGTCTGCTGTTCACGCAAGGCGGTACGTACCAGGCGCGTGATATAGTCCACCGGCGCATCGATCTGCTGAAAGCCCTGCTGTGGCGACACTGGCAGGCGCGCATCTTCCGGCACGACCATGGCGATCATGGATTGGGGCCCGAGCGGCGGACCTGCTTGCAGGCCCGGTTCGCCGAAAATGTCCTTCGCAAGGAACACGGTCTCTCCTGCCTCGCGGACAGGCCAGCTCCCGGCCGCCTCGATCGGGTTAGGATAGAGCTGGGTCAGCACTTCATCTGCGTTATAGTCGAACAGGACGAGCTTGCCGCGCACGGGCAACGTGACTTTCAGGTCGACCATCTGGCCATTCTCGACGACCGACATCGTCTGGCCCGCCGCATTCACCAGCGTGATCGGCATCTCTGCCACAATGGAATCGAAATCATGCTGCACACTGGAAACTAGGTCTGGCACACCTCGCGTCGGGGGCGGGACCTGCGCATACTGAACGAAATTGGCATCGGGCACATAAGTGCGGATCCAGTCCGCATAGGCTGACACCCGCGTATAGGCGCCGGGGCTTTCCTGGCGGCCACACCCAACGCCCCAACTGACCACGCCGATCTGGTAGGGACAGCCATTCTTGTCATACTTGACCAATGGCCCGCCACTGTCGCCCTGGCAGGCATCCTGCCCGCCCTGCTCCAGACCGGCGCACACCAGCGTGTCATCCACGATCAGGGACTGGTATTCCGCCGGATAGCCTTCCAGCATGGAGGCCTTGCGCAAACGTGACTGGCAGACCGAAGCCGCCACTGTGGGAGCGGACGTTTCCTGCAGGACGAGACTCGGCGCGGCGAGCGCGAAATTGCGCGCATTCTGCCATTTCGTGCGCTGGCCGGGTTCGAGCTCCAGCAAATTGCCGAACCCTGCGACCCAGGCTTCTTCTCCTGCTTTGGAAAGCCGGTCTGTCGTCGCATCTGCCGAGAGCGTTGCAAGCGGACCTTCCCAGGGCGTGTCGAGCTTCATCAAGGCGATGTCCGCGCCCTTGTAGATGTCCTCGGCGCCCGCATAGGCAGGATGGGTAATCACTTCCGTCGCAAAGGCCGCTTGAGAGCCGTCTGGCTTCCGCCCGAGGTCTCCTGTCCCAAGCTGGATCCGGATAGCGGCAATCTTTCGTTCCGGCCCGCCATCGCCCGCCTCTTCATACGCAAACACCCGCCCACTCTGCTCCGATACCTTGAAGCCTTCGACGCAATGCGCCGCCGTCAGGATCCAGTCTTTCGAGATCGCCGCGCCGCCGCAGACATGGAAAGCGCCCTGCTGCATGTTCAACTGGATTGAGGCGATGCCGGGCCAATTGGCGAGGTGGGCGTTGACGCCGCCGACCACCTTGGCACCATTTGGCGTATCCTCGACGCGGCAGGCACGCTCCTGCGCAGCTGCGCTCAACCCCGATGAAATGGCGACGGCCAGAAGGCCCGCAGTCAAACCTGAAACTCTACGCATGATAGGGCGTCCTCCCGTGCGGGAAGATTAACCATGCTGGCGCGAAAGCGCCAATATGCTTGTCGGGCTGGATCTAGCCTGCGAAGGCTTTTTCGATCACGAATTCGGCCGGTGAGGCGTTCGACCCTTCGGTCAGGCCAGCCTTGATCATGAGATCCTTGACGTCCTGGATCATTTCCATAGAGCCACAGATCATGACCCGGTCAGTTTCCGGATTCAGCGGCGGCACGCCAAGATCTTCGAACAATTTGCCGCTTTCGATCAGATCGGTGATCCGGCCCTTGTTTTCATACGCTTCTCGCGTGCAGCTGCCATAGCGGCGCAGCTTGCCTTCGGCCAGTTCGCCGAGGAATTCATGATTCAGCGTCTCCTCGACAATCTCTTTCGAATAGTCGAGTTCTGCGGCTTCCCGGCAGGTGTGAGTGACGATGACTTCGTCGAATTTCTCATATGTCTCAGGATCGCGCACGACACTGGCAAAGGGCGCAAAGCCCGTGCCGGTGGAGAAACAATAGAGCCGCTTGCCCGGCACCAGCGCATCATGCACCAGCGTACCGGTCGGCTTCTTGCCCAGTAGCACCTTGTCACCGGGCTGGATGGCCTGCAGGCGTGAGGTCAGCGGGCCGTCGGCGACCTTGATGGAATAGAATTCGAGTTCCTCGTCCCAGCTCGGGCTGGCGATGGAATAGGCGCGCAGCAGCGGACGGCCATCATCCTTGTAGAGCCCGATCATCACGAACTCCCCCGACCGGAACCGAAAGGTCGACGGGCGCGACAGCCGGAACCGGAACAGGCGGTCCGTATAGTGTTTCACCTCGAGGACGGTTTCCTCGGTAGGCGCGTTCGGGTTGACCTTCTTGGCGGCAACAGGCGTCGCATCTGCAGTCATATCAGGGCTCTCGCTCTTGCATTCTCTCGCGACGTCACATGACGTCAGCTCGCGCTGAATGCAATGCGTCAGATGATCAGTTGAGTTTTACTGAAGAGTCGGCGCTTGGGAAAGCCTAGAGCGGAGAGGCCTCACCTACCCATTGAATGGCCGGTTCCGCCGTCGGATAGGCCCCGTCCAGTTCATAGATATTCTCATAGCCGTAGCCATAGAGATTGATGAAGGTCGGCACGTTCAAGGCCAGCTCGATCCGCTTTACCGGAACGGGCGCGACATTGTCCGTGAAATTGTTGTTGCAGTAGATCAGGATCCGCGTGTCTCTGGACGGGATCACCTTGGCGAGCTTGTCATCGGTAAACTCAGAAAAGTTCAAATGGACGGCGCCGTCGATGTGCCCCATCCGGAACGCTTCGGCGCTACGCGTATCCAGTACAATTGTGCCGGACTCCGCCTTCATCTCGTTGAACGTGTCGAGATCAACCAGGCGGGAAGACCGATAGTCCGAGATTTCAGCTGAAAGCTCGACGAAGCCGTCATAATCCACCTGGCTTTCCTGGGCTTGGGCCATCAACCCGCATCCAATGAAGGCCGCCAGCGTGATCAGGCCAAGTATTGCGTTCCCTTTGACACCCATGGCGTCAGTCCTTTCTGCCTACCTCCCCAGAGTACAGCAGCAAGATTACCGCGAATTGAGGCAGTATTGGGCAATTTGAAAGAGTTTCCTAAGGCTATTCAGGCGCGGGGGTGCGCGGCGGCATGCACATCCCGCAACCGCTCGGCATCGACTCCGGTATAGACCTGCGTGGTCGAAAGCGAGGCATGGCCGAGCAGGGTCTGGATGGCGCGGAGGTCTGCGCCCGCCGCCAGAAGATGCGTCGCAAAGGCATGGCGCAGGGCGTGCGGCGTCGCCGTATCCGGCAGGCCCAGCACGGCGCGCAATTTCTGGACAAGTCCCTGAATGAGGCGCGGGTTCAGGGCGCCCCCTTTCGCACCCCGGAATAGCGCATCATTCCGGCCAAGCTTGTAGGGACACAGCCCGGCATAGGCATCGACTGCCTCGCGGACTGCCGGGATCAGCGGCACGATCCGCACCTTGCCGCCCTTGCCGGCAATCCGCAGCCGCTCCGGCGTCGGATTGTCCGCGCCAGTCAGGCTCAGCGCCTCGGAAATACGCAGGCCCGCGCCATAGAGCAGCGACAACACCGCTGCGTCGCGGGCATTGATCCACGCTTCGGAATCCGGATCCGTGCCGGCTTCCTCGATCAGATCCTTGGCGGCCTCAATCGACACGGGCCTTGGCAGGCGCTGCGGGCGTTTCGGTCCCTGCAAATAGGCGATTTCGGCATTCTCGATATCATAGGACCGGCCGAGCCAGCGATAGAGGGCCTTGATGGAGGACAAGAGCCGCGCAATCGACGCATCTGACAAGCCGTCCCGTCGGCGTTGAGCCAGGAATGACCGCACATCGCGCGCTCTCAGCTTGCCGAGCCGGCGCGGCGTCGGCGTTTCGCCGAGGTGTATGTTCAGGAACCCGAAGAAACCGGCCAGATCGCTCCGATAGGCTTCGACCGTCTTTTCCGCCATGCGGCGCTCATCGGTCAAATAGGCGGTAAAGGCGGCAAGGGTTTCCATCGCGCCAGTCTGGCAGGCCGATCTTAACTTTGCCTTGCGGGCCATTTCAGGGCTGGCCCCGTTTCCCGGCAAAAAAGAAGGGCGGCCAATCAGGCCGCCCCTCAATACTCTACCTGTTACTCTACTATCCATGAAGGTACACGAACTGTGCTTAACCCTTCATGAATATGTCGACGCAACGCCTAGCTTTGCTTGGCCAGCAGGTTGCGAATTTCTTCCAGAAGCACTTCCTGGCGCGGCGGCGCAGCCGGGGCAGCTTCCTCTTCCTTCTTCTGCATGTTGTTCATGCCCTTGATGATCATGAACATGACGAATGCCACAATGATAAAGGAAATGATCGCGGCGATGAAGTTACCGAGTTCAACGACGGCAGCTTCCTTGACGACTTCGCCTGCGGCATTCACTTCAGCTGGCGACACCGTATAGGCAATTGCGGACAAGTCGATACCGCCCATGATCGGCGCCAGCAATGGCAGGAAAACACCTTGAATAAATGCTGTGACGACCGTTGCGAATGCGCCCCCCATGACAAACCCGACCGCCATGTCGACCAAGTTGCCCTTCATGGCAAACTCTTTGAATTCCTTAAGCATTCTAAGCCCCTTCTCTCTGCTAGGATATTTAAGCGATGACGCAAATACGCCGGGGATTTGAATGCCGCGTCAAGACGTCACACTCAGTTGGAACTGCTATAGAACCTAACGCGCCTCAGGGTCCTCGCCGCCATTTACCCGGGCTCGCAACTCCTTGCCCGCCTTGAAAAAGGGCACAGATTTCGCCGGAACTTCTACAGATTCCCCGGTACGTGGATTTCGACCTTTGCGGGCATCCCGCTGGCGCACGGAGAACGCTCCGAACCCGCGTAGCTCGACACGATCACCGCGTGCGAGCGCAGATCCGATCTCGTCAAGAATGACATTGACCACCCGTTCCAGATCTTCCTGGCGCAGATGGCTGTATTCCACAGCGAGTTTTGCAATCAATTC
>DHZF01000136.1:0-1297 GCA_002414505.1 Hyphomonas sp. UBA5111 | reverse complement strand
GCCCCCGCCGCAAACATTTCATCTATTTTAGAATACTGATCCGGAGACCGGATCAGCCGCCTCAGGCGTTGGCCAGGTCTTCAGACTGGGCCTTCCACTCAGCGCCTTTGCCGGACGTACCGACTTCCTCTTCGAGGGTGGCAATCTGAGCATCCGTCAGCGCTGCAATCTGCCAGAAGTGGTAGATACCGGCTTCATTCAGCTTCTTTTCGAAGGCTGGACCGACGCCCTTGATCTGCTTCAGATCATCAGCATCGCCCTGAGGACCGGACAGGCGGCCGGACTCGTCCAGCGCAGATGCGTCGGCCGTAGCCTTGCCATCCGTGCTCGGCGGGGTCGGCGTGACCTTTTCCGAGGTTTCCTTGCCAGTGCCGGACGATGCCAGCGCTGCGCCGAGGATGTCGCCAAGCGACGCACCGGCATCTGCCGATCCGTACTGTGCAACGGCCTCTGCCTCTTCCGCGATTTCGAGGGCCTTGATGGACAGCGAAACACGGCGGGACGAACGGTCCACAGACATCACCTTCGCGTCGACCTTGTCGCCAACAGCGAAACGTTCTGGACGCTGGTCTGCACGGTCACGAGACAGGTCGGAGCGACGGATGAAGGATTTCATCGCCGGGGAGCCGAACTCGACTTCGATACCGCCCGAGGTGATCTCGGTGACAGCACAGGTGACGATGGAACCGCGCTTCACGCCGGAACCGCCATCTGCAGGCGCTTCGATCGGATCGCCGGACAGTTGCTTGATGCCGAGCGAGATACGCTCCTTGTCAACATCAACGTCCAGGACTTTCGCCTTGACCATGTCACCCTTGTTGAAGGCTTCAATGGCTTGCTCGCCAGACTTGTCCCAAGCGATGTCGTTGATGTGCACCATGCCGTCGAGGTCCGGGCCGAGGCCAACGAACAGACCGAATTCCGTGATGCCACGAACTTCGCCTTCGATTTCCGTGCCGATCGGGTGCTCTGCGAGGAAAGCGGTCCATGGGTTGTCCATGGTCTGCTTCAGGCCGAGCGAGATGCGGCGCTTCTCGGAATCGACGTCCAGGACTTCCACATCGACTTCCTGAGAGGTCGAGAGGATTTTGCCCGGATGAACGTTTTTCTTGGTCCAGCTCATTTCGGAGACGTGAATCAAGCCTTCGACACCATCTTCCAGCTCCACGAAGGCGCCGTAATCGGTGATGTTGGTAACCTGGCCCTTGAGGCGCGCGCCGACCGGATAACGGATGTCGATGCCATCCCACGGGTCGGAACCGAGCTGCTTCATGCCGAGCGAGATACGCTGGGTGTC
>DHZF01000102.1:2578-2855 GCA_002414505.1 Hyphomonas sp. UBA5111 | reverse complement strand
CCGCCACATTGCCAAAATCATGAATTTCGCTGGTTCGCTTTGAGTGGCCCTTTTGCTTTGTTTTGTTGGGCAACCTTGCCGCGTTGCTTCCTTCTCGATTTCTTTCGATTTGTCTGGTATGCGTTCCTTGAGTGGTATGGAACGTGGTATGAGCTATGGCGGCACTTGCCGGAAAGCTGACAAAGAAGCTGGTCGAGAACCTGGGGCCGGGGCGGCATGGCGATGGCAACGGGTTGTACCTGGTTGTTGATCCCTCCGGGGCGCGGCGCTGGATCGT
>DHZF01000102.1:0-2422 GCA_002414505.1 Hyphomonas sp. UBA5111 | reverse complement strand
TTGGAATATCGGCGCATGGCAAAGCAGGGTCTCAACCCGCGTTACAATGCCCGTCAGGAAATCCCGACTTTCGAGGAGGTGGCGCAGCAAGTTCACATTGAACGCATGCCGACTTGGAAAAACGCCAAGCACGGTCAGCAATGGATCAACACCCTGCGCGACTATGCATTTCCCAAGATTGGCCGCATGCCCGTCGATAGCATCGGCCAGCCTGAGGCGCTGATGTGCCTGTCACCGATCTGGACGGAAAAGCACGAAACCGCCCGTCGCTTGGCGCAACGGATCAAGATCGTTCTGGATGTGGCAAAGTCCAAGGGCTTCCGCGTTGGAGAGAACCCGATCACGGCGATCAAGGATGCGGGCGTTTTGCCCAAGGTGAAGGTCAAGGCAAAGCACCACAAGGCAATGGCGTGGCAGGATGTGCCCCCGTTCTATGCTGATCTGAAGACGCGCAACGCGATGGCGGCAAAGGCGCTGATGTTCACCTGTCTGACCGGATCGAGAACCAGCGAGGTCTTGCAGATGCGCTGGGCGGAGGTGGATTTTGAGACCCGCCTCTGGACCTGCCCGCCAGAACGCATGAAAGGCGGCGAGGTCCACCGGGTTCCGCTGACGGATGAAATGGTGGCGATCCTGCAGCCGCTGCAAGCCATGCAGTCGGACTACGTCTTCGAAGGTCAGAAACGCCACAAGCCGCTATCGAACATGGCGATGCTGATGCTCCTACGCCGCATGAATGTCGAAGGCGCTACCGTACACGGATTCCGCTCCACCTTCCGCGTCTGGGCGGCAGAGGTTGCCAATGTGCCGCGCGAAGTGGCGGAAATGAGCCTCGCACACCGAGTCGGATCAGAGGTCGAACTGGCTTATCAGCGGTCTGACCTGCTTGAAAAACGGCGCGGATTGATGGCGCGATGGTCGGGGTTTGTAATGGGAGATTGGGCCGAGTTGATAGCTGTTGAAGCGTTGGAGCGATAGGAAGTTTGCGGGCGTCCGCAAATCATGCTGATTGGCTGTGCGGTGTCTTTCTGTCACTTGCTGCATTGGCAGGTTTGCTGGCCTCGCTAGAGCGACATTCGGCAGGTAGGGCGGGAACCAGTCATTGGGACTATCCTGAATTTTGTGCTCTGGCGTGGTAACTGCTCTGAAAGGAGACCCACGTATGAGCATCGACAAAGACCTTTTGGACCGGCTTATGGAAGGCCGATCAGCCGACGATCTGTTCGGCAAGGAGGGCATTCTCTCCGAGCTTACCAAGGCGCTGGCGGAACGCGCGCTGACGACCGAGATGGAGGAGCATCTCTGCGAGGAGCGCGCAAAAGAGGTGCCTGAGGGCCAGAACCAGCACCCAAATCGCCGCAACGGCAGCAGCCAGAAGACGGTGACGACGGATACCGGCAAGGTGGTTCTGGACATTCCTCGCGACCGCAACGGGACCTTCGACCCGCTGCTGATCGCCAAGTATCAGCGCCGCTTTCCCGAGTTCGACCGCAAGATCGTGAGCATGTATGCGCGCGGCATGACGACCCGGGAAATCCAGGGGCATATCGAGGAGATTTACGGCTTTGAGGCGTCTCCCAGCCTGATCTCGGCGGTCACCGAGGCGGTCATGGACGAGGTCACCGCGTGGCAGAACCGCCCGCTGGAGCCCTGCTATCCGGTTGTGTTCATGGACGCGATCCGGGTCAATATCCGCAGCGATGGCGCGGTCAGCAACAAGGCGGTCTTCGTCGCTCTGGCGATCCTGCCGGACGGCACCCGCGACGTTCTGGGCCTGTGGTTCCAGGCCAACGAGGGTGCCAAATTCTGGGCCAAGGTGCTGAATGACCTGCGCAACAGGGGCGTTCAGGACATCCTCATCGCCGTGGTCGACGGCCTCAAGGGCTTTCCGCAGGCCATCGAGGCGGCCTTTCCGCAGACACAGGTCCAGACGTGCATCGTCCACCTCCTGCGCCACTCCATGAGCTTCGCCAGCTACAAGGACCGCAAGGCCGTGGCGACAGCGCTCAAGGCCATCTATACGGCGGTGGACGCCGAGGCGGCCGAGGCCGCGCTGGCCGAGTTCGAGGGCAGCGACCTGGCCGCCCGCTATCCGGCCATCGCGCCGAGCTGGCGGCGCGCCTGGACCGAGGTCGTCCCCTTCCTCGACTACCCGCCCGAGGTGCGTCGACTGATTTACACCACGAATGCTATAGAGGCGCTGAATTCGAAAATCCGCCGCGCCGTGCGAACCCGGGGTCACTTCCCCAGCGACGAGGCCGCAGCGAAATTGATTTATCTGGCGCTCAATGCTACTTCCGCAGAATGGAAGCGCTCGGTGCGTGAATGGCACGCGGTGAAAAGCCAGCTCGCCATCATGTTCGAAGACCGCTTCCCCATGGCGTAAGAAAATGCGTCAGGGCACAAAATTACGCACAGTCTC
>DHZF01000116.1:9087-34746 GCA_002414505.1 Hyphomonas sp. UBA5111 | reverse complement strand
GCCACGTCCACGGTTAAGTACACCGGCAGCATGATCAAGACTAGGTGGGGTCTTGTGTACGGCCTGCAAGGGAAACGCTCCCATCAAAGTGATTTTCCAAATTCACGCGGCGGCATCCCCGGAACATCGACGCGAATCGCAAACAGACTTCCCGACAGGGGCCGCGCATCCAGCTGGGGAAAGGACAGTCCTGCCCGCGCCGTCGTAATGAACAGCGTCTTCAGGTCTTCGTCACCAAATGCCACGCTGGTCGGACGCGTTGCCGCCAAGACGATGATCCGGTCGATTTCTCCCTCAGGCGTCAATCGGATCACCCGGGACGCATCCCAGAGGCAAGTCCACAGGCACCCTTCCGAATCGATGGCCGACCCATCCGGGTACCCAGCGAGTTCGAACGTGTCGGCCAGGACCATTCGTCCTGTCAGCTTGCCCGTCTCCAGTTCATGATCAAATGACAGGATTTCCTGTTCGGCGGAGTCGCAGGTGTAGAATTTCGTTCCATCGGGTGAAAACTGAAACGTGTTGGTCATCAGAACGGATGGAAGGCGTAGCGCTTCGATCCTCCCACCAGGGCTGAATTTGTAGTAATTACCCTGCGCGGCCTTTCCCGCGTCGTCCATCGTGCCGAACCAGAGCGAACCGTCCGGTGCGATGCCGCCATCATTGGTGCGATTGGTTTCCGGCTCCCCTTGCAGGACCGCCAGGCGTTCATAGGCTTCGGTTGAGGGATCATAGACGCCGATTTCCTGATCGCCCGCCATCAGGATGCTGCCGTCATGCAGGGCAATCGTGCTCGCCCGGATCGGAAGGTCGTATCGGCGTGTATTGCCGGTTCGCGGATTGAACCGATGGAGCTTTGCCCGCTTGATATCCACCCACCATAGGAAACCTTCAGACGGGCTCCAGAGCGGACCCTCGCCAAGCGTGCACCCTGTCGGTGCGACACATTCCGGCGTCATGAACATCGAATATCCTCATCCCGGCTGTTGGCGCCGATGGGTCAATCGTATCGGCTAGTCTGCCAACAAACCAGCAAGCTCTGCAATCTCCCACAAGCCGTCCGTCAGGCAGTCTTCAGCTGAAAACTCCAGGACGTCCGCGCCGAGGGCATCCAGCGCCAAACCGTACCGGTTCAGGTCGATGTCGTCGGCAATGAGAATCACATCGTCGCCTGGATCATAATGAGCGGCGACATCGGCGCCAATCAGCAAGCCTGACAAGGCACACTCATAATGCTGCGGGGCCAACTGTTGCATCCAGAGTGCCGCATGAACGGCATAGGCGGATACAGCGTTTTCCGTGTCGAGCGACCGCTCCACCCATTCCACGAAAACGCTCTCGGAAAATACCTGCTCAGGGAGCCCGGTTGAAACTGCGCGCTCCCGCGCCAGTATGGCCCCGTGAATTACCCGGGTGAGTTCGGTTGTGAACCCGGTCACCCGTCCGGTCTCGAGACTGAAGTGCAGTGTCAAATCGTCAGGTATGCAGACAAGGCCGTTCGGCTGATCGATCCCGAACAGGCTGGTCTCGGCCCCACAGGTAATATCCGGGGGTGTAGTCTGGACCAGGCTGGGAATGAACAGGACGTCCTGATCCCTGTGGAGACTTGCGCCAATATCCTCCAGTCGGAACGGCACGCGGGGATGATGGTTCTCCAGTCCACCCTGTTGAGAATCCCTGGCCCCACTTACCAGGATTGGGCAGGCACCGGTGAAATCGCGCCGCCAGCTGTCAAGGACAGCCAGGGTCTGATCGGCCCCTGGCCCCACCGGACCGGACCGCAGATTGGCCGACTGGCATGTGTGCAGCACGTCCCCGACAGCATCATAGGCCCAAGCCCGAAAACGGTTGCCGGTGATTGATACGCCAATGAGGGAAGGTGTGAGCGTCATCTCGTCATCTATCCTGTTGGAAGGGGTGCGATTTGCGCATCCAATCCCGTCGCGTGAGTTGGAAGTCTTGTCAATCAGCCGGTCGCTTTCGGTGGGGAGTCGGGCTAGTCAGACGGAATGACTGATGATGCCCATTCCCACCCGTCCGCCGCTGATGCCATGTCCCGCCTGATCGAAATCATGGCGAAACTCAGGGACCCGGAAACAGGATGTGCCTGGGATGTCGCGCAGGACTTTTCCACCATCGCGCCCTACACGATCGAGGAGGCGTATGAAGTCGCCGACGCCATCCAGCGCGAAGACATGAACGAGTTGAAGGAAGAGCTTGGCGACCTGCTCTTTCAGGTCGTGTTCCATAGCCAGATGGCGAAGGAGGTGGGTGCGTTTGAAATCGCCGACGTCGTCGATGCGATCAATGCCAAGATGATCCGCCGCCATCCGCATGTGTTCGGAAATGAGGACACGCGAACGGCCGACCAACAGGTCGCCGCGTGGGAAGTTATCAAGGCTCAGGAACGTGCTGGCAAGGACAAGAGCAACGGTCCATCCAGCGCGCTTGACGGTGTTGCCCTGGCTCTGCCGTCACTCCTGCGCGCAGAGAAGCTCCAGAAGCGGGCGGCGCGGGTCGGTTTTGATTGGACCGAAGCTGGCCACATCTTCGACAAGCTCACTGAGGAAACCGACGAAGTGCGGGAGGCAATCGAAACAGGCGACCCGGACAAGATAGAGGATGAACTGGGCGATTTGCTGTTCGTTGCGGCCAATCTCAGCCGCCGCCTCAATGTGGACCCCGAACAGGCCTTGCGACGCGCCAATGCAAAATTCGAACGCCGCTTCCGTGCAATGGAAGCGCTCGCTGAACAGGATGGTCAGGACTTCGCAGTACTCGATATCGACGCTCAGGAGACTCTATGGCAGCGCGTGAAACACCAAGAGCGCGTCAGGCAGGATTAAGGTCCGGAAATTCGGAATAGAATTGCCCCAGCCTGTCATTGGGCAGGCGCGCTGTCATCACAACGCTCCCGCTGTCCAATGTCGTTTCCGAAAGGACTTCCCCATTGCGGTGCAACCAGGCCCTGGCCCGCCCGTCCTTTGCACCCAGTTCCAATTCAATCTCGGTCGCGCCCTTTAGCAGAACGGCCTCAATGAGATCGAGCAGTTCGTCGATCCCCGTCCCGGTCAACGCCGAGACGAGCACGGCCGGGGTGTCGAGTGGCCCACGCGCAGAGAAGGCGAGCGCCTCGGCACGATCATCCGGCAGCAGGTCGGCCTTGTTCCAGACCTCGATCATGGGCGGCAATGGCAGGCCGGTCTCGGCCTCCAATTGCTCCAGCACGATCATCACATCTTCGGCCTGTTCCAGGTCTGCCCGGCTCGACCTGTCGCGCACGTGCACGAGAAGGTCTGCCTGCATGGCTTCTTCCAGTGTCGCCTGAAAACTGTCGATCAAATGGGTCGGCAAATCTGTGATGAACCCGACCGTGTCGATCAGGGCCGCTTCGCCGAGGGTGGGCAGGTCAAACCTGCGGATCGTTGGGTCGAGCGTTGCGAACGGCATGTCTCGCGCGAAGACGTCAGCGCCGGACATCTGGTTGAACAGGGTCGACTTGCCGGCATTGGTGTAGCCGACCAGCGCAATCACAGGCTTTCCGCTCCGCTTGCGCCCTGCCCTTTGCACCGCGCGTGTACGCTTCACATCGTCGAGATCACGGCGCAGGCGCAGGATCTTGTCATCCAGCATCCGCCGGTCTGCTTCGAGTTGGCTTTCGCCGGGGCCCGACAGGAAGCCGCCACCGCCCCGCTGCCGCTCAAGATGGGTCCAGGTCCGCACAAGTCGTGAGCGCTCATAAAGGAGCCGGGCCAGCTCGACCTGAAGACGACCTTCCTTGGTCCGGGCGCGCAGGCCGAAGATTTCGAGGATCAGGCCTGTCCGGTCGATCACCTTCACTTCAAGCTTTCGCTCAAGGTTGCGCTGTTGCACAGGCGTGAGGTCGCCATCAATGACGGCGATGGTGCAGTCGTTTTCCCGAAGGTCCTCCGCAAGCCGGTCAAGGATACCGCCCGACAGCAGAACAGATGAGTTCACTTTGCGAACGTGCTCGGCGCGCAGGAAAGCGAGATCGCAGCCAAGCGCTTCCACGAGGCCTGCCGTTTCCTGCAGGCGATCTTCAGTGGGTCTGTTGGCGGGTGTGAACCAAGGGATAATCACGCCAGCCACCTCGGGCACCGGCGTGCGATCAATCATCCTGTCAGTCAAAGGGGCCTAGTCCGCATCCATTTCCTCATCAAACAATTGCACCGGGGCGCTTGGGGCAATTGTAGAGATCGCGTGCTTGTAGACAAGCTGTGGCGGGCGTCCGTCGCCGCGAAGCAGAACACAGAAATTGTCGAACCAAGTCACCACACCCTGCAGTTTAACGCCATTAACCAGGAAGACGGTCAACGGGGTCCGGGATTTCCGGACGGCGTTCAGGAAGGTATCTTGCAAATTCTGTTTTTTGTCGGCGGACATGACGGAAATCCAATCTGGCCTGTTCTTGTTATGTGTCGCGCTAACGGGATTACAGCTCTAGTGCAAGTGGGAACAGCGGTTAACCCCTCCAAAAGCTGAGGGAAAGGGCTGGAATCAGCGCCAGAACCTCCAATCGCCCGAGAATCATTGAGAAAATGGTCAATGCTTGCGCAGGGCCCGACAAATCCATTGGATAACTGCCAAGAACCGCCGCAGAGTTGGTAAGGCTCCCGATCGCGAGGCGTATGGCCGACACGAAATCCTCCCCCAGAAAGGCGAACCCCGCCATGATCAGGAAAATGGCGAGCACGTAACCAATCAGGTAGACCCAGACTCCGATCACGCTGCGCTCGTTCAATTCGCGGTCCCGGAAGCGAAATCCGAGGATGGAGCGACGATATCCGAGTTGACGAAACTCCTGACCCGCCCGCCGGGCGAGCACGATGAAGCGCGCAATCTTGACCCCGCCTGCAGCCGACAGCGCCGATCCCCCGATCAGGGCCGGCAGGACCAGTACGGGCAACGGGATGCGATTATAGTCAGCAGGATCGGACAGAGAGAGGCCGGATGTCGACAAGGCGGACAGGGCCCACGACAATCCCTCGGTCATATTCAGATCTGAAGCCACCGCGAACACGACGAATACGCCGAGCAAGGCGACGAACAAGGTCACTTCCGGATCCGTGATGGCCTTCAAGGGCTTGCGATCCTTGAGGGGCAGCCAGATGGCCAGTCCCATGGCGCCCACCAAGAGGCCGATCCCGAGCACGATGGACGGCAGCGTATCGAGCGGTGCCCGCATGATGCCCTGCGGATGCACCAGCCCCGTCGTCAAAGCGCTCACGGAATCCCCCAGCGCGCGCTCTGCCGGGACGCCCATAAAGACCAAGGCCGCAAACAGGACGAGAATTGAAATCGCCATCAACATGCTGACCACGCGGGCCACGCGCGGGACGGCGTCGAAAAAGCTCGTTTCGGGCACAGTGAACAGGACCGTCCGGTGAATACCGGGGCCCCCGAGGTTCAGCGCCGCCAGCACGCTGGCCGCCGCAGTGATCGTGGCGAGACCGCCCAGCAGATGCAGCATGCCGCGCCACACAACGAGACTGATCGGCCAGTCATTGTTCTGGACGGCAATGACAGATTGCCCGGTCGTCGTCAGGCAGGCAGTGGCCTCATGAATGGCGCTGAGCACGCTTTCATTATCGACCCCGAGGATGAATGGCAGGCTGGTCGCCACCGGAGTGATGAACCACCAGAGGATGACGGTTGCGAGTGCGTCAGATGGGCGGGCCTTGCGCGTCGGCTTCGGGGTGAGCAGCAACACACTGCTGGAGACGACAATGATGCACAGGATCATGGCGCCAAATGCAAATGTCTGGCTGGCCTCGCCTGCCGCAATCGCCATGAAGACCGAAGGAATGGTCGCAACCACCACGATGAGCAGGAGGAAAGCGAGAACCCGGACGACAGACGCGTAATTCATGGCGCTAGAAGAAGTCCGGACTGACCCGGAAGTATTTCTCGACCTTCCGGACCATTTCTTCCTGATAGAAGATGATCAGATGGTCTTCGGCCTGGACCACGACATCCGGGCCGGCAATGAACACCTCCTTGCCCCGGATCACGGCCGCAGCCGTCATGCCTTCCGGCAAATCATCATAGCCGAGCGGCTTCCCGATCAGGGAGGAGGATTCCAGCGTGATCCCTTCGGCGACTTCCGCCTTGCCATCCTCAATGGATTGCAGGCCAAGGATGCGGCCCCGGCGCATGCGGAGCAGAATCTGCGACACGGTGAGCGCGCGCGGGTCCAACACGGCATCAACGCGCAGGTCGCGCGCAAGCCCGGCAAGCTCGGTCGCGTTGACCAGAGCGAGCGTCCGCTTGGCACCGGCCCGTTTGGCCAGATTGGAGATCAGAAGATTGGCCTTGTCGTCATTTGTGATGGCGACGACGAAATCGGCTTTCGGCGCACCGGCCTCAGCCAGGATATCAGGATTGAGCCCGTCGCCCTGAATGACGATGGTCCGCTTGACCTCGGACACGACCTCATTTGCGCGCTCGGTATTGTGCTCGATCAGGCGGATCCGGTTCTTGCCTTCCCGCTCAAGCGTGGTGGCGACATAGAGGCCGACATTGCCCCCGCCAACGATCACGACATGGCCGGTTTGTTCAGAATCCCGATTGAAGATCGAGGTCAGCCGGTCAGCGTGTTCATCCAGCACTGCGACATAGGCCCTGTCCCCCGGCTTGAGGACATCCGTGGAACGCGGCGCGCGCACGGAGTCGCCCCGGCCAATGCCCACGATCCGGGCCGACAGATCCGGGAACAAGCCCCGCAACTGGTCCACAGGCGTGTCCAGCAACGGATTGCTATCGTCAATCTCAAGGCCGAGCAGCCGGACCTTGCCCTTGCCAAAGGTCGCGCTCATGACGGCGCCGGGTGTCCGGAAGCGTTGGAGGATGGCCTCGCCGACCTCCACTTCCGGTGAGATCACCATGTCAATCGGCAGGCCCTCGCGGGAGAAGATGTTCTTCCAGGCGGGGTCGATGTAAGATTGCTCCCGCACCCGCGCGATCTTGTACGGAACAGAAAAGAGCGTGTGGGCAATCTGGCAGATCACCATGTTGATTTCGTCGAAATGCGTCACCGCGATGATCATCTCGCAATCGGCCGCACCCGCCTTCTTCAGAACGTCCGGATGCGCCGCGTGACCGGTAAAGCCGCGCACGTCGAGATCCGTCGAAACCTGATCGACCAGGTCCGGATTTTCATCGATGATGGTGATGTCATGCTTCTCACGCGCCAGACGCCGGGCAATTCCGTGCCCGACACGGCCCGCACCGCAAATCAGAACATGCATGGTCTACAGCCCCTCAACGGCCTCAGCCGTCCTGACGAGTAAGATTCGAATTTACGCCTAAAGCCTTTAATTTTCTGTGCAAGGCCGAACGCTCCATGCCGATGAATTCTGCCGTTCGGGAGATATTCCCATTGAACCGCGTGATCTGCAGAGCGAGGTATTCCCGCTCGAACTGTTCGCGCGCATCCCGGAGCGACAGCCCGACGAGTTCGGCTGATCCGCTCTTCCCGGCCCCGCCCGGCACTCCGGAGGATTCGCGCGGCAGTTCGTCAACGCTGACGGGCCGACTTGAATCGGAGGGTGACAGGATCAGGATCCGCTCGACCACGTTGCGGAGCTGACGAATGTTGCCCGGCCAGTCCATCGACTGGAGCACGGCCATGGCCTCGGCGGAAAACGTCCGCGGCGTCAGGCCGGAGGAGTCGGCGATCCGATTGGTGAAATAGGTCACGAGGTCGCCAATATCGTCCCGCCGCTCTGCCAGCGAAGGCACCCGCAGGGGTACGACACTCAGCCGGTAGTACAAATCTTCCCGGAAACGCCCTTCGGCAATTTCGTGGCGAATGTCCTTGGTGGTCGCAGACATGACCCGCACATCCACGCTGACATCGGATTTTCCGCCGACCCTTTGAAATCGCTGCTCGGTCAGGACTCGCAAGATCTTGTTCTGAGTGCCAAGAGGCATATCGGCCACTTCATCCAGCAGCAAGGTTCCGTTATGGGCCTTTTCAAACAGGCCAATCCGCGTGGTGCGGCCTTCGGAATCCTCTTCGCCGAACAGGGCAATTTCCATCTGGTCCGGCGCAATAGTGGCCGCATTGACGACCACGAAGGGCCCACTCTCGCGCTGGGAATTCCGGTGGATCAGACGCGCCGCGAGTTCCTTCCCGGACCCAGCAGGCCCGGAAATCATGACACGGGAATTGGTTGGCGCGACCTTGTCGATGGATGCCCGCAACGTCGCTGCGGCCTGGCTCTCGCCGATCCATTGCTCATTGTCCCCTGCCCGGTTCCTCAGGGACGCATTTTCATACTTCAGTGCGGCGGATTCGATTGCGCGCTCGACCATGTGCAGCAGGCGATCAGTCTTGAACGGCTTTTCGATGAAGTCATACGCGCCCCGGCGGATCGCTGCGACGGCGGTCTCAATATTGCCGTGGCCGCTGATCACGATGACGGGAAGGATCGGGTCGATGGATTTCAAATATTTCAACAAGGACAGCCCGTCCATTCCGCTGCCTTGCAGCCAGACATCCAACACCACGAGCCGCGGCGTACGGGCGCGCACTTCCTCCAGGGCCCTTTCGGCAGTCTCAGCCGTCCGCGCCGAGTACCCTTCATCTCCCAAGACGCCCGCAATCAGTTCACGGATATCCGGCTCATCATCAACTACAAGAATGTCCAAGGCCATTTTGCAAGCTCCTCTACACCAATCCGGCACTGGCCGGAGAGTCTTCCATGTCTTCGTCTGTTGTCGCTTCAAGCGCTTCGTGCACGCGCAATGTATTGTGGGGCAGCCAGACCCGGACACGCGCGCCGCGCAGTCCGTCCAGTCTGTTCTGGAGCGAGATGGACCCGCCATGATCTGCGATAATCCGGTTCACGATGGCGAGGCCGAGCCCGGTGCCCTTTTCGCGGGTCGTGACATAGGGTTCGAGCAGGCGATCGCGGGCATCTTCCGGGAAGCCCGGCCCATTGTCCTCAATCGTGATATCCACGCCCTTGTCCGTTTCGGACAGCACGACCCGGATTTGACCTTGTACCTCAGCCTCTTCAGGCATGCCCTCGATGGCCTCGGCCGCATTTTTCAAGAGGTTTCCAAGGGCCTGGCCGATCAGGCGCTCATCTCCCAGATAACTGACGTTTTCCGCGTCCGCATCGAACTCCACCGTAATGTCGGGGCTCACCATGCCTTGCGAAAAGCTTGTGGCCTGAAGCAGGGATTTCATGTCAAACCGGCTCGCGCTGGGTTTCGGCATCCGCGCAAACGACGAGAATTCCTCTACCATGCGGCCAATATCGCCGACTTGCCGGAGAATGGTTTCAATACAGCGCTCGAACACGCCGTCTGTGTCGTCAATCTTGTCGGCATAGCGCCGGCGCAAACGCTCCGTAGAGAGCATGATGGGTGTGAGTGGGTTGCGAATTTCATGCGCAATACGGCGCGCGACGTCTCGCCAGGCAAGTTGGCGCTGTGCATTCACAAGCCGGGTTGTGTCATCAAATGTGAGAACGCAGCCGCCAGCCGGATCAGGCGCAGTCTTCAGCCTGAAATGCCGTACGGCCCCGTTGCGGTGGAGATCCAGGGACGCATCAACGGGTGAATTCTGTTGCAACGTGTCTCGCGCATACTGAACGAAGTCCGGAGCGACCTGGCTCAGGCTTTCCCCTTCCTCGATTTCGTCGATCCCGAGCAAATCGCCTGCAGACCGGTTCGCCAGCGTGACGATCATGTTACCGTCCATCCGGATAACCCCGGCGCTGACTTCGGCCAGAAGGGTCTCGACAAAGCGGCGCCGGTCTTCCTCCGCCTCCCGCGCCCGGATCAGGGCATTGCGCTGCTCGGACAATTGCTCCGTCATCGCATTGAATGATTTGCTGAGCGCGTAGACTTCGTCTTTCGCCCCGGTGACAGGAACGCGCACAGTCAAATCCCCGTCGCGTACCGTATGGGCAGCGATTGCGAGACGCCCGATGGGGCCTGTAACCCGGCCAGCCGCCTCAAGGCCGAGCCGGCCCGCGAGGAGCAGGACCAGCGCCGCGATCTGCGCATAGCCGATGGCGAAGATGGTCTGCAGCCGGCCGCCCTGGCGCTTGGCATTGTTGTACTGGATGATTTCCGCCTCCGCCTCACGCAGGCGAACGGCCGCGTTCCGGTCGAAATTCTTCACGGCATAGATGTAGCCATCGAGCGGCTCGGTAATGTGAATCAGTGCTGTCGCAACACCCCGGTTTTCATACAAGGTGGTCGCAATCTCCCCCTGATCGGCTTCCGCAAAGGCGGAGGCTGGAGGGGGGATCAGGATGGCATCCTGCACGCTCTCCTGCGAAATCAGTTCGACCCCGTCCGCGCCGAGAATGGCAATCGTGAGAAAATCCCGGAAAGCGAGTTCGGAGCGAAGGCCTTCCGAGAAAGCCAAGGAGGCTTCCGTGGACAGGTTTCGGGCGGCTTCGGAATCAGCGAGATTGGCCTCTACTTCGCGGGCGAAGTTTTCGACATCCAGCGCTGCGAGCCGCACGTCCACATCGAACGTCGTCTCGAAATTGTCGACATAGGTCCGGAAGATTTCGGCATTCTTCTCCATGACGGAATCGACCCGCTCACCCAGCCAGTTGTCGAGACCCTGCGTGAACACGGCCCCCAGGAAGACGGCGACGATGGCGGACGGCACCAATGCAGAGAATCCGAACAGCATGACAAAGCGACGCGCGAGCCGTCCGCGCCCTTCGCTCTCACTGTTGGATTGTATGGAAAGATATTCCCGGGCGACGATTGTGGCGAGCACAATGATGACGACAAAGTTCAACCCCAGCAGCCACGGCGTGGCGCCAGCCGTCGGATTATCGGGGTCCACGCCGGAAATGGCGATGAAGGTCGCAAACACGGCCACGAGGGCCGCGATAATGAAGAGGCCTTCAAAGAGGGCCCAGCTTGCCTTCGTGGCCTGCTGACTCAGTACATTCGACAACGATACACCGCTCTACACATGGCCACCCCGGCCCGTTGCCCTTCAGACACACTTACGTGCCTCAAAAGCAACAGTGGTGCAGTAAAGCCACAGTCGGCGTATCAGTCAATCACTCTTCTGCAATGCCAAGGGCATTGATCTTGGCCCGCAATGTGTTGCGGTTCATGCCGAGCAATTGCGCCGCCTTGACCTTGTTGCCCGCCGTCACCGAGAGAGCGAGCCGGATAAGGGGCCGCTCGACCTGGTCGATGACATTCGAATACACACTCGAATCCTCATGATCCCCGCTCGCGATGAGATCGCCCATCACATAGCGGTGGAGCAGTGTTTCAATGTCCTTCTCAAAACCCGCGCTAGACCCCTTCTGCTCGCTCGCCCCCGCGCGCAGCTCACGTTCAACATCGCGCAGCGTGATCGTCTCGTCCGGGCACAGCACAGCCAGCCGCAGGACAAGGTTTTCAAGTTCGCGCACATTGCCCGGCCAGTCATAGGCCGTCAGCAGGTCCAGCGCCGACTTGTCCAGCGTCTTTGCCGCCAGTCCCTGGCGCTGCGCACGGATCAGGAAGGCGCGGGCCAGTTCCGTAATGTCTTCCTTGCGCAGGCGCAGCGGCGGCATGGTCAGTCGGACGACGTTAAGCCGGTAATAGAGATCTTCCCGGAACTTGCCGTCATCGACGAGCCGGCCAAGGTTCCGGCGGGTGGACGCAATAATCCGCGCGCCGCTGGAATCCCGCATCAGTTTGACAAGCTGCGTCTGGGCTTCCGCCGGCAGGTCTCCGATCTCGTCCAGATACAGTGTGCCCCCCTTCTGGTGGACGGCGCCCTGTTCGCCGTTGTGGCCGAACAGCTGGCGATTGATTTCCGAGGCGGGCAAAGCGGCCAGGTCCAGTGCAACGAAATTGCCATTCTTGGCGTCGCCCAATTGATGGATCGCGCGGGCAGCGAGTTCCTTGCCGGTCCCGCTCTCCCCTTCGATCAGGACGGTCAGATCGGTGTTCATCACCTTGGCGATGATCCGATAGACTTCCTGCATGGCATCGGACCGGCCGATCAGCGGCAGGCCAGCATCGCTGATGGCTTTCTGTGATTCCGGATTGATCGCGCGGGCCGAGACTTTCGGCTGAGACTTCAGGGCGCGCTGGACAAGGCCGGACAGGGTGTCGATGTCGAAAGGCTTTGGCAAATAATCGAACGCACCATGTTGCGCCGCCGACGCCGCCGTAAGGATCGTGTTCTGACCACTCATCACAATGAAGGGCAGGTCAGGTCGTGCCAGCTTCAAGGAGGGCAGCAGGTCAAAGATGGAGGCATCGCCGAGGAACACATCGGAGACGACGACGTCGCCTTCACCATTGCGAACCCAACGCTCCAACGCTTCGGGGGAACTCGTGGCGCGGACCTCATAGCCTGCGGCGACGAGCGTCTGGTTCACAATCAATCGAATGCTTGCATCATCTTCTGCAAGCAGAACGGTCTTCTCAGCCATCAGTCTTTTCCCCTGTGCCTAGCGGCAGCAATACTGAAAAGCGCGTCGAGCCCGGCACGCTGTCTACACGAATCTGACCGCCATGAGCGGTCACCACTTCCTTCACAATCGACAGCCCAAGCCCACGGGCGCCGGATTTGCTGCTCTGGAACACTTCAAAGATTGTATTCTGCCGATTGCGGGGAATGCCTTTGCCGGTGTCCTCGACGGAGACGAGCATGGCCCGCCGGAGGCCGGCGCCAAGCCGGGCCTGCCGGAAGGAAAGGCCAGCCGCATAGGAAGTGCGCACCGTCACCTTGCCGGGCGCCCCTCCCTCCATAGCGGCCTCGGCCGCATTGCGGATCACATTCTGGAAAGCCTGCTGCAAATGGTCTGAGTCGCCGATGACCGGCGGCAGGGACGGATCGAAATCCCGCTTGAATTCAATCTTGCTGCCCATCGCGGCCCGTTCAGATGCAAGCACGCGCTCCAGCAGCGCATGAATGTTGAACGGCTCCATATGCGGGGCCGAAAACAATTCGAAGGCGGACAAACGGTTTACCAGCCGTTCGATGCGGCGCGCTTCATCCTTGATGATCTCCAGGAGCTCTGCCTGCCCGTCGACCGATTGCCGCTCAAGCAATTGTGCCGCGCCAATAATGCCCCCGAGCGGGTTCTTGACTTCGTGCCCCAGGATGCGGCCGAAGCCGGCAACGCCCGCAGCCGAGTCATTCACGTCGCGCGTGGCAGCCTCGCACATCGCGATCATGTAGCCATTATCATCGGTCGATCTGACCCAGATGTCACAGATCTGGCGTGACAACAGACCGGGGCCTGTGATCGGCGTGCCCGGGGCTGCGATATCACCCACCGTACGCTCGGCCCGGTCGAGCAGCTCGAAGACCGGAGAGTCATGATAGATGATCTCGCTCAAGGGTTTGCTGCGCAGGCCACGTCGGGACAGCTGCAACAGGCTCTCCGCAGCCGCATTAACCTCGACAACTTTCCGACGGGAATCGATCAGCAGCAAGGCAATCGGAGACAGGTCACCCAGTCTCGGAGCAGACAATGCAATATCACTCGCCATCACGCAGCCTCCATTTCCCTGGTTTTCGAGTAAACACGCCGCAGCGCTGCCTTCAGCTCATTGGCATCGCTGATCTGGCACAGTTCCGACCGGAGCTGGCGGCGTGTGTCCGGGTCTATCGGCAATGCCACGGCATCAATCGCTGCTGATATATGCTTGCGCACCGTGCGGATGCCCAGAAACGCTCCATAGAGTTCGACACTGTCAGACACCTGCTCCAGCAGACTGTCCAATTGAACCGAAAGGCTTGGTATTTCGAAACGGCGCCCTTCAAGATGCGCCGCGATCTGACCCGGTAACCACGGACGCCCCATGGCCGACCGTCCGATCATCACGCCATGAGCGCCAGATGCCGCAAGCGCGTCTTCAGCGTCCTCAATTGATCCGATATCGCCATTGACGATCACGGGCACGGACACGGCCTGAACCGTGTCGGCCACACGCGCCCAATCCGCCTCGCCCTTGTAGAACTGGCAGCGCGTACGACCATGAACGGTGAGCATGCAGATACCCATACGCTCCGCCGCGACCGCAATTTCCGGCGCATTCAGGCTCTGATCATCCCAACCAAGGCGCATCTTCAGGGTCACCGGCAGATCGCCCGCCCCCTCCAGCGCCGCCTGGATGATCTCCAGTGCCAGCGGGAAATCCCGCATGAGGGCAGAGCCGGACTGCGCGCCTGTCACTTGCCGGGACGGGCATCCCATATTGATGTCGATGACATCCACACCGGTCTCTCTAAGCAGCTGCGCGCCAACCCGCATGGCCTCAGGCTTGCTCGCGGCCAGTTGAACGATCCAATGACCGTCTCCATCATGCCGGCAGGTCCGCCGCACAACGTCCGGCCGTGCAGCCGCGAGCATGTCTCCGGCTACCATTTCGGACACGACAGCCGGCGCGCCGAAACGGCTCGCCTGACGCCGCATGGGCGCATCTGTGGCCCCTGACATCGGCGCCAGCCATACTTGAGGTGCTCGAAAATTAGTCATTTGCCTATCTTTCCGTTTTTTTAGACTTTCGCAAGTGCACAATATGCAAGCAGTTTTCTGCGGATACCGCCGCAATCATCTGTAGCCATGTCCGCCGAGCTCACCTAAAAAGCGTCGTATGAACAAGGCGGTTGCCATTATTGTCGCTGCAGGCCAAGGCCGCCGAGCAGAGAGTGCACGTGCGAAACAGTGGTGCGATCTCAATGGCCGACGCGTCATCGATTGGTCCATTGCGGCATTCCGGTCACACCCAAAAGTCGAACAAATCATCATTGTGACAGGGTCAGACGCCCCCTCGGACTTTGCGCCAGAGGGCTGTATTTGCGTTGCAGGCGGAGCGACCCGCACCTTGTCAGTGCGGAACGGACTTGCGGCCATTCCCGACCCGGATAACAGCACGATTGTCCTGATCCATGATGCCGCGCGGCCCGGACTGACCCATGCGACCCTTGATGCCTTGCTTGAGGCCCTGACGACGCATGCCGCCGCAGCCCCCGCCCTGCCCGTTCAGGATGCCCTGAAACGACAGGGGGACCGGACGCTCGAAACCGTGTCCCGCGACGCCCTGTTTCGCGTCCAGACCCCCCAGGCTTTCCGATACGGCGCCATTACTATGGCGCTCGCAGAAGCGGGCGACGATCTGGTCGATGATCTCGCTGCGGTCGAAGCTCAGGGCATCGAAGTCAAACTCGTGCGCGGGACGGACCGGCTGCACAAGATCACCTATCCGGAGGATTTCGACATGGTCTCCAGACTGATGGTGCCCCCCGCCGGCCAGGTGCGGATCGGCAAGGGATTTGACGTCCACGCCTTCGAGCCGGGCGATCATGTCACCCTGTGCGGCATCAAGATTCCGCATTCAGCGCGGCTCAAAGGCCATTCTGATGCTGACGCAGCATGGCACGCCTTGACGGATGCCATCCTGGGGGCCGCCGCACTCGGCGATATAGGCGACCATTTCCTTCCCAGCGACGACCGTTGGAAAGACGCAGACAGCGGCATCTTCCTGAAGGAAGCCCAGCGATTGGTGAGCGAACAGGGCCTGGCCATCGGCAATTGCGACATCACCGTGATTTGCGAAGCCCCCAAGGTGAAACCGCACCGGGAAGACATGCGCGCGCGCACCGCCGAACTGCTGAATCTACCGCTCGATGCCGTCAGCGTGAAAGCCACGACGACTGAAGGTCTGGGCTTTACCGGCCGTCGCGAAGGCATTGCCGCCGAAGCCGTGGTGACACTTTACGCCACGACGAGCACCTGACCCCTCAATCTTCGCTTCACGGCGAGCAGAACACCTCATATCGTGCGCGACATGTTTCCAGATCGTCTCAGAAATCTCGCCATGCTGATCCTCGACGATGCCGCTCAGGCACGGTTGCGGATTTGCACCGCCGAAAGCTGCACAGGCGGCCTCCTCGCCGGTCTGTTGACCGATATTCCGGGCAGTTCAACGGTCTTCGAGCGTGGCTTCGTCACCTATTCAAATCGCGCCAAGGAAGAGATGCTTGGCATCGCCGGAGACGTGATCGCAGATTATGGCGCTGTGTCCGAACCGGTTGCCCGCATGATGGCGGAAGGCGCCCTGGAAGCCAGCCGCGCGAACATCGCCGTCTCCATTACCGGCGTGGCCGGGCCCGGCGGCGGGACCCCGATGAAGCCGGTCGGAACGGTGCATGTCGCCTGCGCACGGGAAAACCGCGCCGTCATTCACGAAATGCTCCAGACCGGAGACATTGGCCGCCAACAGATTCGGCTCGCCGCAATGGAATGTGCGCTGAAACAGATCCAGTTGCAGATCGCCTAAGCGGCTCCGCCATAGCGGCGTTCGGCTTCCGCCAGAAATGCCGACAGGATCTTGTTGACCGCCAGTTCCTGGTTGGCGGCGGCCAGCATGCCGATGAACGGGTTCTTGAAGTCGTAATCAATGGCCAGCGAGATGTCCGATCCGGCCCGATCGGACGTCAGGATGCGCCATTCAGCCTTCAGCTTCCTGAAGGGCCCCTTCACGAGCGAGGCGGTAACGGTGCCGGTGTTCGGATCAGCTTCGACCCGCGTCGTGAAGCGCTCGACAAAGCCTTTGAAACCGACGGCCGCCTCTCCGAAACAGGTGAAACTGCCATCCTGTTTGGCCATCATTTCGGAGACCCGCATCGCGGTGATCCATTTGATGAAATCCGGATAGGCCGCGATGTCGGACACAAGCTCAAAAGCCTGTTCCCCGCCATACGGGACATGAACGGATTTCGAGAAATGCGGCATACCTAGACGGCAGCAGCGGCCAGTTGAGCCTCGCGGGCAGCCCGGAGCCGGGCAAAATCTTCGCCAGCATGGTGAGACGACCGCGTCAGCGGTGAGGCCGAGACCATCAGGAAGCCCTTGGAGCGCGCAATTTCCTCATAAGTCTTGAACTCGTCCGGCGACACATATCGGTCAATCGCCGCATGCTTGCGGGTCGGCTGCAGGTATTGGCCAATAGTCAGGAAGTCGACACCCGCAGACCGCATGTCATCCATGACCTGCATGACCTCTTCCTTCGTCTCGCCAAGGCCGACCATCAGGCCGGATTTGGTGAACTGGGTCGGGTCGCGGTCCTTCACCTTCTGGAGAAGCCGAAGCGAATGGAAATAGCGCGCGCCGGGGCGGATCGACAGATACAGGCGCGGTACCGTTTCGAGATTGTGGTTGAACACGTCCGGCTTCGCGTCGATCACGTGATTCTCCCAGCCATCCTTTCTCAGGAAGTCAGGGGTCAGGATTTCAATTGTCGTTCCCGGCGAGGTCGCTCGGATGGCGTCGATTGTGTTGACGAAATGCATCGCCCCGCCATCGGTCAGATCATCCCGGTCCACCGATGTGATGACGACATGCTGCAAGCCCATTTCGGCGACGGCCTCGGCCACGCGGCCTGGCTCGTCCTCCTCCACCCGGCCGGGTGTGAGTGGCTTGCCGGTGGAGACGTTACAGAAACTGCAGGCACGGGTGCAGATTTCACCCAGAATCATCATCGTGGCGTGCTTCTTGTCCCAGCATTCACCAATGTTGGGGCAGCCCGCCTCTTCACAGACCGTCACCAGCCCCTTCGACTTCACGATCTGGCGAGTCTCGGCATACCCCTGAGATGTGGGCGCTTTCACGCGAATCCAGTCGGGTTTGCGCAATAGCGGCGTATCCGGCCGCGATTGCTTTTCCGGGTGCCTGTGCTTGCGGGTGCTTTGCGTCAGATCGATGAGATTTGCCATGACGGGAAAATGGACGTGACCGACTGTTTCATCAAGGGAAATACACTGCAGAGTGTTTATGCAATCTTGCATTAGGGCTTGCGACAGTGTCGTTAAATGACAGATTGTTACAGAAAACATGGGGCAACGCCTCGGAGGAAACGAAGGCCATCATGACCGGACAGACCATCCCGGCACCTTTGCCATACCAGCCATCCCGCACGCGAACTGACCTTTTCAGCGCCCTCTTCCGGGCCAGAAAGGAATTTGGCGCTGACAAGACGATTCTGATCGATGGCGATGATCGCGAACTCTCCTACAAGGAGCTTATACAGGGCTCGCTCGCGCTCGGCTCTGCCTTGCGCAAAGGCACGAAGGCAGGTGAAGCGGTCGGCGTCATGCTGCCCAGCGGCGCCGGCGCCGTTATTGGCTTCTTCGCGCTCAGCGCCTTCAATCGCATTCCGGCCATGCTGAACTTCACCGCAGGGGCCCGGAACCTGAAGGCCGCCCTCCGGGCCGGCGAGATCAGCCGCATCATCACTGCTCACAAATTTGTCGAACTGGGCGGGCTCGAAAACCTGATGGACGAACTCTCGGGATCTGCCGAGATCGTTTATCTTGAGGATGTCCGGGAAAATTTGACGCTCGCCAACAAGCTGGTTGCGGCGGTAGGCTCAATCATGCCGGGTCTCGTGCGCAAGCAGTCGCGCTACAAATCCGCCGGCGTGATGCTGTTTACATCGGGCACCGAAGGTGAGCCCAAGGGCGTGGTCCTCAGCCATGAGAATGTCATGGCCAATGTCGAACAGGTGCGCGCGCACATCGGTCTCAACCCTGACACGGACAAGCTCTTCAATCCCCTGCCGACATTCCATTGTTTCGGCCTGACGGTCGGCGCGGTTCTGCCGCTGGTCGCCGGCATTCCGGTCATGTTCCATCCTTCGCCGCTTCAGCCGCGTGAAATCGTCCGGCGCATCCGGGCCAACCAGTCGACCATCCTGCTCGCGACAGACACGTTCATCTCGCAATACGCCCGGATCGGGACTGACGGAGACATGGACTCCATTCGCCTCGCCGTCTGCGGCGCCGAGCGCGTGAAGGACGAGACCCGCTCATTGGTTCGCCGCAAATTTGAAATCGAGATTCTTGAAGGCTATGGCGCCACCGAGGCATCGCCGGTGATCGCCGCCAACAAATGGGACAACAATCGCCCCGGCACGGTGGGCAGCCTGATGTCCGGGATGGAATCCAGGCTCCTGCCGGTTGACGGCATCGAGGATGGTGGCCGGCTGCACGTCAAAGGCCCGAACATCATGATGGGCTATTTGCGGCCCTCCAATCCGGGCGTACTTGAGCGCCCTGAAGGCGGCTGGCACGACACCGGCGACATTGTTGCGATCGACAATGAGGGCATCATCCGCATCATGGGACGGGTCAAACGCTTCGCCAAGATTGGCGGGGAAATGGTCTCATTGGCCGTGGTAGAAAACTGCGCCAGCGCCATCTGGCCGGACAATCTGCATGCCGCCGTGACCCTGCCCGATCCCCGCAAGGGCGAACAGGTCATCCTGCTCAGCGACACGCCCGAGAGCAATCGTGAGGACATCCTTGCCTGGGCCAAGAATCATGGCGTGCCGGAATTGTCCGTCCCGAAACGCGTCTACCATGTTGACGAGATTCCGGTACTCGGGACCGGCAAGATCGATTACGGCGCAGTCCAGAAAAAGGTCGAAGCCCTTCTGGACAACTAGGCCGAAGTCGCGCGCCGTACTGGCATGTGCTTCTTGCCCCAGTCCCGCAGGGTCAGGAGCGCCGGCGCAAGTTCCTGGCCTTTTTCCGTCAGCACATAATCATAGCGTTTCGGCGTGTTCGTGTACGCCTTGCGCTCCAGCACACCCGCCTCGACGAGCCGCTTCAGCCGGTCAGCCAGAATGTGCCGGGTCATGCCGCTCGACGCGATGAATTGCTCAAACCGCGACATGCCGAGAAAGCAATCGCGCAGGATCAGCATGGTCCAACGATCCCCCACCAGTGACAGCGTCCGTGCGACCGGGCACCAATTTTCGGATAAATCGGACCATTTCATGCTGACACCCCTATACCGATTTGCCATAGTTCCAAAACGTAACTCGATTTGGAGCGACCCATGTCAGGCAAATTCGAATTCAACTTCGACTATATCAGCCCATTTTCTTACGTAGCCAATGCCGCAGTGCAACAAATTTCGGAACGCAGCGGGGCAGAAGCAGAGCTCAGGCCGATCTTCCTGGGCGCGATCATGCAGGCCACCGGCAACAGGCCGCCGGGCATGGTCCCGGCAAAGGCGGCCTACATGATGACAGATCTCCAACGCTGTACATCCCGCTACGGCTTGGGCTTTCGCATGAACCCGCATTTTCCCATGGTCAGCACGCGCAAACTTTTGCGGGCAACCTGCGGCCTGCAGGACACGCCGTCTGAACAGAGGCGCTTTATTGACGCCTGCTTCCATCATATGTGGGCCGCGCCGACGCCGCTGAAGCCGGATGATGAGGACTCGATCCGGGCGATGTGTACAGCAGAAGGCTTTGACTTCAGTCGGATTCAGGAACTCGCTGAGGACAGTGACAACAAGGCGACCTTGCAGGCCAACACGGAATCAGCCATTGCCCGGGGTGCTTTCGGGGCGCCGACCTTCTTTGTGGGCGAGGACATGTATTTCGGCCATGACCGGCTCGACTATGTCGAAGAGGCCCTGAAAGCTCAGGCGTAAATGCCTGCGGCCTCGGCCAGCGCCTTGTAGGATTTCTCCGGGCGCGGGCCAAAATGCGCAATGACTTCAGCCGCTGCGATGTGGCCGAGATGCGCGCACGTCTCCAGTGGCAAGCCGCGGGAGATGCCGAACAGGAATCCGGCCGCATACTGGTCGCCAGCCCCGGTCGTATCGAGCACCTGCTTCACGGGCTCCGCCTTGACCACAATCGGGTCCCCGGCGCCGATCACGACCGAGCCCTTCTCGCTGCGCGTGACGGCGGCCACAGCCGTATCGGCCTGCAGCGCTGTCAGGGCTGCATCGAAATCATCAGTTTCATAAAGCGAGAGCAGCTCTTCCTCATTGGCGAAGAGGATGTCGACATTGTTGCGGACGAGCTGCAGGAAGCTTGCACGGTGACGGTCAACGCAGAATTTGTCCGACAGGGTCAGCGCCACTTTCCGGCCCGCCGCCTTGGCGACTTCCGATGCAAAGACGAAGGCTTCCTTGGCGTCTTCGCGGTCAAACAGATAGCCCTCAAGATAGAGAATGCCGCCCGCACGCACCGTCTCTTCGTCAACGTCCTTCTTGGAGAACAGGACCGAAGCGCCTAGGAATGTGTTCATGCTGCGCGCGCCGTCTTCGGTCACGAAGATGATGCTGCGCGCCGTCGCCGGACCGCTTTCCAGGGGCGTGGTTGCAAAGGGTACGCCCGTCGCAGACATTTCGCGAGTGAACTGGCTGCCAAGCTCGTCCTTGGCCACCTTGCCGATATAGGCTGCACGCGCGCCGAAGCTGGCCAGGCCCGCAATCGTATTCGCGCCGCTGCCGCCGGATGTGTAGAAGGGCTCGATGGCGGCTTTGGTCAGGGCTTCCGCGCGGTCTTCCTCGATCAGATTCATCGCATTCTTGTGAATGCCCCAATGTTCGAGGAATGCGTCATCCGTTTTCGACATGACATCCACAATGGCATTTCCCAGGCCGACGACATCGAAGCGGATTTCACTCATTTCACAGATTCCCTGATTGCTGGGCGCCCATTGCCAGAGCAACCCGCTGGACGCAACTGCCGCACATGATAAACGCCTGCGGATGAAAATCGCTTATCTGTCTTCTCAAGTTACCCAGCCTGGCTCCTCCATCCGGCGGTCCGACGCCTTCGAACATGACTATATGATGCGCGCCCTCCGCCCGGAATTTGCCGAGCGCGGCATGGAAATCAGTGATATCTGCTGGGATGATAACTCGGCAGACTGGGCCAGTTTTGACGCCGCGCTGATCGGCACGACATGGGATTATTGGGATCGTCAGGCCGAATTCCTGTCCACGCTTGAGACCATTGAAAGCCGGACCCGTCTGTTCAACCCCGCCGCCCTCGTGCGCTGGAACAGCGACAAGACTTACCTGAAGGATCTCGCACACCGCGGCGCCAACCTGATCCCGACCCTGTGGATCGACGATATGACGAATGACCAGTACCGGCGCGCCTTTGACGCGCTGGGCGAAACGCAGCTGGTCTTCAAGCGTCAGGTCGGCGCCGGCGCCAGCGGCCAGCACCTGCTGACCTCAGACGACCCCGCCCCGGACATGCCCCACCCCATGATGGTGCAGCCCTTCCTGCCGACGATCCAGACCGAAGGGGAGCTCAGCTTCATCTTCATTGATGGCGACCTCTCTCACGCGCTGATCAAGCGTGCCAGGCCCGGAGACTATCGCATCCAGTCATCCTATGGCGGCCAGGAAGAGACCATTGTGCCGGACGGGAGTGATCTGGACGCGGCGCGCGCCGTGCTCGATACGTTGGACGAGACGCCGCTCTACGCCCGGGTCGACATGCTGCGTCATCCGGACGGGTCCCTGCTCCTGATGGAGCTCGAACTGATCGAGCCCTATCTTTATCCGGAACAGGGAGCGCGTCTCGGGGAACGCATGGCCAAGGCAGTCGCGGCCCGGTTGAAGGGCCGCTGATCGCCCTATTCTCCGAGCGTGTAGACCAGCGAAAATTTCGTGGCCGTGTCAGTCGCCTCATACGTCGGCTGGGGCGAGGTATCATGCCGGACATCGAAGGACACACGTGCCGCCAGATGGCCGTTGAGCGCCGCTGTCAGTCCGAGGCTGTTATTGATCTGGGTGGATTCCTGACCATAGACGACATTGGTCTTGTTGCTCAGGGATACAGCTTCGTTGAAGGCATAGAAATATTCCGATTGCGCCACAGCACCCAGGGATTCCTCGGTTGAGGCGGGGATGATCAGCACCGCGCCGGTACTGTCGGTCGTGATCCGGCGCTTCACTTCGTCAATCTTGAAGCCCGGACCACCGCGCACCGTCCAGTGATGGTCTTCATCGTCCAGAATGTGCCAACCCACACCGCCACCAATAAAGGTGCGGCTATCGAAACCGGTGAACTGATCGACCTCATAGGAGACCCGTCCGAAGGTGAACATGGTGACGTTGAAATCATGCTCCAGATCGGCCGCAGCGGAATAGCGATTGCGGCTTTCGATGCCGTCCTCCTTGCCATAATCACCTGACAACTGGATGCCGAAATTCCAGTCGCCGGCTCCCCGGTCTGCATCAATTGCCAGACCGGCCGCGGAGGTTTCCGTGTTGCCGGTCGTCAGCCCGGCGCTGAGGGCGGCTTCCCCGGTCCAGCCATCTTCTGCCACAGCAGGCAGGCCGGACAGAAGGCAGAGTGAGGTTGCGCCGAAGACGAATTTGCCGATGCGGTTCATGCGATACGCTCCATTGATTACGTGGACGGTGCGGTGTCGGTCTGAGGTGGCCGCGATTTGGTTAAATTGGGGCGAACTGGTGGCAGGCGCCCTGCGGTGCAGTCATGCCACACGTTGCTTAGCGTGCCTTGGGCCCCAAAGCAGAGGTCGTCGCCGGGTCTGGCGTCTTTGGAGTGTACCGGCAGAGGTCGGCGATGGCGCAATGCCAGCATTCCGGCTTCCGCGCCTTGCAGACATATCGTCCGTGCAGGATGAGCCAGTGATGCGCGCCTTTCTTGAATTCGGGCGGCGTGGCCCGCTCCAGTCCGGCCTCGACTTCGTCCGGTGTCTTGCCAGGGGCCAGACCGGTGCGGTTTGACACCCGGAAGATGTGCGTATCCACCGCGATCGTGTGGTGGTTGAACGCTTCATTCAGGACGACATTGGCGGTCTTCCGGCCCACGCCCGGCAGGCGCACCAATTCCTCGCGCGTCTGCGGCACCTCCCCGCCAAATTCGTCCAGCAACATCTGGCTGAGCGCGATGACATTCTTTGCCTTGTTGCGCCACAGGCCAATGGTCTTGATGTGCTCGGCAACCCCCGCCTCGCCCAGCGCCAGCATCTTTTCCGGCGTGTCGGCCAGCGCGAACAGCTTGGCGGTCGCCTTGTTGACGCCGACATCCGTCGCCTGCGCTGACAGGGCAACCGCAACAACCAGCGTGTAGGGATTCACGAAATCCAGTTCCGTGCGCGGATCGGGCCGGTCCTCCGCGAGCGCGGAGAAAAGGGCCCTGGCTTTCTCTGGTCCGAAAACGCGCGGGGCGCGCTTCTTCCTTGGGCGTTTGGCGGATGATTTGGTCTGTGTCATTCCGCCTGTCTAATGCCCCCTCGCCATCGCACAAGGCCGTGCTATTTTGAGAGCATGACTGAAGACAAAGAGATCCTCTACATGGACGCCGTCCTGCGGCCCAATCAGTCGCTCAGCCAGCGCGGCTTCGCCATTGTCATGGCCTTTGTCGGGGGTGTCAGCTTTCTGACCGGCATCGCGTTTATTTCCATGGGCGCGATCCCGGTCATCGGTTTTTTCGGACTGGATGCGCTCGCTTTCTATTTCGCGTTCCGGATGTCGTTCCGCAAACAGCGGGAAGAAACCCGAATCATTGTGACGGCAAAAGAGCTGCGCCTGACGCACACGCGCGCCAATGGCGCCGAAAAATCTGCGTCCCTGCCGTCAGCCTTTGCCCGGGTCGAACTTGCTGAACCGCTCACCGCGAACAGCTGGTTGCGCATCGAATACGGCAAGACCGCCTATGTCATCGGGTGTTTCCTGACCCTGCCGGAACGAAAATCCCTGGCCCGGGCCATTCGCGCAGCACTCCATGATGCCAGACATGAACGCCATCCCGCCTAAAAAAATGACGCCTGCGTCATAGTTTTTTTAGAATAGCCATGTTAAGGTGACGCTGACGTCATAAATCGAGCCTATGATAATGGCTCATTGTCGGAGGAAAATTGATGGCTGCTGATACGGTTCATCTGCTTGATCACCCTGCCCTGCAACGCCCGAAGATCACCCACCGGGATCCGCTCTTCGAAGGCTATCTCGAAATTGGCCAGGAAGTGCCGCCAGCCAGCGAGCTGCCGCTGTCGGAGCTCCACCCGGAAGACCCGGAGATCTGGCGCCAGCAGAAAATCTGGGATCGCTTTGAACGCCTGCGCAACGAAGCGCCTGTCCACTATACCGCAGATTCCTTTGTCGGTCCGTTCTGGTCGATCACGCGCTATGAAGACATCATGGCGGTCGATACCGACCACAAGCGCTTCTCTTCCAGCTGGGAGCATGGCGGCATCACGCTCGGCAGCCCGCCGGAAGACTTCGAGCTGCCGATGTTCATCGCGATGGATGAGCCGCGCCACTCCGAACAGCGCAAGACGGTCCAGCCGGCCGTGGGTCCGAACATGCTCAAGGAATTCGAGCCGCTGATCCGCTCGCGGACCCAGGGCCTGCTCGACTCCCTTCCGATTGGTGAGCCGTTCGACTGGGTCGATACGGTCTCCGTCGAGCTGACCACGATGATGCTGGCCACGCTGTTCGACTATCCGTTCGAAAAGCGTCGCGACCTGACCCATTGGTCCGACATGGCGACCGGCATGAACAATCCGGACATCTGCCCTGGCGGGGAAGAACAGTGGAAGCGCGAGATGATGGAATGTCTCGCCACCTTCATGCAGCTCTTCCAGGAGCGCGGCGCACAGCCACAGAAAAACGATCTGATCAGCCTGCTCGCGCATGGTGAGAAGACCCGCAACATGACGCCGATGGAATTGCTCGGCAACGTCATCCTGCTCATCGTGGGCGGCAATGACACGACCCGCAACTCGATGACCGCTTCGGTCTATGCGCTGAACAAATTCCCAGCCGAGTACGACAAGCTGAAAGCAGACCTGTCGCTGATCCCGAACATGGTCTCCGAAACGATCCGCTGGCAGACGCCGCT
>DHZF01000116.1:0-9051 GCA_002414505.1 Hyphomonas sp. UBA5111 | reverse complement strand
ATGCGCCGCACGGCGCTCGAAGATGTCGAGATGCACGGCCAGACCATCAAGAAGGGTGACCAGGTTGCGATGTGGTACGTCTCCGGCAACCGCGATGAGCGGTTCTGGGACCGTCCGAATGACTACATCATCGATCGCCCGGATGCCCGTCGGCACATCTCCTTCGGCTTCGGCATCCACCGCTGCGTCGGCAACCGCCTCGCCGAGCTGCAGCTGCAGATCCTGTGGCAGGAACTCATGGAGCGCTTCAGCCATATCGAAGTGCTGGACGAGCCATCCTACAATGCAGGTGGCTTCGTGAAGGGCTACACGTGGATGCCGGTGGTCCTGCACGGCAAATAAGCTTTGGCTGACGCCACGCCAAGACGATAAACCTCCCATCAGACCAGATGGGAGGTTTTCTTTTATGGACGTGTCACAGGCCGTTGCGCAGCGTATTTCCACCCGGGCCTTCCTGCCCGATCCCTTGCCGGAAGCAGAGATCCGCGACTGGCTGGAACAGGCCCAGCGCGCCCCCTCCGGCGGCAACACGCAACCCTGGCGCACCATCGTCGTGACCGGCGACGCCAGGGACGCCGTCATCAATATGGCCGCGCCTGTGCTCGCCGCGAACCCGAAGGGCCAGCCCACCGACCGTCCGATCTATCCGAAAGACCTCTGGGAGCCGCACGAAGCGCGCCGCCGCAAAGTCGGCGAGATGATGTACGAAACGCTCGGCATCCCGCGCGAAGACCGCGCCGCACGCATTGCCTGGTTCGCCAACAATTTCCGCTTCTTCGACGCCCCCGTCGCCGCCTTCTTCGTGATCGACGAACGAATGGGCCACGGCCAGTGGGGGCATACCGGCATGTACCTCCAGACGCTCGCCCTGCTGGCCGAAGAGCGTGGCTGGGGCACCTGCATGCAGGAATGCTGGGGCATGCTGCGCCCGGCGCTGAAGGAGCATTTCAAACTGGCAGATACCGAAATGGTCTGGTGCGCGATGGCGGTCGGAAAACCCGATCCGGCCCATCCGGTCAATTCACTTCGCGCGGAACGGGCCCCTCTGGAAGAGATCGCCGAATTGCACGGTTTCTGATTTTCGCCCCATTCCTGCCGGACCGGCATGGCGTCATGAGACATGCTCACTCGCCGCGCCGCCATTCTGGGAGGTCTCAGCGTCCCGCTCGCGCCTGCCCATCTCGGGACGCAGACCTTGCCGTGGCCGACACGCCTTGCCCTGGCCGGCCGGTCCCAGATCGGCGTTACGCGCATTTATGATCCCGCTTATGTGCGCATCGCCTATCCGATGGGCGATGTGCCGAGGTCGCGCGGGGTCTGCACCGACGTCATCATCCGCGCCTATCGCGATGCATTCGGAATGGATTTGCAACAACTCGTCCATGAGGACATGGCGGCAGCGTTCGGCGCCTATCCCACGCTATGGGGCCTGACGCGCCCGGATCGCCATATCGACCATCGGCGTGTGCCCAATCTCGAAAGATACCTTGAGCGCCACGGCGGCGCCTTGCCCGCCCCGAGACATGTTTCCAGTTGGAAAGCCGGCGACCTCTACACGATGCGCTACACAGGCAACCTGCCGCATATCGGGATCGTCTCGGATCGGACAACACCGTCTGGTCGTCCCCTCATCATCCACAATATGGGCTGGGGCACATCCGAGGACGACATCATCGGTCAATTCCAGCACGAGCGGCGCTTCAGACTAGAGCCCGCTCGAAACGCATGACCTATTCGTCGTCGTCCCACTGGTCCATGGGCTGTTCGGGAACACGCGGCTGCTTGGTCAACTGGATCACGGCGGCTTTCACATCGCCGCTGTCGAACTCATCCTCGTCAGCCTGGGAGCGATCCGGCGCGCGCGTATAGGCAAATACGCTGACAGCGGACTCGTCAGAATCCTCATCCGTTTCGATATCGGGGTCGGCCTCTGGTGTCCCCGCCTCAACCTCATCGGTCTCGCCATTCACGGCTTCGGCGGTGTCATCATCATCCTCATCGAAATCATCCATGAAATCGGTGACGAAGGAATCGGTTTCCTCGATCTCTCCCGACCCATCATCCGGCGTTTCTTCACCATTGAGCGCTTCTTCGTCCGGCATCTGGAAGCCGTCCGGAATCACATCGGACAAAAGGCCCTCGGCCTCGAGGTCGGCCTTGCCCGGCAGGGTCTCGAGGCTCTCCAGCCCGAAATGCTCCATGAAGGCCTCGGTCGTGCCGTAAGTGATGGGCTGGCCAGGCGTCTTGCGGCGCCCCTTGATCTTGACCCAGCCTGTCTCGAGCAAGGTATCGATGGTCGTCTTGGACACTGCCACGCCGCGCACGGCCTCGATTTCAGCACGGGTCACAGGTTGGCCATAAGCAATGATGGCCAGCGTTTCGAGCGTCGCCTGGCCCAGCTTCTTCTGGACCTGGCGTTCCTCGACAAACAGGTAAGAGAGATCGGTCGCCGTCTGGAAGCGCCATTTACCGGCCACTTCGACCAGATTGACTCCCCGGTTCACATATTGCGCCCGGAGCGCCATCAACACTTCGGCGGCTTCGACGCCATGCGGCAACGTCTCTGAAATCTGCTCGGCTGACAGGGGTTCCCCCGCAGCGAACAGGATGGCTTCGGCCCGGCGAATGCCTTCCACAAGAGCATCGCTGGCGCCCTCAATCAGAGCTTCCTCAGAGCGGCGATAGGCAAACGACAATTGCGCCACGGGATCGCGTTCCGGTTCAGAAGTGTCGTCGGTCATCAAGTATTTCTCAAGCGGTTGCATCTCTGCCCCCCTCTGGGCTGTTACCTGCATTGCGCAGGTAGAGTGGCGCGAAGTGCTCATCCTGGCGCACATCGACTTCGCCATCCCGGGCGAGTTCCAATGCGGCCGAAAAGACACTCGCGGTAACAGACCGGGGCGGCAATTCCGGGTCCACGTCTGTCATGGTTGAGCGGATCTCGTCCAGCGAAGACCACTGTTCCAACTGTTGCCTGAGTGCGCGTAGCGTGGTCCGCGCCAGTTCCAGCGGCAGGACAAGCTGTTGCTGGATCGTGTGAGGCCGTTCCTGTTCCCGGCGGTCGCGAATGGTCCCGAAGGCTTGCGTCAGCTCGTATAGGGATGCCTTGAATTCGGTATGCTTGACGACTTTAGGCTGGACCGGTGCACCGCGCAGGAAGATGACATTGTTCAGGATCGGTCCGGCTTCGAGTTCTTCCACCGCTCCGCGCATCGCATCGAGACGCTTCAGGCGGAAGGCCAGCCGCGCCGCCATTTCCTCGCCGGTGGGCTCGTCTTCCTCGGCCTTTTCCGGCTTGGGCAGCAACAGGCGGGATTTCATGAAGGCGAGCCAGGACGCCATCAGGAGATAGTCGGCCGCCAGATCGATGCGCTGGGTCTTCGCCTCTTCGATGAAGTCCAGATATTGTTCCGCCAGCGACAGGATCGACAGATGCAGCAGATCGACCTTCTGGCGTCGGGCAAGCTCCAGCAACAGGTGCAGCGGGCCTTCATAGCCTCCGACATCCACGGTGAACAGGTCGCCGGCTTCGGCCTCCTGCGCGTCCGCGGACAGCGCGTCGATCGAGATCATGTCTGCATTCATGCCGTGCCCACCAATTGCGGGAAATAGGTCCGGAACGTGTCCCAGCCTTCGGCAATGTCGAAATCCTGCTGATGCGTCGACAGGGCCTCAGCGCGCTCGCCGCGCGCCAGCGCCTTGCCAGCCAGCTCAGGGGCGGCCTCTGCCACTTCGCTCATTTCAGCCAGGATCGCGGCAGGATCGGACAGGAAGCCGGAACAGTGCAACAGCACGTCACACCCTGCGGCAATCGCCGCATGGCCCCGCTCGCCCAGGCTGCCGCCCAGCGCCTGCATCCCCAGATCATCCGTCATCAGCAATCCATCAAACCCGATTCGCTTGCGGATCACGTCCTGAATCATCACTTTTGACAGGGTTGCGGGGACATTGGCGTCAAATGCGTCATAGGAAATATGGGCTGTCATCGCCATGGGCGCATCGGCAAGGCGTGCAAAGGCGTCAAAGTCTTTTGCCAATTCATCGGCGCTTGCCGTCACGCGCGGCAGCTCCATATGGCTGTCCGCCATTGAGCGGCCATGACCCGGAATATGCTTGATCACGCCGGCCACGCCGCCTGCGGCCAGACCTTTCAGCGCCGCGCCTGCAAGGGCGGCCACGGTCTCTGGGTCGGTCCCGAAAGCCCTGTCGCCGATCACGTCATGGGCGCCGGGAACAGGCAAATCCACCACGGGCGCACAATCGGCATGGATCGACAGGGCCGCCAATTCTGCGGCGATCAGGCGATGGCCGAGCCATGCGGCGGAAAGCCCTCGCTCCCGGTCCTTGGCGTAAATGTCCGCATAGTCCTGGCCGCGCGGGAACAGGGGCCATTCCGGCGCTTTCAGGCGGGCCACGCGGCCCCCCTCCTGGTCAATGAAGATCAGGCAGGGCCGGTTCATTGCATTCCAGATATCATCGACCAGTGTGTGGACCTGTTTTCGCGACACGCAGGACCGCCCCATCAGGATCACGCCCCAAGGCTGCTCGGCAGCAAACAGGGCCGCTTCCTCCTTCGTGAGCTCAGGCCCCGAAACGCTGAGGATGCATGCCTTCGCCACTACCCGGTCACCACGATGCAATTGTCTCCGCCGGCCTTCACCGCGTCACAGAATTCAGATGCATCCGCGCGTTCAGCGAAGCTGCCCACACGCAGGCGGTAGAATACGCCCTTGGCGCCAAGGTCGGCGCGTTGGATACGTTTCTGCGCGCTGCGATAAAGATCGGGCTTCGCGCTGTTCATCTTGGCCCAGGCGGTTTCGGCGGCATCCTGTGAGCGAAACGCGGCGAGTTGGACCTGATACATGCCATCGCTGGTAAAGGCGTATTGCGGCCCCGGTTCGGTGGGCGCTGGCAAACTGCGTGGCACCGGAGCAGGTGCTTGCGCTTGGGCGACCGGATTGGTGGGCACAACCCGCAGAGTCTCTTCCTCATCTTCCGGCATCGTCTCAAGATCCGCCAGCGCGCGCACCTGCGCGTCATCGGGCTCAGCCCCTTCCAGACCCGGACGCAGCTCTATGGGCGGCCCCCCTTGCAGCGCATCGCCCTCCAGGCTGTCGCGGTCAGCATAGTCTACGCCCTGCTCTTCCGACCGTTCGGAATCGTCCATCTGGTCGTAAAAACGTTTCTCCGTATCCGGGACGGCGACGCCTTCGCGGTCTTCGGGCGCCCGCTTGTAGGGCTCCTTGTCGGCAATTACGCTCGGAATGCCCGCGCCATTGTCGCGTACGCCCTGCCGGTACGTGTTCCAGACGACGGCGCCAAACACCAGGAGAACCCCGACGGCGAGCGCGAGGATGAGCGGCCCACGGGTCGAATCGTCCTCACGAACGTCGAATCCGCGGTAATCGTCTTCAAACGGGGCATAATCCCGCCCGTTGTCCCGATGTCGCCCCATGGAATCATCCTCAGAATAGGTTCACAGAGTTAAGATTACGGCCCGTTTCGTTAACGACGCTTGAATATCCCGTAGGTTTCACAGCCCGCAAAGGCCGCAGAACGGGTTAACACTGGGAAAGTGGGCAGAGTGTGGCTAGCGCAGCACATCCGGGTGGAAGAGCCGTCGATGCTCTTCGATTGCGTAGGAATCGGTCATCCCGGCAATATAGTCGCACACAATGCGCGCGCGCCGTGGCTCGCTGGCCTGGGATGCATCCTGCCGCCACGGGGAGGGCAGCGTATCCGGCTCGGTCAGGAAGATCTCGAACAGTTCGGCCAGCATCCGCTTGGCTTTGCTGCGCATCCGGTTCACGGTGTAATGCTTGTACATCCGCTCATACAAAAACGCCCTCAGGGCGCGCTGGCGGCTTTCAAGCTCCTCCGAAAACGCCACCAGGGGCACGTCCATCGCGCGCACTTCTGCCGCGCTCTGGGGCGCGTACTGTTTCGCGCGCCGGCCCGTCTCCGCCGTCAGATCATTCACCCACAAGCCGATCAGGCGCCTCACCGCTTCATAGGACACCATGCGGTTGCTGAGATGCGGATATTCAAGCTTCACGCCCCGGAACTCGTCCCCGACGATCGGCAGATCCATCAGGTCGTCAATGGTGAACAGGCCCGCCGCGATGCCGTCATCAATATCGTGATTGTTGTAGGCGATATCGTCTGACAGCGCCGCCACCTGCGCCTCCGGCCCGGCAAACTGGTGCGGCTCAAGATCCATGAAGTGCGTATAGTCGCGAAAGGCGGCCGGCAGAGATTCCAGGGGCGCATCCTGCGTGACCATCGGGCCATTGTGCTTGACCAGCCCTTCAAGCAGCTCCCAGGTCAGGTTCAGGCCCTCGAAATTAGGGTAGCGGACTTCCAGTTTGGTGACGATGCGCAGCGTCTGGGCGTTATGGTCAAACCCCTCATACTCCGCCATGCACGCGTCCAGCTGGTCCTCTCCGGCATGGCCAAAGGGCGGATGGCCCATATCGTGGGCGAGCGCCAACGCTTCGGCGAGATCTTCGTCCAGGCCGAGCGTCCGGGCGATGCTGCGGGCGATCTGGGCCACTTCCAGGGAATGCGTCAGCCGGGTGCGGAAATGATCGCCCTCATGCGCGACGAAGACCTGAGTCTTCTGCTTCAATCGCCGGAAGGCGGTCGAGTGGATAATCCGGTCGCGATCCCGCTGGAAAGGCGTCCGGGTCGCCGATGGCGCCTCCGGGAAATACCGGCCCCGGCTATCTTCGTGCCGCGTGGCATACACTGATCTCTTTTCCATTGGCTCGGGAATCCCTATGTTGAGGTCATGAGCACGACAACTGCCCCCGATGTGACCCTTACAGCCTCGGCTGCCAAGCGGATTAATGCGATTCTGGCCAAACAGGACGGCGCACAGTTTTTACGTGTGTCTGTCGATGGGGGTGGCTGTTCGGGCTTTTCCTACAAATTCGACTTTGACACGGCCATCAACGATGACGACCTCGTGGTGGAGCGCGATGGCGCAAAAGTGCTGATCGACGAAATGAGCCTGGAGTTTCTGGCCGGGTCCGAGATCGACTTCAGCACGGAACTGATCGGCGCCGCCTTCAAGATCAGCAACCCGAACGCCACGGCGGCGTGCGGCTGCGGCACCAGTTTCTCGATTTAACTTGCGTCGCCCCACGGCAAGACCGCTAGGATGGGTTTCCCCTAGCGAGGACACGCCATGCCGACCCCCAAGACCTTTCGCATAGACATCCCACAGGACAAGCTCGACGCCATTATGGCGCGCGTGAAGGCATATGACTGGTTTCCGGCCCCGGCCAATGAAGAGGGCTTTGCCTACGGCATGTCCACAAAGGTCATGAAGGATATCCAGCGCTACTGGATCGCGGGCTATGACTGGCGCAAGTCCGAGGAGATCCTGAACAGGTATCCCAGCTACAAGGTCGAGGTCGACGGCCAGGTCATTCACTATGTTCATGTCGTCGGCGAAGCGGGCGGCCGCCGCCCCCTGCTCATCACACATGGCTGGCCCGGTTCCGTGTTTGAATTCTGGGACACCATCGGCCCGCTCGCCTTTCCCTCGAATCATGGGGGCAAGGCCGAGGACGCCTTTGACCTGATTATTCCTTCCCTGCCCGGCTATGGCTTCTCCGGGCGCCCGAAATCTCCCATCGGGCCACGCGCCACTGCGGCGCTCTGGGACAGGCTGATGCGCGACGTGCTGAAATACGAGACCTACCTCGCCCAGGGGGGCGACTGGGGCAGCATGGTGACCTCCTGGCTCGGCCTCAATCATGGCACGACCGACGGCAAGGGCGGCTGCCGCGCGATCCATCTCAATATGGTCGGCTTCCGGCCGACCCCCGCCACGCCCCAGACAGAGGCCGAAGGCGAATGGCTGGCCGCATCGCAGGGCGCCATGCAGCGCGAAGGCGCCTATCTGATGGAACAGATGACCAAGCCCCAGACGCTGGCGATGGCGCTGATGGATTCCCCGGTCGGCACCGCTGCGTGGATCCTCGAGAAATTCAATGGTTGGTCAGACCTGTCCGAAGGCGGACTATTGGACACCTACTCAAAGGACCAGTTGCTCACCAATGTGATGATCTATCTGGTCAATGAAGCCATCGCCACCAGCGTCTGGTTCTACAATGGCTTTGCGCAGGAAGGCGGCAATGCCCTGCCGGAAGGCGTCCGGTGCGAGACGCCCACGGCGTTTGCGAACTTCCCCGGTGAGCCCGTATACAAACCCGCTCCGCAGAGCTGGTTCGAACGGGCATACAACCTCATCCGCTGGACGGATCTGCCGCGCGGCGGGCATTTCGCGGCGATGGAAGAGCCGGAGCTTTATGTCGAAGAGATCCGCGCCTGGGGCAACAGCGTGGCCGACCCCGAGGGCTGATGGCTGCCTGTCCGCAGGGGGATCCTAACGTGTCCGGGCGATGGCGCGTCACCAATCCGACAGCAGGGCGTTGCCGTCTATTCTGGCCGTGCTGCGGGGTTTTCGTCTTCTTCCGCAGCGAGGTCTGGTGAAAGGCGGCAGTCTGGTCTGGCGACCTGCCGAGTTTCACCGCGCGGATGGGACGGGCCCCAATGCATGGGGGCACCTACTATCCTGTAATTTGACTATTCGTCCTCGTGCCCGTGGAGCCCCGCTCCCATCCGCAAGGACCGATCCCCGCACAAACCGGATGGCATTCGCCAGTCCGGCTATTTGCGCAGGTCTTTGGCCAGATTATCCAGCACGGCATTGGCGAATTTCGCTTCCTGCTCGTCGAAGAAATCATGCGCCAGCGACACATACTCATCTAGGATGATGGCGTTCGACAGGTGCTGGTGCGCGATGAATTCAGCAGACCCTGCGCGCAGCAGGGCGCGCATGGTTGCGTCCAGCCGCGTCAGCTTCCATCCTTTTGCAAGCCGTCCAAGGATCGCCTTGTCGATGGCAGCCTGATGGTCAACGACTGCGTTCACGATGGATTTGAAAATGTCCGGATCGGCTTCCTCAATGGGTTCTTCATTGGGGCCGATGCCGAGACGGTCTTCCATGAAGGCGCGGATGGTCGCGCGGGCCGACTTGCC
>DHZF01000078.1 GCA_002414505.1 Hyphomonas sp. UBA5111 | reverse complement strand
ACCAGCGCATCATAGGAATGGCCGCGCATGGACAGTTCGACCGAGTCCGCAATCGTGTCGCGGCTGACCAGCGAGGACCGCATGCCCTCATGGCCCATCGCGATGCCGTCCGTCACGGTGATGGTGCAGAACTCGCGCGGAGTGCCGTCGCCCTTCTTGACGCCTTCGGAGGCGGCATGCGCCTGGCGCATCAGGGCGGTGTTGCAGGGCGCGGCCTCGTTCCAGCAGGAGGCAACACCAACCAAAGGCTTCTGGATGTCCTTGGTCGACAGGCCCATCGCGTACAGATAGCTGCGATGCGGCGCGCGCTCCGGCCCTTCGGTAACGTGGCGGGAGGGAAGTTTCGATTTGTCCCAGGTCTTGCTCATGACGGTCCTATCCTGATGTGTTCTGCATTGCCCCTAGCGCGCAATCCTGTTGCGGAAAAGAGGCTATTCGTCGCCATAGATGGCAGTTCTTGCCCCTATAGCGTCAACGACGCCCCGATACATGCCTTCCGAGTTGAATACGAAGGCGTATCCGCCATCTCCATTCATCACGATGACGCCGCCATCGCCGCCCAATTCCGCGACTTCTGCGAGCGCGGATGTTGCTGCCGGTTCGATTTCATCGTCAGCGAGTTTCACCCTGTCGCAAATTGTCTTGGCCACGCCCACCCGGATGAAATATTCGCCGTGCCCAGTTGCCGAGACCGCGCAGACACCATTCTCGGCATAGGTGGCCGCGCCGATCAGCGGCGAGTCCCCGATGCGGCCCGCGGCCTTGGCCGTCATGCCGCCGGTGGTCGTGGCAGCCGCGAGATTGCCCTCGCGGTCGAGGGCGACGGCGCCCACTGTGCCGTGGCGATCCGCAGCGGTACGGCTGCGCTCTTCAAGGACGCGCTCCAGCGCCTTGCGGCGGTGGTCGGTGTCGAAATAGGAATTGTCGACCATGTCGAGACCCTGCGCTTCAGCAAAAGCGTCGGCGCCGGTTCCGGCGAACATGACATGTTCGGATTTGTCCATCACGGCGCGCGCCGCCTTGATCGGGTTACGCACGCGGGTGACGCCAGCGACGGCGCCGGCATTGCGGTCTCGGCCATCCATGATCGACGCATCGAGTTCGTGCGTGCCTGCGGCAGTAAAGACCGCGCCATAGCCGGAATTGAACAGCGGATCGTTTTCCATCGGGATGACCGCCGCCTCGACAGCGTCCAGCGCGCTGCCACCGGAGCGGAGGATAGCGGCGCCGGCCTCAAGCGCGCTCTCCAGCGCGGCGGTATAGGCCGCTTCCTTTTCCGGAGTCATGCCTTCGCGGGTGATGACGCCTGCGCCGCCATGAATCACCAGCCGCCATTCGGGCGTGGCAGGCTCAGGGTCTGGCGATGTGGCGCATGCGCCGAGGAAGACCGCCGCAGCGATCACCAGTTTGCGAAATGTCATGAGGGCAGCTCCTGTTCATGCCGGAACAGGATGCCCGCATTGGTCAGAGACCTTCAAGCCCCTTGCGGGCAGCTTTCAGCTTTTCCCGCCGCGTCTTCCAGTCGCGGATACGCTCGCGGTTCTCTTCAACGATCTCTGGCGGCGCCCGCGAGACGAATTTTTCGTTCGAGAGCTTGCCCTCGGTGGATTTGATGTCCTTGTCGAGCTGGGCCAGTTCCTTGTCGAGCCGTTTGCGGGCCTCATCAATGTCGACAATGTCAGCGACCGACAGGGCGGACATGGTCTCGCCGATCACGGCCGTGACCGCGCCTTCGGGCGTGGTATCCGTCATCGAGATGTCTTCGAGGCGCGCAAGGCGCTTCAGGACGTCTTCATGGCTCATCGCGCGGTTTTCGATTTCCGCGCCGGCATTGACCAGGGTCAGCGGCAGCTTCGAGCCCGCCGGGACGCCGAGATCGTTCCGCAGCGAGCGCAGCTCGGTAATCATGTCGATCACCCAATTGATCTCTTCCGCGGCGGCCTCATCCGTGAACGGTTCAGTTGATGGCCAGGACTGGTGCATCAGGAAGCCCTTGGCCTCTGCGCGCCCCTCGGCGCGGCGCTCCCAAAGCTCTTCGGTGACGAAAGGCATGAAGGGATGGAGCAGTTTCAGCGATTCATCCAGCACATAGCCGCAGACCATGCGGGTTTCCTGCTTGGCGGCATCATCCATGCCCGCGAGCAGCGGCTTGATGAGTTCGAGATACCAGTCGCAGAGCGTGTTCCAGATGAATTTGTAGAGCGCGCCCGCGGCTTCGTTGAATTTGTAATCCTCGATGCCCTTGCTGACCTCTGCCGCGCATTGGGACAGCTCCGCCAGGATCCAGCGGTTCACCGGGCTTTCGACCCTGGTATAGTCGATCTCGCCGGGCGCGCCGCACTCATTCATCTCGGCAAAGCGGGCCGCATTCCAGAGCTTGGTGGCAAAGTTGCGGTTGCCTTCGACGGCCTGTTTGGAGAGACGGATGTTGCGCCCCTGCCCGGCCATGCGGCCCATCGTGAAGCGCAGTGCGTCGGCGCCGTACTCGTCGACCAGTTCCAGCGGGTCCATGGCATTGCCCTTGGACTTGGACATCTTCTGGCCCTTCTCGTCGAGCACGAGGGCGTGGATGTAGACGTCCTTGAACGGAACTTCCCCCATGAATTCGAGGCTCATCATCATCATCCGGGCGACCCAGAAGAAGATGATGTCGAACGCGGTGACCAGCGTCGCCGTCGGGAAGAAGGTGTCGAGATCAGCCGTCTTGTCCGGCCAGCCCTGCGTCGAGAACGGCCAGAGGGCGGAGGAGAACCATGTATCCAGGACGTCTGGGTCGCGTTTGATGGTAACCTCAGAGTACCTCAAGAGATTTGTTTCTTCATCAACAAACCCTGTGCCACCCATCAAAGGCCCGACCTGCACTTGGATATCCGGCCCGTAGTAGCCCACAGCCTGCGCCAATGCTTCCTCTTCGCTCAAGGCCACAAACTCTTCGGGCTTTGCGTCTCGATCTTCAATTCCATTCGAATCAATTGCAGGGCCGAACCAGGCCGGAATCCGGTGTCCCCACCAGAGTTGGCGGGAGACGCACCAGGGCTGAATGTTTTCCATCCAGTTGTAATAGGTCTTTTCCCA
>DHZF01000126.1:29121-47846 GCA_002414505.1 Hyphomonas sp. UBA5111 | reverse complement strand
GGGCCGGGATTGCCGCTGCAGGCGCCATCTGTCCAGATTTCGATCTTGTCAGTCATGGGATTTCAGGTGCGGGGCTTTGGCAGGTCCGTCAAGCATCAGAAGACGTTGATGTCTGCCTTGTGCAGCTGTTCCGCAGGCCTCACGATCGCGAGGAAGAGCAGGCCGCAGAGCAGGCCCGCCAGCGCGCCGATACAGGCGCCGGTGAAGGCCGCGCCAAGGCCGGTCAGCAGCGACGCCGTGATACCGAATCCACCTGTCGTGCCACCGACGAGCAGCGCGCCCCAGATGCTGGCCCAGCGCAGGTAGGGCGCGCGGGCCGAAATACCCTGATGCGGGAACCTGCCGATGGACAGGCCCATGGCCAGCCACGCGGCCGGCACGGTGACGAAGAACAGGATGAAGTTGAACAGAGACATCATCGCGGCCATCTGGATGCCCATCACGAAGCCGCTATTTGGGCGATCGAACATGGTAGGCAACAGGCCAACCCCTTCGAGCACGCCAAAGACAAAGGTCAGGAAAAGTCCGATTAGCGTCACGCCAAGACAGGCCGCCAGGGAGGACAAGAGCAGGCCGAGTTTCACACGGCGGATCTTTCGGTCAGGACCGAGGGCGCGATAGTCAGCTGGAAGGGCAGAAGAATCGGTTCCAGCCACCGCACCATTTGGTCCGAACTCCGTCACGCACCATAGCCTTCCGCATGTGTCACCTTGCGATGAAAGGCGAGGCGGCCGGCATATTCGAGGGGATTCTTGGGCTTTACGAGGGCGCCTTCGGGGGTCGAGGTCCAGTCCACCATCCGCGTCAGGAAGAAGCGCAGCGCCGCGCCGCGTGCGAGCAGGGGCAGGGCGTCACGTTCTGCGGGGTCCAGTGGACGCACACTTTCATACCCGGCGATCAAATTCGCGCCCTTGGAGTAATTGTAGTCGATTGCGCCGCGCCCCGGATTGTCGTCGAATGCCCAGGCATTGAGGCAGATGGCGAGGTCATAGGCCAGCGCGTCGGTACAGGCGAAATAGAAATCGATGATGCCGGAAAAATCGTCGTCCAGGAAAAAGGCATTGTCCGGGAACAGATCCGCATGGATCGTGCCGCGGGGAAGGGTCAGGCTTTGCGGCCGGGCCTCGGCAATGTCTGTGAGGGCTTCGTCGATCAGGCCCGGCAGGCCCGGCTGCAGCTTTTCGGCTTCCTCGGACTGGCCTGTCCAAAGGCGGGGCCATGCCGACGGACCGAGACTGTTGGGGCGGGTCATGTCGAAATCCGCGAGCGCGACATGCATGCGCGCGAGACCTTCGCCGAGGCCCCGGCACTGGGCCGGACTTGGCTTTTTCGGGGAAAGGCCCTCCAGGAAGGACACGATCACGGCAGGACGACCTTCAAGCGTGCGGAGCGCCTTGCAGTCTTTTGCAAGAATCGGCTCCGGGCAGGGGAAGCCCTTTGCCGAGAGATGCTGTTTCAGGCCGATGAAATAGGGCAAATCGTCCGCATTCACCCGTTTCTCGAACAGGGTGAGAATGAAGCGGCCGGTCGTGGTTTCGAGATAATAGTTAGAATTCTCCACGCCCTCGGCAATGCCCTTGAAAGACAGGGCCTTGCCGAGATCGTATTCCTCGAGGAACGCCGCCAGCGCGTCGTCCGAAACCTGAGTGTAAACAGCCATGAAGACCGATTAGGCGGTCTTGGCGACCATGTCACGCTGCAGCGTCTTGCCCGCCAGCAGATAGTGGATCGCTGCCCAGCCATAGATCGACGCGAAGATGATGATCGACCATTGCAGGCCCCTTGCATCGGCACTGTTGCAAGCGGTGACCTGATCCGCCGTGAGACCGACGGCCTCCTTGCACAGGTCCAGCGTCAGGCCGAGATCCGCCCCGGAAATCATCATGGTCTTCAGCACCGTTGACAGCAGGCCAATCAGCGTGGGCCCGAGCCCGAGCCCGATCAAGTTGACGGCGAAGAGGGTGATCGCCACAGCGGTGGCGCGGGTGCGGGCGTCCACGACACCGGCAGAGACGGCATACATTGGACCGAGATAGAAATAGTGCAGCATGGCCGCGGCCATCAGGGGCGGCAGCATCAGGGCCACGCTGGGGCTGAGATAGCCGAGCCAGTAAAGCGGCACGGACAGGCCCATGCCGAGCGCTGGCATCCAGGACAGGGCTGTCGGATAGCGCTTTGAAAGGCGGTCGGCGAGGAAGCCCGACAGGAAGACGCCGATGGCCGCCATAAGGCCAAGCACCAGGGAGAAAATCAGGGCTGCCTGGGTAAGTGTGAGCTGGTGCGTACGCAGCAAGAAGGAAGTGGAGAATGCGGCAATACCATAGCCGGCAAAGGAGGCCAGGGCCGCGCCGGTCACGACATGGACATAGGTCGGTTTCTTGCTGAGTTTCTTCAGGGCGGCGCCAAAGGTTTCCCGTTCCGGCTTGGACGCGTTCGGCGGATCGGTGTAGCCGCGCGGGGGCTCCTTGACCGTCAGGCCGATGATCAGCGCGAAAACCAGGCCTGGCAAGCCGACGGCAATGAAGGCGATCCGCCAGCCCTCAAGGCTTTTCCAGTCGACGAGGCCGGTGGCCCAGTTCCAGCCCCAGCCTTCGAGCAGGGCATGAACATTCTCGCCGGTAACGTAATCATTGATGGGGCCGGCAGCGAGGCCGGCGCACATGCCGCCGAGCGGAACACCCAGCGCGTAGATGGAAGCGGCGGTGGCCCGGCTACCGGGCTTGAAGTAGTCCGCGATAACCGACTGGGCGGGCGGCGTGCACCCGGCCTCGCCCACACCGACCAGAAGACGGAAGGCGAACATGGTCGCGAAACTGACGGCAAAGCCGCACAGGACGGTCATCAGGCTCCACATGGTCAGCGACGCCACGATAATCATCATGCGGCTCGTCTTCTCCGAAAAACGGGCAATCGGAATACCGAGCGTTGTATAGAAAGTGGCAAAGGCGAGTCCGCCCAGCAGGCCCATTTGCCAGTCTTCGAGGCCCAGACTGTTCCGGATCGGATCGGTCAGGATGCCGAAGATCGACCGGTCGATGAAATTGAAGATGTAGACGATCAGGAGCGAGGACAGGACATAGGCCCGATATCCCTTGGTGCGGTAACCGGTTTCAAAGCCGGGCTTTTCTTCCAATGTTGCAGAGGGGGCGGCGGTCGTATCAGTCATGTCTGTGTCTTTCCGTCGCTGTGTTTCAGGCGCCCATGCCGGCGGTTGGCGCCTCAGGATTGTACTTGTCCTTCATGAAGGAGCGGGCCGCCATGAAGTAGCAGATCGCTGCGCCGAGGAAGACCAGGACCGTGGCAGCCATGGAATGGCGCAGGCCATTGGCATAGGCACGGCAAAGCTCGGGGCCTTCCGCGCCGAGCGCCGCCGGGTCCGTGCCGCAGAGGCGCGGATTGAAGCTGTCTGCAAAGGCCGAGAGCCCAGCCTTGCCGATTTCCTCGCTCATGAAGAAGTCGCTCATCGCGCCGACAAAGAGTGGCCCGATGCCATTGCCGATCAGGCTGACGATCAGCAGCAGGACGGCGATCGTCGTGGCGCGCGATTGCGGACTGACGATAGCGGTGCCAACCATGTACTGGCTGGACAGGTAAGCGTAATGCATCGTGCCAGCGATGATCCAGAGGCCGAAAGCAATCTCGATGGTCGGGGCGAAGAAGGCGCCCACATAGGCTGGTATCGCGACCAGCAGGCCGACGCCGGGCAGCCAAGCGGAGATCGTGCTGAAACGGCCTTCGAGTTTCTCGGAAATGAAGCCGCCGAGGAACGTGCCGAAGGCCGCGACAGCGGCCAGCGGCGCGCCATAGAGCACGGCTGCGTCGCGCACATCAATGCCATGCACGCGCTGCAGGAAAGGGGCCTGGAAGCTGATCAGACCATAGCCGACAAAGGCGACGAGGGCCGCGCCGAGCGACAGCCACCAGAAAGTGGGCTTGGTCGCGAATTCGCGGAAGGCATCGAAGAAGGGAGCTTTGCCATTGCCTTTTGCCGATGGCGGGTCGGAATAGCCACGTGGCGGTTCCTTGATGGTGAACATCAGGATGATGGCGATCAGCACACCCGGCGCGCCAACCGCGACAAAGGCGATGCGCCAGCCCTCCACGGTCGACCAGTCGAGATTGCCGAACAGGCCGCCGAGTCCAATGGAGCCGATCCAGTTGCCGAAATCCGCACCCTTGATGCCCGCAATGGTGCCGCCGAACAGCTGGGCCAGGACTCCGCCCAGCGTCACGCCCATGGAATAGATGCCGAGCGCGCCGGCCCGGCTCTTGGGCGGGTAGTAATCGGTGATCAGCGAGTTGGCGGGCGGCGTGCAGCCTGCCTCGCCGACGGCAACGCCAACGCGGAATATGAGCAGCCAGATGAAGCCCGCTGCGACCCCGCACAGGGCGGTCATGACCGACCAGATGATGATGCAGAGCGCAATGATCATCACGCGGTTGGCGCGATCGGCCCACATCGCGATCGGAATGCCCATCGCGGCATAGAACAGGGCGAAAGGCGGGCCGGACAACAGGCCCCATTGCGTGTCATTCAGCTGGAATGTGTTGATGATCGGTTGGGCAACGACCGAGATGAGTGTGCGGTCGATGAAGTTCAGCGTGTAGACCAGCATCAGGGCGATCAGCACATAGGTGCGATACCCCTTCGACCCGAAACCCGTAATATGTCCACCCGTGGCCGTTTGGCCGGCTGTCGTGTCGGTCATCCGCCGAAATTCCTCCCGAAAATACCGGGCGCGTCTTGGCGGCGCCTCTCTACAAGTCCCCTACGGTAATGTGATGCGCAGGGCGCGCAAGGCCTTACTCTACGATAGCGTATGAGCGAGGCCTTGCGCTGGTAAAATTGCCGTTACTGGCTGAGGGCCAGCTGTACTTCCGATGCGGCCACGGCGAGGGCCGAGGCGTTGCCTTCCATCGGGTCCGGACGCAGGGCCGTCGGATAGGCATCGGCCAACAGCGCGAGGGACGCGCGGATCGCTTCAGCGGCATCGGCATTCTCGGCCGCAATGTCGCTTTCGGCTTCGAGGAAGGTGCGTTCAGCAGCCTGGTAGAAGCCATATCCGTCGAGATAGGTCTCGTAGAAATCGGAATCGAGCGCGAGACGGTACATGTCGGAGGCGCGGTCGATCTGGTCAGAAGCGACGCGCGCGCTGACCATGGCATCAGACGCGTCCGTGGCTGGGGCGCTCTCGGCGGCTTTGTCGAGCGCGGCAAGGATCTTGTCGGTGCGGGCGCTGATCTCGTCCTGGCTCTCGCCAGCGAAGACCGCGGCGGATGTGTCGCTGAACAGGTCCGTGAAATCGGCGACGCCCTGAGCGGCGAAGACCGGTTCCATATCGAACAGGACTTCCGAGACCGGGTGGGCATACATTTCGGCGGCGGCCTGTGTTTCGCCTTCGGTGTAGGCGTCGCGGGCAGCCAGCACGTGGGCCGCGGCAATGGCCAGCGCTGCCTTGTAGACGACCGGGTCTGTGTAGGCCGCATCAATTGTCACGCCGCCTTCGCCTTCGCCGCCTTCAGTAGCGAGTGTGGTGGCGCCCGCTGCAGGGTCGGTTTCGGTGGCCGCTTCCGGCTGGGAAATTTCCGTGCCGGCATCGTCAGCAGGCGCGGCAGGGTCGCTGCAGCCTGCAAGGGCGCCAGTCATCAGCACGGTCCCGAGACCAAGGCTGGTCCACTGCTTCAGTTTGGTGTCAAAGGCCATGATATACTTCCTCTTTGTGTCGATCTGCTATAGCGGTGAATGACGCAAATGCAAATTATTCGCAAGTAGGCGCAACATGCTTTTGACCCTTTCCAATGTCCTGGATGAAACAGATATCACCGATGCCCGCGATCTGGTCGCGACGCTTGGTTGGCGCGATGGTGCCGAAACGGCGGGCGGCATGGCCCGCGCGGTCAAGCGCAACCAGCAGGCCGATCTGACCTCTCGCACTGGCGCGCAGGTGCGCCAGTTGCTGAAAGCCAAGGTCGAGCGTCATCCGGTGCTGCGGGCCGCTGCCCAGCCGCGCCAGTTCTCGAAGCTGATCATCAGCCGCACCGCAGAGGGCGGCGGCTATGGTCATCATGTCGATAACCCTTTCATGGGGGCAGGGGAGTCGCGTCTGCGGACAGATCTCTCCTTCACGCTCTTCCTGTCCGACCCGGACAGCTATGAGGGCGGCGAATTGGAGATCGAGCTGGCGGGCATGACCCAGACCGTGAAATTGCCGGCGGGGGATCTGGTCCTCTATCCCTCGACCAGCCTGCACCGGGTTGTGCCGGTTACGTCCGGCACACGCCTCGTCTGTGTCGGCTGGATCGAGAGCGGCGTGAGCGATGCAGCTGTGCGGGAAATTGTCTTCGATCTGGAAAACCTGAAGTCCAGCCTGTCCGGCAAGCTGGACCTGCAGTCGCCGGAAATGCTGGTTCTGTCGAAGAGCATTTCCAACTTGGTGCGCCGGTTCGGCCAGAGCTAGGTCATGGCTGGAAGGGTGTCGGGCAGGCCAACTGCAGCTAGCAGGAAGCAGATGGCGGCGATGATCGCCCCAAAAGTGCGAACATGGTTCCACCCTGTCCAGACGGCACCGAACTTCTTCCAGTAGATCGCGGCATCCGGTGAAGTAGATGTGAGGCGGTCGAGACGCTCATTCATTGGGACGTTGCCGAACATCGTGACCCCGAGCACGGCAGTCATGTAGATGGCGGTTCCGATCAGTATCAGGAGCTTTGGTGCCCCTTCCAGGTTTTGCCAGGCATAAAGGGAGGCAGCGAGCATGATGGGCGCCAGCGCCAGGGCGAGGGCCAGGAATGTCGAGCGGAACACTGTGCGATTGATCTGTTGCATGGAGTCAATGCCTCCAGCCGGCGCGGCGCGGACAAGGCCGGCCATGACGAAATCGGAGAATGCCTGGAAGACCCCACCGACGAGGGCAGTGGTGAGGCCGATGGCGAGGCAGGCATAGACAAAGAGATGGGTAGTCATGAGTTTGATTCCTTGGGTGTGGCATGCCCGCCGAAGAGGATCAGTCAGCTACGGACATGCGGATATGAGAGGGAGTGTCACGCAGCAGCGCTCCAGAGTCCGGAGGCGGCAACTTCGTTGGCGAAGTCAGAAAAATCTTTTGGCGGTCGGCCCAGGGCTCGTTCCACACCGTCACAGATTTGAGCATTGCGACCATCGAGTATGGTGGAGAAGAGATAGTCGAGCAGCCAGATCATTTCTTCCGGAGCGCCAGCCCGGCGGAATCCTTGAAGAAACACATCAGAAGGTACACGGACGAAGCTGATCTTGCGACCTGTTGCGCGCGACAATTCGCTGGCTACATCGTCAAACGTCATCAGCCGCGGACCGGTCACTTCGTAGACTTCGCCATTATGTCCGGCCTCTGTGAGGGCCGCGACGGCCACGTCGGCGATGTCCTCGGCGTCCACGAACGGTTCCGGCACATGCCCTGCTGGCAGCGTGATTTCACCAGACAGGACGAGTGGCAGGAAATCGCCTTCGGAAAAATTCTGGTTGAACCAGCTGGCGCGCACAATGGTCCAGTCCAGGCCGCTTTCCTGCACGATGCGTTCGCAGGCCTGAGCGTCTGGTTCTCCGCGGCCAGACAATAAGACAAGATGTTTCACGCCCTGCGCTTTTGCGCGCTCGACAAGTTGCCGAATCGCTAGTTTGGCGGCCGGAACGGCCAGGTCGGGTGTATAGCTGATATATACTGCGCTCACGCCTGCCAGCACGGCGTCCCAGCCGGACGGGTTATCCCAATCAAAGGCGGGTAGTCCGGACCGGGATCCGATCCGTGTTTCGACCCCTTGGTCACGCAAGCGCCCGACGATCCGCCGACCGGTCTTTCCCGTGCCACCCAATACGAGCACAGGCCCGCGAAGCTTTGTCTGGTTTTGAAGGTGCTGTGTCATGATCAATCTCCTTTGCTTGACACCGTGTAAAGTTGACATGGCGTCAAGTGCCTATAGATTGACATCATGTCAAGTGAGAATCTCGAAACCCGCGAAAAAATCATGCGCGCTACATGGAAATTGCTGGAGGAATCCGGCGGGTCCGGCGTGCGCATGAGCGATATCGCCAAGGCCGCGGGCATCAGCCGCCAGGCCGTTTATCTTCATTTCCCGACACGGGCGGACCTGCTGACCGGGACGGCGCGCTATATGGACGAAGTCCGAAACATCGACGAACGTCTTGCGGCGAGCCGTAAGGCCAAAGGAACTAACCGTCTGGATTTGTGGGTAGAGGCGTGGGGGAACTATATTCCGGAAATTCACGGAGTGGGGCGTGCATTGATCGCCATGCGGGATACGGACGAGGCCGCTGCGGCTGCGTGGAACGACCGGATGCAAGCTGTGCGGCATGGCTGTGAAGCGGCTGTGACGGCGCTAAAGTCCGCAGGTCGGCTCATGCCCGACTACTCGGTCGAGCAGGCGACGGATTTGCTCTGGGCGCTGTTGTCAGTCGAAATGTGGGAAAAGCTGCGGTTCGAATGTGGATGGTCGCAGACCGCCTATGTTTCAGCTATGCAGAAAATGGCGCGCGACAGTCTGGTGTCATGATCAGATCAGGCCGGCTGACTTCAGGCTGGTAACGCCGCCGGTCCCGGCGATCAGGTGGTCGTGTACTGTGATGTCGAACGGGTCCAGCGCGTCGATGATTTCGCGCGTGATGTCGATATCGGCGCGGGACGGGGTCGGGTCCCCGGACGGATGATTGTGCACCAGGATCAGGGCAGAGGCGTGCAGCTCCAGCGCGCGGCGGGCCACCTCGCGCGTATAGACCGGCGCATGGTCGACCGTGCCGTGTCCCATGATCTCGTCCGCGATCAGCTGGTTCTTCCGGTCGAGGAAGAGGATGCGGAACTGTTCGCGCTTTTCATGCTGGAGTTCGGTGCGGACATAATCAATCAGCGCTGACCAGGAGGATATGGCAGGTTTCTTCCGGATCGTCTCCCGGGAGGCCCGCGCATTCAGCTCCGCGATGGCCTTGAGATAGGCGGCGACGGTTTCGCCGACACCGTCTACCTTGATGAGATCAGAAGTTGGCGCGGCGAGGATGGCCGACAGGCTTCCGAACCGGGTCTCCAAAGCCTTGGCTATCGGCTTCACATCCCGGCGCGGGATGAACGCCATCAACAGCACTTCCAGGACTTCGTAATTATTCAATGCGGTCGCCCCCCGCGTCAGCAATTTGCTGCGCAGGCGTTCGCGATGGCCTTTCCAGTGGGGTTCTTCGGGCATCGTGCTCATTATGGTTGAAAGACCACGAAACGCGATCCCGATAAAGTAGCTACGATCATCTTGTTTTGGATGGGGGCTTTGAGAAGTGCTGGCCTGAGCGTAGACTTGCCGTGGGACAATCCGTGGGAGGACAACAGAATGCTCAACAGACTCATTGTTATCGGGGCCGGTGCGCTGGCGCTTTCGGCCTGCATGACCCCTCCGGTTGCGCATATGCACGCCCACCCGGACAAGCTGGTTGTGTCAGGGGCAGGGGACGACATCGAAAACCCGTTCCATCCCGTGCGGCTGCTATTGTCATCGGAAGAGTCAGTGGGAGATGTCACGGTCTATGAGTTCGAGCTGCCGCCGCGCAGTCCGGGTTCGCCGCCGCATACGCACACGCGCGAGGACGAATATTTCTACATCGTCTCCGGCGCGCTCAGCGTCATGACGGGCGACCAGATCTTGTCGCTCTATCCGGGAGACTTTGCCGCGCTGAACCGGGGCAATACGCACATGTTCTGGAACGCCAGCGATGAGACGACCCGGCTGATCATGACCACGACGGGCGGATCGTTCGAAGGCTTCATGAATGAAGCAGGACCGCGGATCGCAGAGGCGAAACCGGACTCTGCAGAGGCGGCCGGCGCCGTGATCGGCGAACTGGCGGCTGAATACGGGATTACAATCTCGATGGAGAAGATGCCGCCAGAGGCCGCGCCATTTTACATGCCGCCGCCTCCGGAAGAATAGGCCTCGCTAAAGCTGGACCTTGTGGGGCTGGTGCCAGCCTTTCGGGGAGGTGGTGAAGATTTCCACGCCATCCTCGGTCACGCCGACGGAGTGTTCGTACTGGGCCGACAGCTGGCGATCGCGCGTCACGGCGGTCCAGCCATCTGGCAGGATCGCGGCGTCCTTGCGGCCAAGGTTCAGCATGGGCTCGACGGTGAAGAACATGCCGGGCTTCAGTTCCGGGCCGGTATTGTAGTCCGATGAGTGCACGACATTCGGTTCGTCATGGAACAGGCGGCCCAGACCGTGGCCGCAGAAATCCTCGACGACCGACATGCGGTTCAGGCGGGCAATTTCGGAGATCGCGCCGCCAATATCGCCGAAGCGCTTGCCGGGCCGGATCTGGGCGATGCCCGCCATCAGCGCGTCATAGGTGATGTCCATCAGGCGCTCGGCCTTCCGTTTCACATTGCCGACGCCGTACATGCGCGAATGGTCGCCATGCCAGCCATCAATGATCAGGGTGACGTCGATATTGGCAATATCGCCTTCCTTCAGCGGCTTGGCGCTGGGGATACCGTGGCAAATGACATGGTTGAGCGAGATGCAGCTGGCGTGGCGATAGCCGCGATAGCCGATCGTAGCAGAGGTGGCGCCATGATCCATCACGAATTCGCGGACGAGAGTGTCGAGATGTTCGGTGGTCACGCCCGGCTTCACTTCCGGCACCAGCATGTCGAGACATTCGGCAACCAGGCGACCCGCCTTGCGCATGCCTTCGAAGCCTTCGGCATCGTGAATGCGGATTTCGCCTGTGCGCATCGGCAGCAGGAGGGAGGTGTCAGTCATCAATCGGGGCCTTTCAGGGGCGGAAACATTTGTATCTGCCCCCTAAATAGCAATTTGCCCGGCGAAGTTCCACCTACAGGCCTGCCAAACAGGCCCAGACTCAGGCCCCGTCCGTCTTGTCGCGCTTTTCAGCCGCCGCTTCGGCAGACTCTGCAGCGCGTTTTAGCTCCTCGCGCCGCTCGTCATCGAAGCGTTCGGGCTCCTGGTAAATCTCGCGTGTCCCTTCCTCGCTGATCGCTTCTGCTGTGCGGGATTTCAGCCGGCCCCGGCTGACTCCCCAGATCAGGGCGATCAGCAAGAGCAGCGCGCCTACGCCATATAAGAGTTCCGGTGCCATGGGTCTTGTTCCTCTGAAGGGGTTACTGGAGTTGGGTGCCCAGCGTAATGTCGATGGCGCCGAGGGCGACCGACATCGGGCAGCCGGTCTTGGCCTTGTCCGCGATGGCGTCGAAATCTTCCTGTTCGATGCCTTCAACCACGGCCGTAAGCGTCAAGGCGCTGCGCGTAATCTCGAATCCGCCACCGTCTTTGGGCTCTACGGAGACGATGCATTTCGTATCCAGATCGGCGGCAGGCGTGCCGTTCTCGGCCAGCAGGTGGGAGAGCTGCATGGTGAAACAGCCCGCATGGGCGGCGGCGAGCAATTCTTCCGGATTGGTGCCCGACGTGCCGCTCTCGTCTTCAAACCGGGCCTTGAAGGAATAGGCATGATCGGTCAGCGCGCCGCTCTGCGTCGTGAGCGAGCCCTTGCCGTCCGCGAGGTTTCCGGACCAATGGGCGGTTGCATGACGTTTCATGGCGTGTCCTTTCGATCAATACAGTGTTGAAAAATGCAATGCGCGCAGCCTCAATACGTTCCCGCTTGCGTCGCTAATATGGTGCAGTCATGGTCCAGTCCTGCGGGAGAAAAAGGAATGCGCTCAATGCCCAAATTGAAACCCTGTCGTCGACACCTGGTCGGGTTCACCTTCGCCTTGGCGGTCCTGTCGCTGCCGGTATTACCCGCAGCAGCGGAGCAGAATGGGGCGACAGACTGGCCGCCGCTTGCAGATGTTGATTCCGCCAAGGGGTTCCGTGCGGACGGGCTGAACGCGCTCGACGAGCGCCTGCAGAAATTTGTCTCCGACGGGCATGTCATTGGTCTGCAGGCCATGCTCGTAAAGGACGGTCAGGTGGCCCATTACGGCGAATACGGGGTGCGCGATGTCGAGACGGCAACGCCGGTGCAAGCAGGCACGCTGTACCGAATCTACTCCATGACAAAGCCGATTACCGGCGTTGCGCTCATGCAGCTCTATGAGGAAGGCAAGTTCGATCTCGACGACCCGGTCACGCAGTACATCCCCGAGTTCGAGGAGCTGAAAGTCCTCGCTGGTGAGCATGAGGGCGGCACCCCGATCCTGAAGGATCTGCCGCGTCCGGCAACAATGCGGGAATTGATGAGTCACTCCGCCGGCTTCGCCTATGGCCTCGGCGGGGACGATTATGCCAACGCGCAGTTTCGCGAACAGAATGTCCTCAAATCGCCGGACTCGCAGACCTTCATCGACCGGGTCGCAGGCATTCCGCTGCTGCATGAGCCGGGCAAGGTCTGGTACTATTCTGTGGCGGTGGATATCCAGGGCTATCTGGTGGAGAAATTCTCCGGCATGTCTCTTGGCGACTATCTGAGCGCAAATGTCTTCACGCCACTGGGCATGGATGACACGGGGTTCTACGTCTCCGATGCGGACTATGAGCGTTTGTCCGATGTGACCTATTATGCAGCCGAAGCGGAACAGTTCGTCCCTTTCTATACCGAAAACGTGCAGTTCAAGCTGGCAACCATCGCGTTTGAATCGGGCGGTGGTGGCCTCGTGTCGACGATCGACGATTATGCGCGGTTCTGCCAGATGATGCTGAATGGGGGCACGCTGGATGGCCATCGCGTGCTGGAGGAGAGCACCGTGGCCCTGATGCGGACAAACCAGTTGCCGCCAAATGCGGGCGTTGAATTCGACGGAACGCAAAGAGGTGCTGTCGCGCCGAAGCGCCGTGACTTCGGTCTGGACTTCGCCATCATCTCCGATCCGGTCGCCATGGACAGCCCTGCCGGCACCGGCACTTATTATTGGGGCGGGGCCGCTGGCACCTGGTTCTGGATCGATCCGGAAAACGATCTATTCTTCATCGGCATGATCCAGCGCTTCGGCGCGCTGCCGGGGGAGCCCGCAGGTTTTCGTGAGGAATCGATGCGGCTCGTCTATGAGGCGCTTGAAGAATAGGCCAGTCTGGGCAAAGTGTTGGTATGATAAAAAAATCTCCTACGGCAGCCGTCCTCCTGATCGGGGATGAGCTGCTCTCCGGTCGGACGCGCGACATCAATCTGCAACAGATCGCTTCCTATCTTGCGCCGCTCGGCATTCCGGTGCGCGAGACGCGGATCGTGCCGGATGTGGAGGATGAGATTGTCGAGGCGGTGAATTCGCTGCGCGCGAAATACACCTATGTCTTCACGACCGGAGGCATCGGGCCGACGCATGATGACATTACCGCCGATGCCATTGCCAAGGCGTTCGGGGTGGAGATTTCAGAACATCCTGAAGTGACCGCCATGCTGGCGAAACGCTATGAGGAAATGGGCACGGATTACACGCCCGCCCGGCGGCGCATGGCGCGCATCCCGCATGGCGCCCAGATCGTGGCCAATCCCGTTTCCGGGGCTCCGGGCTTCCAGACCGGGAATGTCTTCACACTGGCCGGCGTGCCTTCCGTGGCGCGGGCCATGCTGGAGGATATCGGACCTCGGCTCGAAACCGGGGCAGTGATCCACAAGATCACGATCCGGGGCAGGGGTCTGCGAGAGGGCGACATCGCCGAACCGCTAGGTGCACTGGCCAAGGAGATGCCGGACGTGGCGCTTGGCTCCTATCCCTGGTTTCGGGGCATTGGCGACAATGGCGTTCACCTCGTCGCCAGCACGATCCAGGAAAGCCTGATCCCGATGATTACCGACAAGCTTGAGGCGATCATCTCCGCGACGGGCGTCCAGCCCGAGCGGGTCGAGGACGCAAACGCATGAGCTTCCTGGCGCGCACCCCGGTGATCTGGACCAGCTTCGTTCTGATGTTGGTGATCGGCGTGGGGTTCAGCCTGTTCCGGCCCATGGTCGGCGGCGCCTTACTCGACATGACCTCCGATCCGGAAGCCGCGCGGACGATCATTGCCACGATGAGCGATGCCCAACGCACGGCGCATGCCTGGGTAACGGTGCTGCTGGATACGGCCTATCCGCTGGCCTATGGCGCCTTCCTCGGCGGGCTGGCGCTGCGCTTTTTCGGCAGGTTCGGGAGATATGCGGCGTTGCCCGCCCTTGGCGTCGTGATCGTGGATCTGACGGAAAACCTCGTGCAGGTGCTGGCCCTTGCCGGATGGGTCGATGCGCTGGATGCCAAGGCCTGGCTGACTCCGTTGAAGTTCGGTCTGTTCTTCCTGGCCGCAGGCCTTGCCGTAATCGCGCTCCTCATCGGCGTCGTGAATCTCCTGCGCAAGCGCCGCGCCTGATCGCCGCAACGTCAGGCATGGTCCTTCCGAACTCCGCTCGCTAAGAGAGGGAAACAGGAAAATTGGAGGATCCCATGGCGGAAGACATCGTAAAGGTCGAACTGGACGGCCCGGTCGCGCTCGTGACGCTGAACCGGCCGGACGCGCTGAACGCCCTGAACCGCGCTTTGCGCGCCGAGATCGTCAGCGTCTTCAACGAACTGGCCCAGAACAAGGAGGTGCGCGCTGTCGTGTTGACCGGGGCCGGACGTGCCTTCACCGCTGGCATTGACCTGAAGGAGGCTGGCCAGACCGGCTTCGCACTCGGCGCAGACGAGGATTCCAAATCGATCGACATGGCCCGCGCGCTGCGTGACTATCCGTGGCCGATCATCGGTGCGATCAATGGCTTTGCCATCACCGGCGGCTTCGAGCTGGCCCTGATGTGCGATGTGCTGCTCGCCTCCGAACATGCCAAATTCGCCGACACGCATGCCCGCGTCGGCATCGTGCCGGGCTGGGGGCTGTCGCAGAAACTGTCCCGCATGATCGGCATCAGCCGCGCCAAGGAATTGTCCTTCACCGGCAACTTCCTCGACGCGCACACGGCCGAGCGCTGGGGCCTCGTGAACCGGGTTTATGAATCCGACGAACTCGTGCCCGCCGCCATGAAGCTGGCGCACGATATGTGCAGCTCGCAGCCGGACCTGCTCAAGCAATACAAGGCGCTGATCGATGATGGCTATGGCATGAATTTCGCCGCCGCCATGAAGGAAGAAGTCAAACGCTCCATTGCCCATGCCGACTCTGTGACGGCAGACGCCGTGGAAGAGGCGCGCAAGCAGGTCACCGCGCGTGGCCGGGACCAGCAGGAGTAGGGCGCCATGAGAGACGTAGTTATCTGCGAACCCGTCCGCACCGCCGTTGGCGGCTTTGGCGGCGCCTTCAAGACCGTACATGCCCATGAGATGGCGTCACATGTCATCCGTGAGCTGATGGCGAAAACAAAACTGCCCGCCGAGGCAGTCGAGGACTGCATCTTCGCGCAATGCTATCCGACCATGGAGGCGCCGGCCTTCGGGCGGATGGTGGCGCTCGATGCCGGGCTGACCACATCGACCGGCGGCTACCAGATCGACCGGCGCTGCGGCTCCGGCCTGCAGGCGGTGATCAATGCCGTGATGCAGGTGGCCACCGGCGCGAATGATGTCGTTATCGCGGGCGGTGCGGAGAGCATGTCGAATGCACCCTTCTTCTCCATCGACATGCGGTGGAACATCAAGGGCGACGGCCTGATGCTGCATGATGGCCTATCGCGCGGGCGCTATACGGCCGGCGGCAAGTATCATCCCGTGCCGGGTGGCATGATCGAGACGGCAGAGAATCTCCGCCGAGATTACCAGATCACACGCGAGGCACAGGACCAGTTCGCCTACAATTCCCACATGAAGGCGGCAGCAGCGCAAAAGTCCGGCAAGTTCTCCGAAGAGATCATTCCGTACACAGTGAAAAGCCGCAAGGCCGATACGGTCGTGGATCAGGATGAGCACATCCGTCCGGATTCGTCCCTGGAGAAACTGTCCACGCTGCGCGCCATCCGGGGCAAGGTGGATGACCAGTCGACCGTGACGGCGGGCAACGCATCGGGTCAGAATGATGGCGCGGCGGCCTGTATCGTCTGTACGCGGGAAGCCGCAGAGACATATGGCCTCAAGCCGCTTGGCCGGCTCGTCTCATGGTCGGTCGCAGGGGTTGGCCCGGAAGTCATGGGCATCGGCCCGGTGCCCTCCAGCCAGAAGGCGCTGAAGACGGCCGGGCTTGAGCTGAAGGACATTGACGTCATTGAGCTCAACGAGGCCTTCGCGGCGCAGGTGCTCGCCTGCACCAAGGCCCTCGACTTCTCCGATGATGACATGGAACGGCTGAACGTGAACGGATCGGGCATTTCGCTCGGCCATCCGGTCGGCGCGACCGGTGTACGCATCCTGACCACGATGCTGCGGGAAATGGAGCGCCGCGAGGCGCGCTATGGCCTGGAAACGATGTGCATCGGCGGCGGGCAGGGGCTCGCAGCCGTGTTCGAACGGGTCAGCTAGGCCGCAGCTATCCCGCAAATCCTATCCTGTATAGCCATCCCCGGCAAAACCGATTATGCCGGGGACCGGCCATGCGGGCGTGGCGAAATTGGTATACGCAAGGGACTTAAAATCCCTCGGCCGCAAGGCCTTGCCGGTTCGAGCCCGGCCGCCCGCACCACACCTTTCTCGGCCTCTGCTCAGGACCAGAATATCCCCTGTCTGGTACGTGACTTGCATATTTCTCGCCCAAGAGGAGAAATGTCATGTACCCAGCCATCCTGTCCTGCCGTCGCCCGAAACTGCAGTTGCTGCGCCTGTCCGGGGCCTGTCTCCCGGCGCCGTCAGCCCCGGTTTCATGCCCAAAACGCATAGAGCCTATCTCGTCTTTCGGGGAACAAAAGGACAATCTCGTACATATCTAGAGGGCAACACGACAAGAAGTCACAAGGATTTGCCCCATGTTACGCGCTCTTATCGCCTCGACTGCCCTTGGATTGATGGCCCTGCCGGCCATGGCCGGCCCGGAAGCGGAAGCCGTCATCGAAGGCGCGGCCAAGCATATTTCCGATCCTGAAAAGGGACGCGAAACGCTGCGCAAGTCCATGGATCTCAACTCCGTGGCCAATTTCACGCTGGGCAAATATGCCCGCCGCGTGTCCGACGAAGATCGTGCCCGCTTTGCCGAAGCCTTCGAGACCTATCTGCTCGGCAGCTTCGAGGACCAACGCGACAAGTTTCGCGATGCCGAGATCACCGTTATCGGCTCCAAGGATCGCACGCCGAAAGATTCCATTGTTGAAACACGCGTCGCCCGTCCCGGGGAAGACCCCCAGACCGTGCGCTGGCGTGTGATCGAAAAGAATGGCGAGTGGCGCGTCGTGGACGTTGAAGTGCTCGGCCTGTGGCTGGCCATCGAACAACGCGCCCAGATTGCGGCCATCATGGACCGCCCGCGCGCCACGATCGATGATGCCATCAAGGCCCTCAATTCCTGATCCTGGCTAAGGGTCAGGCGGCTTCGATGGCCTCTTCTTCCAGATCGTCCGGCTCGTCTGCCTTTTCCTGACGGTCTGACGCCTCCCCGATGGTGAAGAGATCGGCTTCGCGGGTCAGCCAGTCGGCCAGATCCTCGTCGGGCACACCCAGAACCCTCAGCATGTCCGCGACCATCTCGATGCCTTTCGGCTCGCTGGCCACGAGATGCGCGCGGACATTGAGTTCAAGGTATCGGTCGAGGTCTTGAATGGTCTCGACTGCGACGAGACGGATCAGGTCGGGGAAGCGGCGAGTGAGGCCGGGTGTCACTTCCTTGGACACTTCATACCGCGCCTTGCCGAGCACGACGGCGCGGGCATTGCTGCCGCCGACCGCATCCATCAGCTTCACATTTGACGCATCCCCAAATGAGACATTGTAGCCATCGGCCACCGCAGACAGGAAGCGGTCCGGGTCTCCATCTGTGGCGATATAGGGAATGTCGAAATCCGCGAGCGCGTCGACCGCAAGGCGGCCAGCCGCTGTCATGCCGATCACGATGACCGGGCGTTCGCCCACAGGCTCGCTGGCCGTTTCCATCGTGACCTGCTTGCGCCGGGCCAGTTCACGCGACAGCTTGCCGCCAAGCATGGCCCAACTCGGCGCGAGCGCCAGGGAGAGGGCGATGGCCGCGATCAGGCTGCCCATCAGGGCAGGGGGCATGTTGGCGGTGATCGAGGCGAGGGAGAGAATGACGAGGGTGAATTCCGAGCCCTGCGCGAGCAGCGTGGCGAGCTGCGTGGCGCCGGGAACGCTCCACCCATTCACGCGCGCGGCGATATAGCCGAGTGCCGTCTTGATGATCAGGATGCCAAAGGCTGCGATCACGACGAGGGGCAGGTTTCGCATCAGGCCGGGCAGGTCAATCGACAGGCCGACACTGATGAAGAAGAACGACAGCAGCAGGCCCCGGAACGGGCCCATCTCTGTCTGCACCTGGTGGCGGAATGGCGTACCCGATACGGCAAGGCCCGCCAGGAACGCGCCCAGCGTCAGCGAGAGGCCGATAACCGCCGTGGCGCAGGCCGCAGCCAGAACGAGCAGCAGGGTGAAGGCGGTGAAGGCCTCGTCATTGCGCGTGGCGGCCAATGTGCGGAAGACCGGGTTCAGCAAATAGCGCGAGAACAGCATGGCCGCCCCGAAGGCGATCAGGGCCTGTGCGAAAGCGAGCAACAGTGTCGCCGCCAGCGGGACAGCGTTCCCGTTCAGCATGTAATCTGACACAAGGCCTGCCAGCCCCGCCATGCCGGTCTCTTCTTCGCCAAGGGAGGTGGCAAAGATCATCAGGAAGATGGCGAC
>DHZF01000126.1:28722-29052 GCA_002414505.1 Hyphomonas sp. UBA5111 | reverse complement strand
ATCATCAGGAAGATGGCGACAATGTCCTGGAAGATCAGCACATGCGTGGCCGTCCGGCCGATCGGGCAGGAATTCTGCTCCCGCTCGGTCAGGATGCGGGCGACAACGGCGGTGGAGGACAGGCCCAGGCTAAGCCCCACCGCAATGGCAATCGGCCAGGAGATGCCCAGCATGTAGAGCGCGCCGGCGCTGATCAGGCCGGTCAGTAACAGGTGCATCGGCGCAAGACCCAGCAGGTCGCTGCGGCTCTCCTTCAGCTCTCTGAGAGAGACGTGCATGCCGATGTCGAACAGGAGGAACACCACGCCGAGTTCGGCCAGGAGATGTGTC
>DHZF01000126.1:0-28555 GCA_002414505.1 Hyphomonas sp. UBA5111 | reverse complement strand
AGCGCGCCCACGGCGTCGGCAGGGCTCATTTCAGCGGCCATGGAGGGGTTCTTTCGTTCGGGTGGTTATGAATTCCCAACGTAAGCAGAATTGCCCAAAAATAAAGGCCGCCAGTTCTCCAGGGAACCGGCGGCCTTCACCAGACTGCGCACGAAGGAGGGCAAAGTCTCGCACACAGTTTGAGAAGAAATTTTCGAGCGTTAGAGGCTCTTTGCGATGGTCAGCACAACGCGCTCGTCTGCGATGCCCGTATCGTCGATATCGGTATCCCAGTAGCGGAGGTCGAGATCGATGCCGACCGGCGTCGAATACGTGCCGCCGAGCGACCAGTTGGTGTAGTCGCCGCCACCATCGAAGGAATAGTTGCCGACGGATACGTCTGCCGAGAACACATCCGTGAAGGCATACCCCGCAGAGCCTTCGACATAGATGTTCTCATTGTCCGGATCCCAGTAGACGGCGCCGCCCACTTCGATGCCGCCTTCAAAGGCGTATCCCAGAGCGGCCTGCAGTTCGACGAAGTCGAGGTCTTCATCGTCCGAGTCCGGATAGGAATAGTAGATAACCCCCAGATCCCAGGACACGCCATTGGCGAATTCGCTGGCGACACCGGCGTAAAGATCGAGTTCCACGTTCGAGTCGGAACCGTCTTCAAAGTCGATGTTCGATGCCCAAGTGCCCGCATAGAAGATGCCGTTGGCATAGTCGAAGCCACCGGAGATGGCCATGTCTTCATTGGACTGCGAGACGCCGCGCCAGACATAGTCAGTGCTGAGAGCGACATTGCCAGACCATTCTCCCTCGGCAGCCGCCGTACCAGCCACTGCCAGCATCGCTGCCACCGCAACCCCTGCGCGTAAAAGCTGTTGTTTCATGTTTTATTCCCCGTTGTTGAATCGCGCTGTTGCCAGCGCCAAAACCACGATGACGTGGCTTCATCCGGGATCAGAAACAAAATTATGGAGGTTGCTGGACCGCAAACGGATCGCCAGTATTTTGTGCACGCAGGTGCGACTATGCCTGAGACTTGGGCGTGTTGGATTCCCTTACCGCGCGACCAAAGGGGCGTAACCGAGATGGGTTCCGGCATCGACCAGAAGGGTTTCCCCGGTGACGTGGCGCGACGCATCCGACAGGAAGAAAAGCGCCGAATCCGCAATGTCGTCGGGGCCACTGGCGGCGTTCAGCGGGGTCGCCGCCGCCACGGAGGCTTCCATCCGCTTGTACTGGTCTTCGTCCATCTTGTCCTTGAACCAGCGCGTGCCGATGAAGCCGGGGCAGATCGCGTTAACCCGGATCTGCGGCGCCAGCGCGCGGGCCAGCGACAGCGTCATCGTGTTCAGGGCGCCCTTCGTGGCAGCATAGGCAACGGACGAGCCAATGCCCGTCACACCGGCAATCGAGGATGTGTTCAGAACAGTGGCCGCGCGGCCCGTCTGGCGGTGGCTTTCAACGAGCAGGGGCTTGCAGGCCTGCATCATCAGGAAGGGGCCGGCGACATTGACGGCGTAGAGATGCAGGAAATCCTCTCGCGTCAAGGCGTCGAGATCGGAATGGTCGCGGGCATGTTTTGTCGTGCCGGCATTGTTGACGAGAATATCGAGCCGTCCGAATTGCGCGGCCGCGTCGGCCAGCTTCCGGCAGCCCTCATCCGTCGACACGTCAGCCTGGACGAGCCGGGACTGTGAGCCCAGAGCCTGGCAGTCGGCGGCGGTGGCTTCGCCCTCTTCGACCGATCGTGCGCAATTAATGATCACATCCGCGCCGCGCTCGGCCAGTTTCAGCGCTATGGACCGCCCGAGTCCTGTGGCGGAGCCGGTTACAATTGCCTTGCGACCGGCGAGGTCTTTCTGGTGTGTCATCGCGTTTTCTCCCGTGAATTTCCGCATGTGTATGGGCGGGAATGTAGGGGGCACGACGCAATAGTGGCAACAGGTTTCACCGAATTGGTCAAGAAAGCAGAAACCCCTGATTGCTACCTGTCGATGGCTATACGGGAGACAGGGACCCATGGTCAGAACGGCCAGCGGTATTATCCAGCGCATTCAGGCCGTCTCGCACCGCTCACGCGAGGATGCGCGGCAGGTTGCGCTCGAAATGTGCTCGCGCGGGCCGAAATCCGACGCCGAGGCCCAGGCCCTGTTTGACTTCAATACACGGATGAATGGCACCGATCTCGATTGGGACAGCCGGTTCGTTCGCGTGATGGCCAGCTATGTGCTCGCGCGGGAGGGCGCCAATAACGCCCTGACCCAATCCAATCTCGACTGGCTGCAAGAACGGATTGTGTCGGGGGGCGGGCCACGCAACCGTAATCTGGCCGGCCTGTTCACGCGTCTGTTTCGCAAGGCCAGCCAGGTCCCCGACGGCTACGGCCTGGTCGTCCTCACACATCTCTGTGAGCAGATGGTTCGGGATGGCCGCGCGCTGGATGACATGGTCGAACAGATCGCCGAAATCGTGTCCCGTCTCGGCACGGAGCAGGCACCCTGGCTCAGTCGCGCCGAAGCCGCGATCCTCCTGCGGGCCCATGACCAGCTTGAGGGGTGCGAAAATGACCCGGCCTGGAATTTCCTGTTTTCGCGCGCCATCGCCAATCATCTGATCGCCAGCGCTCATCCGAATCCCCATAGCGAGCGGCACGCGCTCAGCCGCAAGCACTGGCTCGATCAGAATGACGCGCATCCAGGGAAGTTTGTCGGCTGCCTTGCGCTCGGATTCGACAAGGGACGGTGGTTCGAACACATCGGTCACGAGGCAGAGCGCGCGCGCCTGGCCCGTCACGCCGCAAGCCTTGCCGCGAAACGCAAACCGGATGCGGCGCCGATGCGAAATGTGTGGTGGCGCAAGAGCCCGCCGCCCGCTGCCATCCCGACGGCCAGTCATGCCCTGGTTGACTTCCTCAACCGTGAAGCGCCAGGTCTACTGGCCGGCTTGGTGGTCGCGGCGCACTGACACGGGGAATTTTGCCATGCTCTTGCTCAACCTGATTGTGGCCGGGGCTCTGGTCGCGATTACCTTCGCCATTCACTTTGCGGGGCTCGTCGGCTTGTCAGCGCTCATCCGGCGGCGAGACATGCCGCATGTGAACCTGACCACGGTGGCCGGGCAGGGACTGGCCATCTTTTTCATCCTGATCAGCCTGTTCGCGCTCCATTCGGTGGAGATATGGGTTTTCACCTTTGCCTATCTCCTGCTGGACGTGTTCCCGGATATCGAAACGGCCGTCTATTATTCTACCTCCTCCTTCTCGACCGTCGGCTTTGGCGATGTCGTGATCAGCCAGGACTGGCGCATGCTCGGGGCCGCGGAATCGGTGATCGGCTTCCTGCTGCTGGGGTGGTCGACAGCCTTCCTCGTGTCTGTCTCCGCCCGGGTGCGCACCTTCGAGGCGCATATCGAGCAGCTCGACGACAAGGACTAGGCCGTCTTCGCATTCGGTCGCATCAGGAAGCGCGCGCCCGCGACCGCCAGCCCGACAAGGACCAGTCCGCCAATCACCAGCGTTTCCGGCTTCGCGCCCAGGTATTCAAAATACTGGGTGTAGCCATGAATCGTCAGGAACACGATCGAGGTGATCGACAGGAAACTGCTCCGGCGTGAGGTGGCGATCACGGCCACGAGGGCGCCGATCCAGCCCAGCGTGAAGACATGGTCAGGAATTGCCAGCGCGGCTTCGCGCCACTCCGACCGGTCGGACCAGCGGCTTGGCGCAAACCAGTGCTCGCCCACTCGGTCGCCCCAGAGCGAGCCGACCCAGAACCCGAAATTCATCATGAAGAAGGCCGTTCGCGCGGAGACGGTCACCAGATTGGCCCAGGTGTCCGCCAGCGATTTGCGGGCATGGTAGAGGCCGGCGGCCAGCAGGCCGAAGACGATGATGGTGATGGTCGGTTCTTCGACAAACAGGGCGTAACTGGCATGCCAGTAACCTGTGCCGGAGCCGAGAATGGCGCCAAGGGACAGGACCGCAAAGGCCGCCAGAAGGGCGGAGCGGAACCAGAGCGCCGACGCGGTCATGATGAGTGCAATGAGCAGGGTCGGCAGGGTACCGTCATCGACTTCCCGGAATTCCCACCCGACCCAGCCTGCCAGGCCCAGCGTACCCATCAGGGTGAGCGCCATGCCAAGGGTTTTCAGGGAATTTCCGCGTGCGCTGCGGCGCAGGAATTCCGCGCCGCCCAGCGACAGCAGCGCCAGGATGAGGCCTGTTATGGCATTCGGAACGAGGGCAATCGTGCCGCCTGCCACGGATATCGCGCCGAAAATCAGCAGAATGTTCACCAGCAGCCCATTCTGGCGATCCGGCAGGGCAAAACCCTGCAGCCGCGCCGCTTCGGCGCTGTCTATTTGGCCTTTTGCGAGCAAGGCATCGAGGTCCAGCGTAATCCGGGTCATGAGATCATTCTCCATAAATAGTGAGCGCTTACTAACATATCTGCGGCATCGTGGCAACCGACTTCCCCTATGGGAATTGTGGACATCCTGTTTCGGGCGGCTTAGTGCAGTCGCTGAAAGACTTTACAATGGATCGAGGCAGCATGTTCAAAAAGATTCTGATCGCCAACCGGGGGGAAATTGCAGTCCGGGTCATTAAGACCTGTAGACGGTTGGGCGTGCAGACGGTCGTTGTCTATTCCGACGCAGACGCGGATTCGATGGCCGTCGAGATGGCCGACGAGACGGTTTACATCGGCGCGTCCCCGGCTTCGGAATCCTACCTTGTTGCCGACAAGATCATTGACGCTGTCCGCCAGACCGGCGCCGAGGCGATCCATCCGGGCTTTGGCTTCCTGTCCGAAAACCCTGTTTTCGCCAAACGGCTTGAGGAAGAGGGGATCGGCTGGATCGGCCCGAACGCCTACGCCATCGAAGCAATGGGCGACAAGATCAGCTCCAAGAAGCTGGCCGCCGAAGCCGGCGTGTCGACCGTGCCAGGCCATATGGGCCTGATCGAGGACACCAAAGAGGCCGTGAAGATCTCGCGCGAGATCGGCTATCCGGTGATGATCAAGGCGTCTGCTGGCGGTGGCGGCAAGGGCATCCGCGTCGCGGCCAATGACAAGGAAGTCGAAGAAGGCTTCCCGGCCGTGAAGGCTGAAGCAAAAGCCTCATTCGGCGACGACCGCGTTTTCATCGAGAAATTCATCCTTGAGCCGCGCCATATTGAGATCCAGGTGCTCGGCGACAAGCACGGCAATTGCATCTATCTGGTCGAGCGCGAATGTTCGATCCAGCGCCGCAACCAGAAGGTCATCGAGGAAGCGCCTTCGCCGCTGCTCGACCCGGAAACGCGCAAGAAGATGGGCGAACAGGCCGTGGCCCTTGCCAAGGCCGTCAATTATGACAGCGCCGGCACGGTGGAGTTCGTGGCCTCGGGCGCCGACAAGGGCTTCTACTTCCTTGAAATGAATACCCGCCTGCAGGTCGAGCATCCGGTGACCGAGATGATTACCGGCGTCGATCTGGTCGAGCAGATGCTGCGGGTCGCTTATGGCGAGAAGCTGAAGCTCAAACAGTCCGACATCAAGATCAATGGCTGGGCCGTGGAAAGCCGCGTCTATGCCGAAGACCCGTATCGCAACTTCCTGCCATCCATTGGCCGTCTGAAGCGCTTCCACGCGCCGGAAGAGGGCAAGCTGGCGGGCGGCGAAGTGCGAATGGATTCCGGCGTCCGCGAGGGCGACGAGATTTCCATGTTCTATGACCCGATGATCGCCAAGCTGATCACGCACGGCAAGGATCGCGACACCGCGCTGGATGTGCATGGCGAGGCGCTTGACCGGTTCCATATCGAAGGCATCCAGGACAACATGCCCTTCATTGCGGCTGTGATCGACGAAAAACGGTTCCGCTCCGGCAATATCACGACCGCCTATATCAAGGATGAGTTCCCGGAAGGATTTGAAGGCGTAGAGCCGACCAAGGAACAGGAAACCCAGCTGATTTGCGCGGCGGCCTATGTGCACGGCTTCTTCTCGCGCCGAGCCGCCGATACGAGCGGCCGCATGTCGCCTCCGCCCGAAGCGCGTCGCGACTGGATTGTCATTCTGGGCGACAAGCACCATCCGGTAACGCTGGATCTTGGCGAGGATGGCGATGCCGAAATCACCGTCAATGGCGGCAAGCCGCATACGCTGGTGACACCGTGGTATCCCGGCCAGCACCTCGTGGAAGGCCTGCTGGATGGCAAGCCGTTTGCGGTGAAATTTGCCGACCGTACCGAGGGTTACCTGTTCCGTCATCGGGGTGTCGCTGTGCGCGCCCTGGTCTGCACGCCGAACGTGGCCGACCTGCATGCCCGTCTGCCGGAAAAAGAAAAGCCGGATACGTCCAAGCTGATCATTTCCCCCATGCCGGGCCTTGTCGTCTCGGTCGATGTCGAGATGGGCCAGGAAGTGCAGGAAGGCGAAGCGGTCTGCGTGGTCGAGGCGATGAAGATGCAGAACATCATCCGCGCCGAAGCCAATGGCACCGTGAAGGCGATCAATGTCGGCGCCGGTGACAGTGTCGCGGCCGACGAGATCATGGTCGAATTCGACTAGGCAAACGTTGCCCCGGACGGCGATTATTAACCCTGCCCTAACCAAATCGGCGCGGAATCCCGCCGCATGGGGCAGGGGACCATTAACGAGTCATCCCTTGACCTTGCTGCTGGTGCACCGAAAATGCGCCAGCCTTTCGTGGTGAAAGCAATCAAGGGGGCCGAAAATGGTCAGTTTTCCAGACGCAGTCAAAATGTTCTTTTCCCGCTATGTGGACTTTCAGGGCCGCTCACGCCGCTCGGAATACTGGTGGGTCGTACTCTTCAACCTGATCGTGTTCGGGGTCCTGGCGGCCCTAGCATTCGGCCTTGGCGGCAATTTCGAAACCGGTGAAATGAACCCGATCGGAATGATCTTCTTCGCCCTGATGGGCCTGTATGGCCTGGCCGTGATCATTCCGGGTATTGCCCTGTTCATCCGCCGCCTGCACGATATCAACCAGACCGGCTGGATCTATCTCGGCCTCGTCGTCGCCAGCTTCATTCCATTCATCAATTTCCTGGCGTCGATCGCCCAGATCGTGATTGCCTGTATTCCCGGCACTGTCGGCCCGAACAAGTATGGTCCGGATCCGAAAAACCCCGGCGCAATGGCCGCCGACACCTTCGTCTAGGCACTTGCCAGACACGGAGTTCAGGAGAGCCGGGCAGTTGTCCGGCTCTTTTTTGTTGCATGTATTTATCGTTTATTGATAAGGACGCGAAACACTATTCGCGGCTTTGAGGCGTACGTCGCCGTATCGAGGAGACTGAAATCCTATGGACATGAGATATGTCCTCTTGTCGTCAAAAGGCCGGATTGGCTCGCGCACCTTCCTGCGTGGCCTGTCCGTCATCACGGCGGCCTTCATCATCGTTCAGATCGCGAACACTTTCATTTCGCCAATCTTCGGCATTCTCGTTTATCCGATGGTCTATGTGTATGTCTGCCTGTTCTCCAAGCGACTGCACGATGCCGGGCATTCCGGCTGGTTCTACCTGTTGTTCCTGATCGGTTACGGCGTGGTCGGCAGCATTGTGAGCGCGCTGTTGATGCCCATCCTGTCGCCGGTTGCGTTCGAGATGTACGCCCAGTTCAGGAGTGATCTGTCCGGCGCCATGGAGGCCCTGACCGAGAATATCCAGGAATTCGAGCGTCTAACGTCCCTTACGACGCTCGCGAGCTTCCTGCTCACGACGGCCTTGCTCGGCTTCATCGCGGCGCGCTTGCCGACCGATCCGGACGCGAACCAGTACGGCCCGCCCACATCCCGCAATTCCATGTCCAACACTTTTTCCTGAAGACCCCAGAGGACCCGACCGGCATGACCCATCATACGACGACGCCCATCGATCCGCATCGCCCCTGGATACGCGACGTACGGGATGATCCGGCGCGCATGGACTGGCTTCAGACCCTGTTCAATCCGATGGGGATGACCGGCAAGCTGCATTTCAGCCGGGCCTGGACCTTCATGTTCATGGGACGGGTCCTGTTGTTCATCGTGCCGGTTTTCGTGGCCTTTATTGCCGGTCTGGCAGGCGCGGACATGTCTGGCGCGTGGAAACCGATCAAGGCGATTGGCGTGCCATTGCCGGCGCTTCTGGTACCGTTCTTCTTCTTCACCATTTTGACCGAATTCACGTCCTGGGTGGCGCATGTGCGCCGCTTTGCGGAAGTGAACCGGTCGACGCTGAAGGCCGCGATTGTCCTGATCCCGCTTTTCCTCGGCCTGTTGGGTTTTGCGGGCGGTGTCGTGATGGGCTCAGCGCAGTTCACTGCGCAGCAGGCGAAGGTGGCGCAAGCTGAAGCCGCGGTTGCGGAAGGAGGCGAGGCGGCTGCCGCGCCTGCCGACGCGCAGACGGAAGCGAAGGAACCGCGCCGCCCGGACGGCCCGCCGCCAACCCAGATGCAGATGGCGATGGGCGCAGGCATGGGCCTGGCCATGCCGCTCTGGGCGATTTCGTCCTTCATCGTAATGCTCTGGACGTTGTTGCATGTCGCGCGCTTGCCGAATGGCGGGGTGGGCAATTTCCGCACCGGCAGCGACCTGACACAGGAAGAACAGCGGCTGGAAGCCTATAAAACGGCTTAGGCGGGTTCGCTGACCGGGTCGGGTGCTCGCACGAGGCGGCTTTCGAACACGCTCTCGAAGGCGTCCTTCAGGGCAAGGTCGACCTCATCCATCGTGGCGGGAATACCAAGATCGACCAGGCTGGTGACGCCATAGCGCGGATCGGCGATGCCGCACGGTGTGATGCCGGAAAAATGTTCCAGATCCGGCTCCACATTCAGCGAGATGCCGTGGAAGCTGATCCATTTTTTCAGCCGCACGCCAATGGCGGCGATCTTGTCCTCACGAAGCGGCCCGCCCGCTTTTGTCCGATCGACCCACACGCCGACGCGGCCGTCACGCGGGCCTGCCTCCACATTGAAGGCTGCGAGGCCGGTGATGATCCAGGTCTCCAGATTCTGCACGAAGGCGCGCACGTCGCGGCCGCGCCGGGCAACATCCAGCATCACATAAGCCACGCGCTGGCCGGGGCCGTGATACGTGTATTGCCCGCCGCGTCCGGCATCGAAGACGGGAAAGCGGGCAGGGTCGCGCAGATCGTCCGGCTTGGCAGATGTCCCGGACGTATAGAGCGGCGGATGCTCCAGGAACCACACCAGTTCCGGCGCGCTTTCCTCGCGGATCGCACGGGCGCGCGCCTCCATGAATTGGACCGCGTCCTCATAAGGAACCAGACGCTTTGAGACGGCCCATTCTGTGTCGGGGAATTTCTGCATCACTGGGGGCATATAGGCGACATTCGGGGCTTCACAAAGTGTTGGTGTCGCCTTATACGGCCCGTCTGCCTCAATGAAGACCAGTGCGGTCATGGCGGAATTGGTAGACGCGCAGCGTTGAGGTCGCTGTGGGGCAACCCGTGGAGGTTCGAGTCCTCTTGACCGCACCATTTTCAATCGTTCCAGCTTCGCTGAAACATTTGATGACTGTCTGAATTTCACACACGGCTTTTGTGCGATGGATCGGGCTCAAGGCTGTCCATTTCTGGTGCCGTCTTGCGCATCAGCCGTAAGTGTGTGGGGCGTCACCTTGAATTGCTTCAACATGTCCTGCGCCGGAACAAAATCCGGTGCCAGTTGGACCGTCTTGCGCAAATCGACATAGGCTGCCTCGACATTGTTGCGCTGCAATTCGGCCGTGGCGCGATTGTAGAGCGCCTTGTGCCGCAATTCTTCTGACACCTGATCCAGGTCTGCCAGTGCCAGGACGGCCTCGTCATAGCGCTCCAGTCGTATCAGCACCGCACTGAGGCTGATGGCGATATCGGCAGAGGCGCCGCGCATGGCATGGGCTTCGGACAACAGGCGTGCGGCGCCTTCAAGGTCGCCTCGCCTGATGCGGACTGTGCCCGCATTTGCTTGGGCGGCAGCGCGGCCGCTCAGCGTCAGGTCTGACTGCTTTGCGCCCGCATCGCACAGCCGCTGGAGGCGCAACGTGGCCTCAGAGTAGTGCCCGAGTTCTGTTGCGCATAACTCGGCCGGGCTGGATCTGTAGACATCCGGGCTGGCGCCGGCATGGGGAGTGGAAATGCTGAAAAGGGCGGAGAGCAAAAAGGCTGGGACGGCAGGTTTCATGTTGAAACTCCAATAGTGTAAGTACACGATATAGGATGTATGCATCCAGAAAAGGCCGCCCGACAGGGTGTGCCGGGCGGAAGTGTGTCACTGGATCACGGGAAACTGACTGTTGTAGAGAGACGCCAGCGACATAAGTAATGTATATGCACTATATGGGGGAATCAATGGGGCGCCTTGGAATGGGTGTGTTAGATTTACTGATGTGTTTGAAGTTTCGAAAGGAGGGTGTATCTACACGCTATGGACCAAACAAGAATTCATGAAGATGTGACCCAGCGCTGTACGGCTGGCCGCGTGCTGCGTGCGGCCAGGCGCATTACACGCGAGTATGACGACGCCTTGCGCCCTGTTGACCTGACCATTGCCCAGTTCGGGCTTTTGAATGCGGTAGGCCGGTTTGAGCCCGATTCCATTTCGGAGCTGGCAGATTTGCTTGCCTTGGAGCGTACCACCCTGTCCCGCAATCTGAAGCCGCTGGAGAAGGCCGGTCTAATCTTTCGGGGAGAGGAGGGAGATGGTCGGCGCCGTCGCCTATTGCTCACCACGCTTGGGGTACGCCGTCTGGAGGAGGCCTATCCGCTCTGGAAGGAGGTTCAGGACCGAATTGAAGGCCGATTGCGCGAGGATGGCTTGTCCCAGCTCACAGCGGGCTTGAGGCGCCTGCGCTGACACGGGTCAATTCACCTGTTCCAGACTCTGCTGTGGGCACCCTGTGAGATTCCTGCGAATCCCGGCTAGCTCAACGTATTCGGTTCTTGCCGACGCATCGTAACCCCGGCAAGAGAGGCCCCATGACAGACTCGCCCGCTCAGCCTGGCCAGACCGCCGAGACGCCCAACGTCGACCCGGAAATGCTGGAAGACATCATCGATGCCATTGATGAAAAGGACACGCGCTGGCTGGCGCGGACGCTGCAGCGCATGCACCCGGCCGATGCTGCGGATGCGCTCGAAGCTCTCTCCTTCGATACGTTCTCGGAGGCCGTGGAATTGCTCGGCGGAGAGCTGCCGGCCGATATTCTCATCGAGCTGCGCGATTCCTACCGGGAAGAGGCGGTCGAAGTCCTGCCGGACGCTGCCGTGGCCAGCGCACTCGACGAACTCGACTCCGATGATGCGACCACGATCCTCGAAGACCTTGAGGACGAGCGGCGCGAACGCATTCTGGAAGACCTCGCCCCGATTGACCGGGCCCAGCTGGAACGGGGTCTCTCCTATGAAGAGGACACGGCCGGCCGTCTCATGCAGACGGAATTCGTGGCCGCGCCGGAATACTGGACCGTCGGTCATGCCATCGATCATGCGCGGGAGCTTGGCGAGGAATTGCCGGAAGTCTTCTACGAACTCTATGTCACCGATCCCGGCCACCGCCTGATGGGCATTGTCCCGCTGGCCACATTGCTGCGCACCCCACGGGACGTTCAGCTGTCCGACATCATGGAAGACCCGCTTTCGTCCCTGAAGCCCGAGATGGACCAGGAAGAAGTGGCCTTCCAGTTTCGCAAATACTCCCTCGCGGCGGCGCCGGTCACCGATGAGGGCGACCGGCTGGTCGGCATGATCACGGTCGATGACATGGTCGACGTCATGCAGGAAGAGAACGCAGAAGACCTGCTCTCCCTGCTCAACGTTCGCTCTGCCGACGGGGCCGATACGGTCTGGGACACGGTCAAGGCGCGCGCCCCGTGGCTGGGCGTGAACCTGTTTTCCGCCTTCATCGCCTCGGCCATCATTTCCCTGTTTGAAGCGGCCATCGCCCAAGTTGTCGCGTTGGCCGTGCTGATGCCCGTCGTGGCGGCGCTGGGCGGCAATGCCGGCAGCCAGGGCCTCGCCGTGGCGGTGCGCGCCATCGCCGAGCGCCAGCTGGACGGGGCCGCCGCGCGCCGGGCCATCCTGCGCGAAGTGCTCAGCGGCTGCGTCAATGGCGTGATCTTCGCCATTGGCGTCGGGCTGATTTCGCTCGTCTGGTTCCGTGACATCAAGCTGGCGCTCGTCATAAGCGTGGCCATGCTCGCGACCTTTATCTGGGCGGGCCTGTCGGGCATCCTCGTGCCGCTCGGCCTGAAACGCCTCGGCGCAGACCCTGCCGTCGCCTCCTCGGTCTTCGTCCTGACGCTGACCGATGTGATGGCTTTCTTCAGTTTTCTCGGTCTGGCGTCCCTCGTGCTCCTGTAAATTGGGCACATTTGGGCGGATTCTCGCGTCTCGGGTGAATGGGCGCGCGATTTGCAGCGCTTGGCCGTAGTAAAAAGTCAAACTGTCCCAAAACGGGAGCCATCTGCATGGCCCGTCAAATGCGCACGTCCGACAAGGGGGTCGAACTCATCAAGAGTTTCGAGGGCTTCCGTGCGCGCGCAAGCCGCCTGCCGGATGGCAAATGGCTGATCGGGTATGGCCATATGGAAACCGCTCGGGCCGGTCTGACGGTCAGTGCGTTCGATGCCGAACTGATCCTGCGGTTTCATGATTTGAAGCGCGTCGAAAACCACCTGGCCCGGCAGGTCTACACGCCGCTGAGCCAGAACGAGTTCGATGCGCTGGTCTCCTTTGCGTTCAATATCGGCCTGAAAGCCTTCGACGCGTCTGACGTGCTGGCGCATCTCAATTCGGGCGACCGCATCCTGGCGGCCGAAGCGATGGGTGGCTGGCGCCGGGGCAGGGTGGATGGCCAGATTCGTGTGATCGACGGCCTTGTGCGCCGCCGCGCCGTCGAAGTGGCCATGTTCCTGGATACACCGGGTAAGCGCGTGGCAATTCCAAGCGCGCTTGTCCGGCCGGAGCGCGACGGACTGGCCAGCCTGAATGGCGGGCGTGAAACCTCTATCGTGGTGGAACCGCGCCCGGAGCAGGATCGCAGCCGGACCGGCGCAGAGCGCGAAAGCGCCCCGGAAGCCGCGGCCCGCGCCGTGGCCCAGCGCCTGACCCGGATCCTCGGTGAGAATGGCTCCCGCGCGACCGGTGAACCGGAGGGCCAGCCTGCCGGGGACGAGACGGTTGCCGAGATTACCCGCGCAGTCTCCGCGCTGGCGGGCCCGGAAGGCAATGGCGATACAGCTCCTCCGCCAGCCTCCATGTCGGAACGTCGCCGCGCCTATCGCCCGCCAAACCTGTCTGACCCGGAAGGGCAGGGCATGACGCTCGACAATCTCGCCGTTCGCCCGTCCGACCAGGTCGTGATTGACGACCTTGCCCCGGTCGAGGTCGATACATCCCGCCTGACCACCCCGGCCCAGGACGAAGTGGCCGATTTCGCCCCGGCCCATGGCTGGCGCTGGCTGCCTTTCGCTCTACTGGCGGGGCTTGGCACTATTGGCCTTTATGACGGGCTGCGGCGTATCCTGACGCAGTCGGGCACGCGGATGGGCGAGGCCGCAGGCCAGACCTATACCGGCCCCCTGATGGCGCTTGGTGGCGGCTTTCTTTTGTTCGTGTCTGTCTATTATCTGTACCGGATGCTGGCTCAGGAAGATTAGGCTGACAGGCAAGGGAAGTCTTGCTAAGTCACCCGCATGATCCCGAACACATATCCTACATTGAACTTCGATCTCGGCGAAACTGCGGACATGACCCGCGAGACTGTGGCGAGTTTTGCCCAGAACGAGATCGCGCCCCGCGCCGCTGAAATCGACCGAACGGACACATTTCCGCGCGACCTGTTGCCCAAGATGGGCGAGCTTGGCCTGCTTGGCATCACGGTAGAGGAAGAGTGGGGCGGCACCGGCCTTGGCTATCTCGAACATGTGGTTGCGATGGAGGAAATCTCCCGCGCATCTGCCTCTGTGGGCCTCTCTTACGGGGCGCACTCAAATCTCTGCGTCAACCAGCTGCGCCGCTGGGGCAATGACGACCAGAAATCCCGCTATCTGCCAAAGCTGGTTTCCGGCGAACATCTGGGCGCCCTCGCCATGAGCGAAAGCGGAGCCGGTTCTGACGTCGTGTCCATGAAGCTGCGCGCCGAGAAAAAAGGCGACCGCTATGTGCTGAACGGCACCAAGATGTGGATCACCAATGCACCGGACGCCGACGCGCTGGTTGTTTACGCCAAGACCGAGCCGCAGGCGGGTTCGCGCGGCATCACGGCCTTCCTGATCGAGCGCGACTTCAAGGGCTTCTCGGTGGCCCAGAAACTCGACAAGCTGGGTATGCGCGGATCGGAGACGGGCGAACTTGTCTTTGAGGACTGCGAAGTGCCCGAAGAGAACGTCATGGGCCCGCTGAATGGCGGCGTTGGCGTTCTGATGAGTGGGCTCGATTATGAGCGCGCCGTCCTGTCAGCCGGTCCAACCGGCATCATGCAGGCCTGCATGGATGTCGTGATCCCGTACATCCATGACCGGAAACAATTCGGCCAGTCCATCGGCGAGTTCCAGCTGATCCAGGGCAAGGTGGCGGACATGTATGTCCAGATGAATGCGGCAAAGGCCTATGTCTATGCCGTCGCCAAATCCTGCGACCGGGGCGAGACGACCCGCAAGGATGCCGCCGGCGCCATTCTGTATGCGGCCGAAACCGCGACCAAGCTCGCGCTAGACGCGATCCAGATCCTTGGCGGCAATGGCTATATCAATGAATACCCGACCGGTCGCCTGCTGCGCGATGCCAAGCTCTACGAAATCGGGGCAGGGACGTCGGAAATCCGCCGCTGGCTAATCGGCCGGGAACTTTTCGGCGAAACGGCTTGAATATGGACATCCGTTTGGCAGCACCTGAAGATGCCGGATGGATTACAGATATCTACGCACCGATTGTTGAAGAAACGGTCATTTCATTTGAACTGACCCCGCCATCGGTGAGTGAAATGGCGGAGCGTATACAGACCACTCTTGAGACATTTCCTTGGCTCGCGGCAGAAGAAAATGGTCAGCCATTGGGCTATGCCTATGCGTCATCGCACAGAGCACGCGCGGCTTATCAATGGTCATGCGATGTCAGCGTATACGTTGCGCCGGTCGCACGGCGTCGGAATGTTGGACAGCGCCTGTACATCGAATTGCTGGAGGTTTTGAAACGTCAAGGGTTTCACAATGCCTTCGCTGGAATTGCCCTGCCGAATGTCCCCAGCGTTACCCTGCATGAGCGTCTAGGGTTCGAGCATCTCGGAACGTATCGCAATGTTGGCTACAAGCTAGACGCTTGGCATGATGTTGGTTGGTGGCAAAAACGCTTGTCCAATGTTTCTGGCGACCTCAGCGCACCGTCGAAGCCTGTTTCTGACTGATCGCGCGGAACGGCTTGGTAAAAGCTCTAGGCCGGACAGCACTTTTCCTTGATCTTCGTACCTTCGAAAGCCTTCATCGTGGCGACATAGCCAGCCTGGACGGTTTCGTCATAGGCCTTCCAGTCGCGCAGCTGGACGTCAGCCAGTTGGGGCAGCACCAGCACGTCGGCCATGTCATGTCCGAACTTTGTATCGGCACGGATCGTTGCTGTTCGCATCAACAGGCCCGCAATCGGCGGCGGGCTGGAAAAGCCATTATTGAACACCCAGCGGAAAAAGCCCGGGGGTTCTGAAAACTCTTCAAGGTCGATATTTTCTGGCTGGCGCGTGACATCAGATCCGACGACAAAGCCGCGATGCAGGTCGCGCATGATGTCCGCCGGGAAATTGTTCAGCACAGCGCCATCGACCAGCAAATCCTTGCCGTCCACGACCGGCGGCAGGATGCCCGGCAGCGAGATTGTGGCCCGCAGGGCCTCGCGTAGCAGGCCTTCGCGATGGATGCGGGTCGAGCCGGTGGTGAGGTTGGTGGACGTGCAGAAGAAGGGCAGGTGGAGATCGCCGATCTCGGCCTCTCCAAAATGTTCCTTGAGCCGCGCATTCACGCGTGCGCCCTTGACCATGCCGACCACGGGAAGGTGATAGTCCCCAAGCGGATTGCTGTCGACAAAGGCCTTGCGGATACGCATCTCGATTTCATCATCGCTCCAGCCCATGGCGACACAGGCCGCGATGACCGATCCCATCGAGGCGCCGCCCACAAAGTCGATCGGCAGGCCCAGTTCGCGCATCGCCCGGACGACGCCGATATGGGAATAGGCGCGTGCGCCGCCGCCGGACAGGATCAGTCCGACCGACACGCCGGCCATGATCCGGGCCAGCCGGTCGCAGTCCTGGCCTTCGACCCGGCTCCAGTGGAAGACGCGGGTCGCGCCGGAGGCCGCCATCCATTGGGCGGGCTTGGCGCCCTGACGCTCGTCGCTGTGATGCAGCAGCAGGACATCGACCAGTTTCAGCGCGCGGGCAGGGGATTGGTCATCCGGCATCAGCGGATTGGACGGGCGCGCATCAGCGCGGCCAACGACCCAGATCCGGTCGGCCTGGCGCATCGACAGGCGGTACCAGGCATTGTCCCCGATGGCCGAGATCAGGATCACCACATCATGCGTGCGTTCCAGCTCGTCGAAATAGGCGGCGGGTCGCTCGTCGCCCATCTTCTCGTCCACGATGATGGCCTTGCGGCCGAGGCGTTCGAGCGCCTGCTTCAGGGACCGGGCGCGCAGTTTGAGGTCAATCGTGGGAGACGTCGCCACCAGCGTGAACACTTTCGGCGCGGCGCTCGCCACCCGGTCGCCGGACTTGCCGAGGCGAAGCAGGATCACCCGGATCATCGCTTCCAGCAGTTCCGGCTCGGCGCGGACCATCCGGTCCCATCCCTTGCGGGAGACGCCGACGAGTTCGGTGTCGCGCAGGGCGTAGACCGAGCTGGTGTGCGGGGCATCATTCGGCTGGCCGTCGCCGGTCAGGTCCACCCCGCCCAGGAAAAGGGACATCTCGCCCGCCGGTTCGCCGGAGCGGATATGGCCCACGAATTCGGTCTTGCCGTGCGGGCCTTCGCGGAAGATGCCCAGCGTGCCGGACAGGACGAAATAGAGCGTGTCTGCGGGCTCGCCCGCGAGGTAGAGCGGCTTGCCGGCCGGAAGGGAAAACCAGTCGGCTTCCTTGCCGGCGGCCTTCATGGCCCGGCGCGGGACATCCTTCAGGAATTCGATGGCCCGCAGGCGGGGAGTGATATCAATGCCCATGTTGAAGAACATGCCCATTTCGATTCCCTTTTCAAAGCCTTTCGCTCATCCCCTGTGTTTCAAATTCGCATGACGCCCGCGTGACAGGTGGGCCGGGCGCCGCTAAGCAGGCACAAAATTCCAGTGGGAGGCGTTATGCCGGTTCTGAAATCCAGCCTTGATGTGTCCGGTAGCAAATTTGCCGCCAATAAAGCGGCCATGAGCGCGCTTCTTGCCGAATTGCGCGGAAAAACCGCTGAAGCGGCGCTTGGCGGGCCGGAAGCGTCCCGGAAACGCCATGTCGAGCGGGGCAAATTGCTGCCGCGGGAGCGAGTCGAACGCCTGCTGGATCCGGGCTCGGCCTTCCTTGAGATCGGCGCGCTCGCCGCCAATGGCATGTACGAAAATGAAGCCCCCGGCGCAGGCCTGATTACGGGGGTCGGCCGGGTCGAAGGCCGCGAATGCCTCATCGTCTGCAATGATGCGACGGTGAAGGGCGGCGCCTACTTCCCGGTGACGGTGAAGAAGCACCTCCGCGCGCAGGAAGTGGCGCTCGAAAATCACCTCCCCTGCATCTATCTGGTCGATAGCGGCGGCGCGAACCTGCCGCACCAGTCCGAAGTCTTTCCCGACCGCGAGCATTTCGGCCGGATCTTCTACAACCAGGCCCAGATGAGCGCGAAGGGCATTCCCCAGATCGCTGCGGTCATGGGCAGCTGTACCGCGGGCGGCGCCTATGTGCCGGCCATGTCGGACGAGACCATCATCGTGCGCAAGCAGGGCACCATCTTCCTCGGCGGTCCGCCGCTGGTGAAGGCCGCGACAGGGGAGGTGATCTCCGCCGAAGACCTGGGCGGCGCGGATGTGCATGCCCGCCAGTCCGGCGTGGCCGACCATTACGCGGCCCATGATTCCCATGCCCTCGCCATTGTGCGCTCCATTGTCCGTACGCTGGCAAAGCCGAAGCCCCAGCCTTTCGACCTGACCGAACCGGCCGAGCCGCTCTATGATCCGGCCGAAATGCATGGCCTCGTGCCGCAGGATGTCCGCGAACCCTATGACGCCCGCGAAGTGATCGCGCGTCTCGTTGACGGGTCGGAATTCCATGAGTTCAAGAAGCTCTACGGCGAAACGCTCGTCTGCGGCTTTGCGCGCCTCTATGGCATGCCGGTCGCGATCCTCGCCAATAATGGCATCCTGTTCTCTGAAAGCGCCCAGAAGGCGGCGCATTTCATTGAACTGGCCGACCAGCGCCGCATTCCGCTGGTATTCCTCCAGAATATTACCGGCTTCATGGTCGGCTCTAAATATGAGGCTGGCGGCATCGCCAAGGATGGCGCCAAGATGGTAACCGCCGTGGCCACCGCCAGCGTCCCGAAATTCACCGTCGTGACCGGCGGCAGCTTCGGCGCAGGCAATTACGGCATGTGCGGCCGGGCCTACAGCCCCCGCTTCCTGTTCATGTGGCCGAACTCCCGCATCTCGGTCATGGGCGGCGAACAGGCGGCCAGCGTGCTGGCCACGGTCAAGCGCGACGGCATCGAGCGCAAGGGCGGTGAATGGTCCGCCGACGAGGAAGAGGGCTTCAAACAGCCGATCCGCGATCTCTATGAGGCCGAGGGCTCGCCCTATTTCTCCACCGCGCGCCTCTGGGATGACGGCATCATCGACCCGGCCGACACCCGCCGCGTGCTGGGCCTCGCCCTGTCAGCCAGCCTCAATGCTCCGTTCCCGGACCGAGGCTTCGGCGTATTCCGGATGTAGTAATCCTACGTATAAAACCTGTTGCAGAGCCATGCTAGAAGCCCCCTGTCACATGGCAGGAGGCTGACCCCCATGACCCGCTCTATCTGTATCATCGATGGCCACCCCGATCCCGATCCCGATCATCTGATCCACGCGCTCTGCGATGCCTATGCCGAGGGCGCCGAGGCCACCAATCACAAGGTATCCCGCATCCGGGTAGCAGATCTCAATGTGCCCTTCCTGACCTCGCAGGCAGAATTCGACGACCCGCCGCCGGAACCCATCCTCAGCCAGCGCGGAAAGATCGCCGAGGCCGACCATCTCTTCATCGCGTTTCCGCTTTGGCTGGGCGGCATGCCGGCGCGGCTCAAGGCCTTTTTCGAACAGGCGGCCCGGGCAGAATTCTTTCTGAAAACGCGTGAGTCCAATGCTGGCTGGCCGGAGCGGATGATGAAGGGCAAGTCGGCGCGCATTGTCGTGACGATGGGCATGCCGGACCTCATCTATCGCTTCGGTATGGATGCGGGCGCCCTGAAGGCGCTGGAGCGGGGGGTGCTCGGCCTTTCCGGCTTCAAGCCGATGCACCATACGATCATCGGCAGCGTTGACGAACTGACGCCGTCCAAGGTGGAATCCTGGTTCACCTTCATGAAAGAGATCGGCGGCGAAGCGGTCTGAGCCGCATTCATTACATCTTCGTCGTGAACGTCTTTTCACGCATCATTACCAGGTGTTTCGGGTAAGTTCAGTCCTGTCGCGGTCCCCTGCGACGCATAGAGTGAGAAGGAGTTCGAACATGGTCAGACGTAGCAGCTTTCTGGTAACGGCGGCGATGATGACGGCCCTGATGGGTCATGCGGGCGAGATGCCCGACTTCTCGTTGCTGGATCTGGATGATGATGGCCTGATCAGCGAGGATGAATATGTGAGCTATTCCGCCAGCGCGGGCACGGCCAGCGAGTCGGAGGCGAAAGCCAAGTTCACGAAATTCGACCTCAATTCGAACGGAACCGTTTCCGAGGAAGAACTGGCAGATGCCCTTGCTGCCTGGCGGGGACGGTCCGAGCACAGCGCCGTGACGGCGGCTGGCCTGCCGGGTCGGTAGGCTGCCCAGCCAGTCGGTGCTGAAGGGGTCCGCCGGTCCAGCGGGCCCCTTTCCATTTGGGGCCGATGCGCTAAACACGCGCGATGGCGACAGCGCACCGATTGGCGGCAAACAGGTTTGATCTCATCCGGTTGGCGCTCGCCTCTGCGGTGTTTGCCTATCATGCCATTGTGCTGTCCGCGCTGGCCCCGATGAGCGGGCTGGAGCGCGCTTGGGGGCATGTCGCCGAAATTGCCATTCAGGGATTTTTCATCGTCTCCGGCGCGCTGGTCGCCGGCTCGCTTGTGCGGTCTCAAAGCCTTGCCGATTATGCCGGAAAGCGTGTGCGGCGACTCTATCCGGCTTATGCCGCCGTGATCCTCATTCCCGCGCTCATCAGCCTGCTGATGGGCGGGACGGTCGGCGGCGTCGCGGAATATGTCGGTGCAAACCTCGTCTTCCTGAACTTCCTGTCGCCGGACCTGCCCGGCCTGTTCGAGGACAATCGCTTCACTGAGGTCAATGGCGCCCTGTGGACGCTGAAGATCGAGGTCATGTTCTATCTCTGTCTGCCCATCATCGGATGGATCCTGCGGCGCACGGGCCGGGCGCAATGGATTGTCCTGGTGGCGCTCTATGCGGCAGGGGAGGCGTGGCGCCATTATGTGCCGGTCCTGCTGGATCATCCGCTCGCCCCTGTGCTGGCGCGCCAGCTGCCCGGACAGATGGCTTTCTTCGCCAGTGGTATTGCGCTTTGGCTGGTCTGGGATCTGGCCAAGTCGAAGCCGCTCTGGTTTGGCGCGGCGGGGCTGGCGCTGGCGCTCCTGTCGGCGCTGCATCCCTGGCTTGAACCGCTGCGCGGTGCCGGACTGGCGGGTCTGATCGCCTGCGCCGCCTTCCTGCCGGGGCCGGCCCTCAATGCCGCGCGGTTCGGTGATATCAGCTATGGCGTCTACATCACGCATTTCCCGATCCTGCAGGGCCTGGTCATGGCCGGGGCCTTTGCGGCGCTCGGCTATGCGGCTGGATTTATCCTCTCTGCAGTTGGGGTCATCGCCGCCAGCTATGCGCTGTGGCATCTTGTCGAGCGGCCCGCCTTGCGCCCATCCAGCCACTACCGCAAGGTAGCTTCCAACACTGAACAGGACTGATCCCTATGCGCGATTCCGATTATGATCTCATCACGCTCGAAGCGACGCAGGAAGGCCTCGCCGTCGTCACGCTCAACCGGCCGGACGTACACAATGCCTTCAATGCCGAACTGATCGCCGAGCTGACCGATGTGTTCCACACCATCGCCGACCAGCGCACCATTCGCATGATGATCCTGCGCGGCGCGGGCAAGAGCTTTTCCGCCGGCGCGGACCTCAACTGGATGAAGCTGGCGGCCATGCACACGCGCGAGGACAATGAGCGCGATGCCATGAACCTCGCTGAAATGCTGCGCACACTCTACGACATGCCCCAGATGACGCTGGCACTGGTGCAGGGCGCGGCCATGGGCGGCGGGGCTGGCCTCGTGGCGGCGTGTGACGTGGCCGTGGCGATGAAAGGCACCAAGTTCCGCTTTTCCGAAGCGCGGCTCGGCCTGACGCCGGCCACGATCAGCCCCTATGTCATCGAGGCGATCGGCGCGCGCTGGGCCAAGGCCCTGTTCACCACGGCCGAGACGTTCGACGCCGACTATGCCGAAAAGCTGGGCCTCGTTCAGTATGTCGTCGAAAACCAGGCCGAGATGACGGCGATGGAAGAGCACCTCGCCGATCTCGTCTTCGCGGCGGCGCCGGGCGCGGTGGCCGAGAGCAAGGCGCTGGTGCGCGATGTCTCCGGCGTGTTCATCGACAAGGATCTCAGCCACGAGACGTCAAAGCGCATCGCTGCGCGCCGTGTCTCGGATGAGGGCAAGGAAGGCATCGAGGCCTTCCTCGACAAGCGCCCGCCTAGCTGGGGTCGGTAACCAGAACGCTGTCCTTCGCGCTCACGGGCAGGCCAAGATCCGCCAGGAAATTCAGCGTCGCGCTCACCGGGTTTATCCCTGTGAGTGACTCGATCTGGTGCTGGAAGAAATACGCCACAATGCCGAACAGGATGATGTAGATGACGAACTGCATCAGGGATTTCAGGAGGAAGGCGCCCGCGCTGCCTGCCACAAAGCCGATCGCCCCCAGGATCAGCGCGCCGGAAACCGGCTCCAGATTGCTGACATCTGCCGCCTGCGTGAAGCCGATATAGCCCCCGACAACGGCGCCGACCACGCCTGCCAGACTGCTGATTCCGATACCTGATGCATAGGCCATAAGACACTCCCGTGTGGTTTCTGCCCGTTAACCCTTACGACAGCTCGGAAGGGTGTCCAAGCCGGAATTTGGACCGGCAAAGGTCCCCGCCGCGCCCGGATTGCGCCGTGATTGACCCGGATAGAAGAGGGGATGGAGACACCAAAACCTGCCCCGACGCGCGCCCAGCAGCGCCTGCATGCCGCCCGCGCGGCCCTGCATGCCCGTTACGTGACCGGACCGGTCAGTCAGGCGGTCTTTGAATTCATTGCCTTCGGCATCAAGCAGGGCTGGGCGTGCCTGTTTGGCGGCCTGATGCTGGGCCTGCTTTTGCTCACCTTTGCCTGGTATCCGGACGGCGCGCGCCTCTCGCGCTATGATTTCCTCGTGCTCGGCGCGCTCGCCATCCAGATCATGATGCTCTGGACGGGCCTCGAGACCTGGGAGGAGGCGAGGATCATTCTCGTCTTCCATGTCGTCGGCACGGTGATGGAGCTGTTCAAGACCGCGCATGGCAGCTGGATCTATCCGGAAGACAGTTTCCTGCGCATCGGCGCGGTGCCGCTGTTCACGGGCTTCATGTATGGCGCGGTGGGCTCCTATCTTGCGCGGGTCTGGCGTATCTTCGAGTTCCGGTTCGACCGGTTCCCGCCGCTCTGGCTGCAGGGCCTGCTGGCGACGGCGATCTATGTGAATTTCTTCGCGCATCACTGGCTGCCGGATGTCCGGATTGCCCTGTTCGTGGGCATAGCGATGGTTTACGGGCCCAGCATGGTCTGGTTTCGCGCCGATGAGGCGCACCGGCCGATGCCGCTCGTGATCGGCTTCGGGCTGGTGGCAATCTTCATCTGGTTTGCCGAAAATCTTGGAACATTCGCCCGTGCCTGGGCCTATCCCGGGCAAGAGCATGGCTGGCAGATGGTCTCTTTATCGAAACTCGGATCATGGTATCTGCTGATGATAATCAGTTTTGTCCTGGTGGCGGCCGTACATGGCAAAGCCCACCGGGCGCCGGGAGGGCCACGCATTGAAGATCCAGAAGCTGCTCGTCGCGAATAGGGGCGAGATCGCCTGCCGCATTTTTGAGACCTGCCGTGGGCTCGGTATTGCGACGGTCGCCGTCTATTCCGACGCCGATGCGCGCGCAAAACATGTGCGCGAGGCCGATGAGGCGATCCATATCGGCCCGTCGCCTGCGCCCGAAAGCTATCTCAAGGTCGAGGCCATCCTTGCCGCGGCCAGGGCGACCGGCGCCGATGCCATCCATCCGGGCTATGGCTTCCTGTCCGAGAATGCCGATTTCGCCGAAGCCGTCGAGACAGCCGGGTTGATCTGGGTCGGCCCGTCCGCCAAGGCGATCCGGTCCCTGGGCCCGAAAGATGAAGCCAAGCGCATTGCCGAAGAGGCGGGCGTGCCCGTGCTGCCCGGCTATCGCGGCGAAGGCCAGGAACTCGAAACGCTCGCCAAGGCCGCGAAAGGCGTGGGCTTTCCGCTGCTGATCAAGGCGGTCGCCGGGGGCGGGGGGCGCGGCATTCGTCTTGTCTCCAAGGCGGGCGAGCTGAAGGCCGAACTCGAAAGCGCGGTGCGCGAAGCCGAGAGTTCCTTCGGCGATGGCCGGGTCATGCTGGAAAAGCTGGTCGAGCAGCCGCGCCATATCGAAGTCCAGGTCTTCGGCGACGCACATGGGAATGTCGTCCATCTCTATGAGCGCGATTGCTCGCTGCAGCGCCGCCGTCAGAAAGTCATCGAGGAAGCGCCTGCGCCCGGCATGCCGGACGAGGTGCGCGCGGCCATGACGGACGCGGCGGTGAAACTGGCGCAGGCTGTTGGATATCAGGGGGCCGGCACGGTAGAATTCATCGTGGACGGGTCCAAGCCGCTGGGCGTCGACACATTCTGGTTCCTTGAAATGAACACCCGGCTTCAGGTGGAGCATCCGGTCACCGAGATGATTACCGGGCAGGATCTTGTCGCCTGGCAATTGCTGGTGGCCTCCGGCGAGGAAATCCCGCTGGCGCAGGACGAAATCCCGCTAATGGGCCATGCCATCGAGGCGCGCATCTGCGCCGAAGACCCGGCCGATGGCTTCCGCCCCGGCGCGGGCCTGATCCTCGAATTCGGCCTGTTGCAGCCGATTGACGGCGAGACGGTCCGCTGGGATACCGGCTTCGAGACGGGCGACCGTGTGCCGGCGAGCTATGATTCCATGATCGCAAAGCTGATCGTGCACGGAGAAGATCGCGACGCCGCCGTGGATTTGCTGACCGAGACGCTGGCGCACACACAACTGGCGGGCGTGCCGGCCAATACAGGCTTCCTGCGCCGCTGCGCCCTGTCGGAGGCCTTCCGCGAAGGCACGCATCATGTGAACTGGATTGCGGAGCAGGGGGATGCGCTGACCCATCCGCCCGCCGCACATCAGCATGCGTCTGTTCTGGCGGTGAGTGATGTTGAACTGGATGATGCCGGCGCCATCACGCCGTGGGGAATCCGCGACGGATTCCGCTCGAACGCTTCGCCTGTGCGCAAGGCCGCAATTGCCGTAGGCACCGATGCCGACTGGTTCGATCCGTCAGAGCATGAGGTCGATCCGGACGCGCCGCTGCCTTTCGTGACAGACATCTCGCCGCGCCGCTATGCGGTCACGACCGGCGGCGACACGGTGCTGGTTGAGGTGCCGGACTATGACGCAGATGTGGAAGCGGTGCTGGGTGGCGACACTGTCAGCGCGCCGATGCCGGGCAAGCTGCTCGCCGTACATGTGAAGCCGGGCGATACGGTCACCAAGGGCGATCCGGTTGCGGTGATGGAAGCGATGAAGATGGAACACACCTTGCCGGCGCCGCGCGATGGGGTGGTAGAAGCCGTGGAGGCTGCTGCGGGGGACCAGGTCGCCGAGGGCGATATTTTGGTTCATCTGGAGGCGGAGTAAAGTATGTCAAAAGAATTTGGAAGGCTGTCTGACGTATCAGTACGAGATGCATGGGCAGATGAAGCAAAAAACTTTACTCCGTGGCTTGCCGACAACCTAGACCGTATAGGAGAGGTTATTGGGCTTCAGTTAGAACTAATAAAGGCTGAAGCAGGGCTGCCAACTCACGACGATTATTTTTCCGCTGACATACTTGCTAGAAACACGCAGGATAATTCAAATATTCTGATAGAAAACCAGCTGGAAATGTCTGATCACAGACACCTTGGGCAAATTCTGACATATCTAGCCGGACTCGAGGCCAAAACTGTCATTTGGGTCGCGTCATCATTCAGAGAAGCGCATTTGGCGGCGATGAAATGGCTGAATGAAAGCACCGCCGAAGAATTCTCGTTCTTTGCCGTACGTGCACGAGTAGTTCGAATCGAAGACAGTAGGTATGCGCCGCTTTTCGAAGTTCTAGAAAAACCAAACTCTTGGGAGCGAAGACTGCAGAGTGTCACTCGGGCAACTAAACAATTAAGTCCAGAGGGTGTGAGGCGTAGAAGTTTCTGGGAGTACTTTTTAGAGTATTATCCCGAAAATGAAGCGGACGGCAGCGCTGGCGGCGCATCGAACAGATGGCGCAAATTCACTGATCTCGGACTAGTTGTCAGTTATTATATCGCGAAAAACGAGGTTGGGCTATTCATTCGAGGATTTGAAAATGTTTCTCCGGAGGAAGTGCGTGCCTTGCTGGAGCCACACAAATATTCTTTAGAGCGTAGTCTTGGAATAACGATCGATGCAGGCAGTTCCGGAGGGTACTTTTACATCGATAGTCACGCTGGGAATTATACTGATCCTTCGAATTGGGCCGAGCTGTCTTCGTGGTTAAACAAGCGTCTGAATGAATATAGTTTAGCCTTAAACGCTATCAATTAACAAATTAATCTGGAGGCGGAGTAACCCCCACCCTTCACATGCTGGTGTGACCCCTCCGATCCGGTCAGGTGAGGCCGGATCAATCCTGCGCGCCTGGAGAGTGGGTGTGGAGACGCGTCAGGCAAGGAAACATGTAAAGGGTAGGGGCCGCTGCGTGACTAGGCCGCGACAGCGTAACCGGGATGGATCCGTGCAGGCATCTGCGCTTCGGGGCGATAGCGGCGGTGCACGATCGGTGGGGCGCTGATCTCGCCAAGCGGGTTGGCGGCGTAGGCCGTCGGCTCGGTCTTCAGGATCAGTTCGCCATATTCATTCTTGGCGACAGAGATGGGCGCGGCGGAACCATCACGCTCGGCGGCCCAGAATTCAACGCCCGTCGAGGCCAGCGCAATCGCCTGTTCCAGCTCCATCCGGAAACCATCGCCATAGACGACATCCTTGGACTCGATTGGATCGTACTCACATCCCTTGATCACCAAACCCGACATGCTGAAACCCCTCGTGAAACTGTGTGCTGAACCTGTTCTTCGCTTGATCTGCGATAAGAGAACATAACCAGAATATTCACCTTTTGGAAAGGAAAAAGTTCTGACTTTGTTCCAAAAAGTTTGAAATCCGAAAAGATTCAGGAGTCTAGGGGCAGAACGCTAGCCCTGCAGCCGTTTGAGCGCCCGGTCCCGCCCGATCAGCGGCAGCAGCGCGCCCATGTCGGGGCCGTGTTCCTGTCCGGTCAGCGCCTTGCGGAGCGTCATGAACAGGCCGCGGCCCTTGCGGCCGGTCTCGGCCTTCACGGCGTTCGCCCACTGGCTCCAGCTCTCGCCCGTCAGGTCGCCCTCGGGCAGCAGGGTCGCGGCGGTCGCCACGAAGTCCTTGTCTTCAGCGTCTACCAGAGGCGTGATCTCGCCGAACACGGTCTCGACCCAGCCGGCCACGTCCGGCAGCAGGGAGCAATTCTCGCGCACAACGGTCCAGAAGGCTTCATCCGCCGCGCGGGGGTCCACGTCGGCGAGCCGCTCCTTCACCGCATCAAACGGCAGGCCGTGCAAAATCGCCGCGTTCAGCGACAAGAGTTCGGCCTCGTCAAAGCGCGCCGGGGCGCGGCCGATCTTGCCGAAATCGAATTCCGCGACCAGCTGGTCCAGCGTCTCGCGCGCTTCGACATTATCGGATGTGCCGATCTTGGCGAGCAGGCTGGAGACCGCCATCGGCTCATAGCCCTGCGCGCGCAATTCGCCCATCGACAGCGAGCCGAGCCGCTTCGACAGGCCCTGACCATCCGCGCCGATCAGCAGCGGCGTGTGCGCCATGTCCGGGGCCGTGCCGCCCAGCGCCTTGAAGATCTCGATCTGGGCGCCGGAATTGGTGACATGGTCTTCCCCGCGCACGACATGGGTGATCTTCGCCTCGATATCATCGATGACCGAGGGGAGGGTGTAGAGATAGGAGCCGTCCTCGCGGATCAGGATCGGGTCGGACAGGCTGGACGTGTCGATGCTCTGGTCTCCGCGCACAAGGTCGGTCCACTCCACGCGCCCGCCGGAGAGTTTGAAACGCCAGTGCGGCGTGCGGCCTTCGGCTTCCAGCTTTGCCTTGTCCTCATCGCTCAGCTCCAGCGCCGCGCGGTCATAGACGGGCGGGCGGCCCCGCGACAGCGCGATCTTGCGCTTGCGGTCGAGCTCGTCAGCCGTCTCGTAGCAGGGATAGAGCAAGCCCATCTCGCGCAATTTGTCCGCCGCCGCGTCATATTCCGCAAATCGCTTCGACTGGCTGAATGTGTCATCCCAGACGAGGCCGAGCCAGGTCAGATCCGTGCGGATGCCGTCTTCATATTCCTGTGTCGAGCGCTCTGTATCGGTGTCATCAATGCGCAGGATGAACTTGCCCTGCTGGCCCTTGGCGAACAGCCAGTTGATCAGCGCCGTGCGCACATTGCCTACGTGCAGGCGGCCGGTGGGCGAGGGAGCGAAGCGAACAATCGGTGCAGTCATGGAGAAAACCTGTTTTGAAGCGTGCTTTCGACATCAAATTGCATAAAAAGCCAAGGGATCGATGCCACATTCTTGCTATTGTTCGTGCTAATGTGGCACGGGCATGTGAGTCGCCGTCAAGGAGAGGTAGATGAGACTGGGCTGTATTCTGATCGCAGCGGGCCTGCTCGCGGCCTGCGGACAGGAGCGCGCGGACGTTCCGGCAGCGACGCCGGCGCCCGCCGAGACCAAAGCCGATCCCGGCCTCGACAGCGCGCTGGAGGCAGAGCCTGCCGCGCCGCCGGTCGATGATCTCGATTACAAGGCCCTGTCCGGCTATGATGACAGCTGGTATGTCAGCCCCGGCTGGCCCGGCGAATACCCGGCCGGCTTTGCCGTGCTGGATGCCGGCACGACCGTCCCCGCCTGGACGGTGCCGAATGGCGCCAATGA
>DHZF01000075.1:12427-12640 GCA_002414505.1 Hyphomonas sp. UBA5111 | reverse complement strand
ACCGGCGGGCGCGGCGTCGATGTCGCCTATGACAGTGTCGGCAAGATCAGCGCCGAGGAAAGCCTCAGCAGCCTGCGTCCGCGCGGCTGGTTCGTCACCTATGGCAATGCCTCCGGCCCGGTCGACCCGATCCCGCCCGGCCGCCTCACCCAGGGCGGCTCGCTCATCATGACGCGGCCCTCCCTGTTCAATTTCATTCCGGATGCGGACAGC
>DHZF01000075.1:11095-12363 GCA_002414505.1 Hyphomonas sp. UBA5111 | reverse complement strand
TCATTCCGGATGCGGACAGCCTCACGCGCGGCGCCGGCCTCCTCTTCAGCGCCCTGAAATCCGGCACGATCCACGCCGACATCGGCCAGCGTTTCCCGCTCTCAGAAGCGGCGAAAGCCCATGAAGCGATTGAGAGCGGCACGACGACCGGCGCGACGGTGTTGGTGCCTTAATAGATGGTGCGTACGAGCAATGACTCGAGATAGTTCTTTAATTTTACGAGCTATTTCGGAATGGAACTCTTCTTCCGAACTCATCAAATACGAATTTCGGAGGAAGGCCTAGCATCTTGTCATCTCTATAAGGCGAGCCGAACTTCTCTAAGTGGTTTTCGAAAACTCTGTCTGACACCTTTTTTTGGGTGCTGCTTGAATAATTGATTACAAGCCCTTTTAGTTCATCTTTTAGATAACCCGCACTTAGTGCCCCCATGGATCGACGATTAAACATGGTTCGACGTGTGCATGTGTACAGAATAACACCGTCGATGCACCACCTAATAAACTTGGTGTGAAACATTCTCACCACCGATGGCGTTAGGTCGGTTCTGTCATAAGAATTATCGAATGCTGACACAATTATCGGATACTCCCAGTGTCTCGGTGTGGCATCCCCTGTGATGAACCTACCGATGGATTTTTCGTCGGCTTGCGCAAGTTTGATGTGTTCGAATTCGGGTCGGCTGGTCGCGCTAGCTCTCCACAATAGAGACAATCCGAACAGCTTGATTTTCATTGCATCGACGTCATTGATAGCGAAGTGACCGACAATCCCTGACCCGGAAATGGGGAGCTCGAAAAAGCCATCAAACTTTGCTCCATCATCGCGCCGTTTGGAAAAGAACATGCCCTTCTTCCTAAATAGCTTTACGGCGTATTCGTCGAGATCAGCTAAATAGTCTTCTCCGCGACGAGTCACTATCGAAGTGTCGTACCAACCGTTTAGGTTGCGCTTTGCTGGCGTGTCTTCGCTCAGCGCGAACACTAAGCCGCCTTTGGGAGTAGTAAGGCACGCACTTCGCGGAATTATGTGGCACCGAACACTGGGGCCTTCTTCTCCCGTTAGTTTGCAAGTTATTTTTGGTTTAGGCATGCCTAACATTTAGGAGTACTATGGCGTTTCGCCATCAAAAAACCGCTTCTGCGGAATTGTTAAGTCTATGCTCTAACCAGACAAACAAAATAAACCTTATCCCACCCCTCTGATCCCTGCCGTATCCTTGCAGGCATGTTCGACCGGGACTCTCTCATCAAACGCGCGCTGGAGAC
>DHZF01000075.1:10637-10906 GCA_002414505.1 Hyphomonas sp. UBA5111 | reverse complement strand
CGCCGCATGCTCTATCTCATGTCACTGGAGCTGGACATCAGCTGGACCGCGCCGCGTCCGCGTGAAACGGACTGGAACAGGGTGAAACGGAATGAAACGGTCTGCGACGCGCTGAAACAGGATGAAACGGCCTGCAACGCCCTGGCACAGCCTGCGACCCGCCGGATCGCGCTGGCCGACACGCTGACCCTCTATTTCCCGCCGCTGGAGCCGCCCGAGACCCTGGCGGTCACATACGGGGCCCGGCCCTCGATCTGGATGCTGGGCAT
>DHZF01000075.1:10188-10519 GCA_002414505.1 Hyphomonas sp. UBA5111 | reverse complement strand
CCCGAAGGCCCGCCCGAAACGCTCGATCCCGCGCCCTTGCTCGCCCGGCTGGAGCGGCTGGCCACCAGCTGCGCCGACCCGGCCGCCGAAGCGATGCGCATGGCGCGCTGGCAGGCGCGGCGGCTCGCGCTGATGCAGGCCGGCACACGCGGGCGGACGCATCCGCTGCGCACGGGCCGCCCGCCGGGCTATGCGAAAGACCGGCTGAGGCGCGATCCGCTGCAGAGAAAGCTCAAGGATTTCTGGCACTTCTGCCATTGGGCCGATGAGGCCGCCTATCGCCCGCCGGATCGGGCCGACGGGCGTCCGGCCCCGGCCTGACCGGGGCGGC